>JBAQDW010000108.1:0-4377 GCA_049286445.1 Rhodoferax sp. | reverse complement strand
GGGCTATTGGGCTGGAGGCTGAAAAGTCTTATAGTTTTTATGGTTTTTTCAGGCTTACTATGTTAGAGCCTCGCGGGGTGAGATTGCAGCAACTCCAAGGTCTTGTTCATTCCCCCCCTCTCCCCCAACCCCTCTCCACCCCCGCCGGGGGGATCAGGGGAGCTCAACAGCCCTATGTGGCCAACGCGTTGTCTGGGGTGGCGTTCACGCGCAGACGCCAACATTCAAACTCGCCGGGAACCAAAGACCAAGTAAGCGTGTTGAGGCTGCCTGCGTTCACTTTGAAGGTTGGCGGTTCACGGTGAACTCATCCACTTCCAACACGCGGCCACATAGGGCTGTTGAGCTCCCCTCTCTCGCCCGGCGGGGCGGGAGAGGGGTTGGGGGTGAGAGTGGGGGTTGCAGCGCAAGAATTGCTACACAGTCGATAGCTGCTTGCGCAGGGACAGCAAGGGCTACAGGCCGAAAACACCCAGAATCTGGAACGCATGGGGTAGCGCCGAAACCACACGCTTAACGGATAACGGATAACGGATAACGGTTAACGGTTACCGGTTACCGGTTACCGGTTGAGGGTTAAGTAAGTGCCATTCGTGTAAGGAGCGTCTCCAAGCCTGGGCGAGACACAAAGGGAGCGGGCCAGTTACGGGGTCACCCTCACCACGCCGTGCCCGTCCGTGAGGGGCACAAAAGCCGGTAGGATGGGGTCTGAACGCCTTATGTGCCGGAATCCCGGAATCGACGATGCCAAGGAAACCGTGAAGCCACTTGAACTGATAGAACTCAGCGACTACACCGCGCCGACGATGCCGACCGAGCAGGCCTTCCGGGCGATTTGGGCCCGGCTGAAGCGACGAATGTCCACTCCCGAAGACCCGTTTTTGTCGCATTCGGTTCTGGACCGCGCGTCGCTGGCGCAGATCAATGACCTCGCCGGCCCGCCGGATGGCGCTCAGCAGCTGCTGCTGGCGCTGGACGAACAGCTTGGCGAGTGGTCGAATGACGCGGACGATCAACCCAAGCTTCGCACCCTCGTCTTCCCGCCATGTGACACCAGTGCAACGCTGGCCACCTGGGCAAAAACACGGGGCCACGCGTTGCTGCAAGCGCCAAAGCGCAGTGAGTTGACGGGTCAGGCCGACCAAGGCGGGCTTCCGGATTTGAGTGGCACCGGCTTGCTGGTGATTCCGCGGCTGGAGCACTGGTTCCTGCGTGAACGCAACGGGCTGCACGCGGTACGCGCTCTGCTGTCTCAGTTGGCCAGTACAGAACGCCGCTGTCTCATCGGGTGCGACAGTTGGGCGTGGCGCTTCATCGTCAAGGCCGTGCAGGCCGACCTGGCCTTGCCACACCCGCATACTTTTGAGCCCTTCGACGCGCGGCGGCTGCGCGACTGGTTCGCCACGCTGGCGCTTGACAGTGACGGCATCACGGCGACTTTCAGGCTGGCGGGCAATGGCGATGACGTGCTGGCCTGCGACAGCAACGGTGAGCCACACAACGCCCATTTGCGCCAGCTCGCCGCACACAGCGGCGGCATACCGTGGGTTGCATGGCACCTGTGGCGCGCCAGCTTGAAGGTGAGTGCCGCAGAGGTGCCACTGTCGGATCGCGCCGAAGGGGCAACTGCCAATGACGCGCGCACGGTGTGGGTCTTCGGCATTGAGGAGGTGGAGCTGCCCCGCTCGAACGAAGACCGCGCGCTGCTGGTGCTGCAGGCGCTGCTGATTCACGGCGAGCTGACCCCGGATGAGCTGGCCACGGTACTGCCCACAACGGGCGAACCCAATATGCTGGCGGCGCTGGTCGTCACGGGGCATTTGCAATGCGACCCCGGCACCCACCGCCATCGCGTGAGCCCAATGGCCTACCCCACCATCCGCAAGGCGCTGAAGGCCGCGGGTCTTCCCACCGGAGCCATCTGACATGGCAGCCGCAGAAAAAGGCCAGCAAACTGCCGTCAGGCTGATCAATGACCTGCAGGACATTAGCTTCACGAAAATCGGAATGATCCTGCTGGGCACGGGGTTGGTCATTCTGCTGGCCCGCAAGCTGCTGCCCTACTTGGCCGAGCGCGGTCCGAGCCAACTGCGGCTGTACCTGCTCGGCGCGGTGCCAATCATCCGGTTGGTGATGTTGGTGATCGCCGTCACTTGGGTGGTTCCGATCGTCTTCAACATCACCTTGCAGAATTTCCTCGTGATTGCCGGTGCTCTTGGTGTTGCCATCGGCTTCGCGTTCAAGGACTACGTCAGCAGCTTGATTGCCGGCTTTGTCGCCATCTTCGAGCGCCCCTACCGCCCGGGCGACTGGGTCCGCATTGGTGACGATTACGGCGAGGTGCGAGCGGTTGGGATGCGCGCCATCGAAATCTGCACCCCGGCCGACGATATTGTCCATGTGCCGCACGCCAAGATCTGGCAAAACAACATCGCCAACTCAAACAACGGGTCGCACACGCTAATGTGCGTCGTGTCGTTCTACCTGCAGCCCGACCACGACGCGGGCCGTGTGCGGGTGGCACTGCGCGATGTTGCGCTGAGCAGCGCCTACCTCGAATACGACAAGCCGGTGGTGGTGGTGCTGGCCGATACGCCGCTGGGGACGCACTACAAGCTCAAGGCCTATCCCTTCGACATGCGCGACCAGTTTCACTTCATCAGTGATTTGACCATCCGCGGCAAGCTGGCCATCGCCGACTCGGGCGCGGTCGAAGTGCAGGCCATGCCGGGCATCGTCCAGCACCGCGCGGGCTGAGGCGGGCCGGTTTTGCCTGCCGGGTTCAAGTCACATAAAAGGGGGCTGCGGGAAGCGGGGTTGGCATCGCTCAAGCGACATCACCCATGCGCCGCAGGGCAATTGAGCGGCGTTGATCTTCCAGGGCATGGTCCTCAATGTTTTGACGAACAAATTCAATGTGCGACCCAGCGGCCAAAGCGGCCGCTTCGGGTTGGCGCTCGCGTATCGCCTCCCAAATGGCACGGTGTTGTTCTTGCAACTGACTCCAGCGCGTGGGCCTGACGTGCAGGTGTTCCAGATTGGTGGAGACGTGGCCGTGAATCACCCGCATCAAACTGGAGGTCAGATGGCCAATCAACACATTGTGGGAGGCATCGGCCACAGCTTGGTGAAACGCGACATCCGCGCTAATGCAACCGGGTAAATCATCGGTGTCATAAATCGCCTGCAGGGTCGCATAAACCGCATCCAGTCGGGCGATGTCGACATCGGTGGCGCGCTGTGCGGCCAGCGCAGCGGCCTGGCCCTCCAGCATTTGCCGAAACTCGAGTAAATCGCGGTGCAACAGGGGGTGGCCTTTTAGCATGTCTTGCCAAGGGTCGGCAAAGTGCGCCTCCAGCCGGTCCGTCACATGCGTTCCGCCCCCGTGGCGCGTGGTCAGGATGCCTTTGGCCACCAGTTTTTGAATGGCCTCGCGCAATGAGGGGCGCGACACCCCCAGCTCAATCGCCAGCGCACGCTCGGCCGGCAAACGATCACCGGGCTTGAGCGAGCCCTCAAGAATTCGTTTTTCAAGTTCGCCAGCGACAGTGTCAGCGAGCTTGTTCAGGGCGACGAGATGTTGAATCATGGTGTCTCAAGTGGTCTTACCACTGTGATGATAGTTGTAATGCCACGAGTCGAGGGTAAACCCTTATTTACCAAAGGCCGTTCAAAATTTACATTATTAAAAAGTGGTAATACCAATTTACCAATTTCTTATTTCAGTCGATCCCTCTGTCTTTCTCACCAGGCCCCGCCCACCATGAGTCAACTGATTCAAGCCCTTTCAGCCATCCTGCCCACCAAGCCAGTCATCACCGACGGCTTGCGCCGCCTGGCGTATGGCAGGGAGGCCCGCTTTTACCGTTTGACCCCTGAGGGTGTGGCGGTGGTCGGGTGCGAAGAGGAGGTGCAAGCGGCGACGGACGGCGTGCGGGCATTGAGGGGACAAGGCTTTGGCAGCTGCGGCATCGGCTTGACTGCCGAAACTGGCCGCCCCTGCCACTCGATGGCCTGCCGGCCCGAAGAGTGCAGCCGGGAAGAGGCCATGCGCCTGTGTTGAGGCGCCCTCAAAGCGTGATTTTTCTGCCTTACAGCCCCGTCCATCCCGTTGTGGCAAGCCTCTTTTTATTTTTTTACCCCCGCCCTTTCAACCCCACAAGAAGAAATTTTCATATGCCCATCCGATGGCTTCCCTCGCTCCCAAGCACCGCATTCAACCTCTAGGCACCTTGTCATGAACCCCACTATTCTTTCTTTACTGGCCTTTGCGCCCCTGCTGCTGGCAGCGGTCCTGTTGGTGGGCCTGAACTGGCCGGCCAAACGTGCCATGCCCGCCGTGCTGATCATCAGCGTCGTGATTGCCCTGGCGGCGTG
>JBAQDW010000107.1:0-19129 GCA_049286445.1 Rhodoferax sp. | reverse complement strand
AGGTTTTGAAGGCTTCTTTGACCAGCAAGGCGCAGAAGAAAGGGGTCTGCTTTTCCAACTCATTGGCAGCGCGACGCAACACGGCAGCCCGCTCTTGCACCGGCACTTTGCTCCATTTTTTATAGCTGCTCACGCTGGTGGCCAGTGCACTAGCGGTCGATTTGACCTCAAACACGGGCACCACCGGCACGTGCGCGGTTTGGTACGCCGCCAACAAAGGCGCACGCATGGTTTCAACGGTCAGGTCCAGGCCGACGCTGTTTTGACGCGCCGTGCCAAACAGGTCGATGGGCAGAGGCAAAGCACTCTCTGAGGTCAAGCGCAGGGGCGAAATCAACAGCTCTTGCATGCCCACTGATTCATCGGCGAGTTGGTGCACAAACGAGGAGTTGGCACCGTTTTCCAGCAGGCGGCGCACCAGGTAAGCCAGCAGGTCTTTGTGCGCGCCCACGGGGGCGTAAACACGGCAGGCAATTAGGGGGTTTTTCAGCACCTCACGGTACACACCCTCGCCCATGCCGTGCAGGCGCTGCAACTCAAACGGCGCGCCGCTCTTGTCGCCCATTTGCAAAATGGCGGCAATGGTGGCGGCGTTGTGCGTGGCAAATTGGGGGTAAATCGCATCGGGCGCGGCCAGCAAGGCGCGGGCGCAGGCCAGGTAAGACACATCGGTGTGGTGTTTGTGCGTGAACACGGGGTAAGCGGGCAAGCCCTGCTCTTGCGCGCGCTTGATTTCAGCGTCCCAGTACGCGCCTTTGACCAGGCGGCACATGAGGCGAATTTTGTACTTTCGCGCCAATGCGGTGATGTGCGCGATCAACTCCAGCGAGCGGGTTTGGTAGGCCTGCATGGCCAGACCAAAACCCGTCCACTGCGGGTAGTGCTGCGCCACTTGGGCGGCCAAGGCGTCAAACACCACCAGTGACAACTCCAGCCGGTCCACTTCTTCGGCGTCAATGGTGAGGTTGATGTTGGCGCGGGCCGACAACTCGCACAGGCCCCACACGCGGGGCACCAACTCGGCCATCACGCGGGCCTGCTGGGCATCTTCGTAACGCGGGTGCAGCGCGCTGAGTTTGATGGAAATACCGTCATTTTGCTCGCAAGCCCCCGCAGCATCTGCGCAAGAAGCTATGGATTGAATAGCATTTTTGTAGCTGGCAAGGTAGGTGAGCGCATCGGCATCGGTGCGGGCACCCTCGCCCAGCATGTCGTAGCTGTAGCGCAGGTTCTTGATCTTGCGTTGGGCGGACTTGGCCTCGTCCATGCCCTCGGCAATGGTCTGCCCCAAGACAAACTGACGACCTAACAATTGCACGGCACGCAGCGTCGCCGCCACCACCGAGCGGGCGCCCAACTTCGAGAACAAGCCACTGGGGCCTTCGCTGTCGGGCAAAAATTTCTTGCTCAAGGCGATGGCAGAGCTGGACAGACGGGACAAGGTTTTGTCACCGGCGGCGTCAAAGTCAGCGCGGCCCAGTTGGTCAGCGGTCAAAGCAATGGCGGTTTCGGCATCAGGCACCCGCAGCAAGGCTTCGGCCAAGCGCATCAAAGCCAGCCCCTCGGCGCTGGAAATCGGGTATTCCTTGAGCAAGCTTTCCATGGCCCAAAACGGGGGCGGGTTCTTGCGCACCGCTTGCACCCAGGGCGTGGCGGCCTTGGCAGCAGCGGCCCAATCCAAGGCGCGGTCTAGGCCCCCCAAGTGACTGGACACAACTTGGTTCTCGGGGCGGTAGGGGTTGGGCAGGCGCATGACAATTCCATGAAAAAGGGGTGAAGCCGCTATTCTTTGCGATCAACGGCTTCATTTTTAACTAATATTTGGCCCTTCATTAGGCAAATATTCAGCCCCCAGGCGGGGGAGCGGGGTGGCGGGTGCGGCCCAAGCGCCCTCGTGCGTCGCCCGACCGGCTTCCCGCAAGCGACGGGTTTAACGCGCGCCGTTCTTTCGCATTAGCGTGCTTTTGCCAAACAAGCTCTCGATCAGGTCAACGGCCAGTTCAGCGGTTTGGTTGCGCACATCCAGGGCCGGGTTGAGCTCGACCAAATCAAGTGAGGCCAGACGACCCGTGTCGGCAATCATTTCCATGCACAGCTGCGCTTCCCGGTACGTGGGGCCGCCACGCACGGTGGTGCCCACGCCCGGGGCAATGGCAGGGTCCAGAAAGTCAACATCCAGACTGACGTGCAAGTGGGTGTTGGCATCCACCAGCGCCAGCGCCATTTCCATGGCGTGGCGCATGCCCAGTTCGTCGATGTAACGCATGTCAAACACTTCAATGCCCATGTCGTGCACCATGCGCTTTTCGCCTTCATCGACGCTGCGAATGCCGATTTGGCGAATGTCTTTGGCATTGATGGCGGGAATGTGCCCACCAATTTCAATCAACGACTGGGGGCCGTGGCCGCACAGGCAGGCGACCGGCATGCCGTGGATGTTGCCGCTGGGGGTGAGCGTGGCGGTGTTGAAGTCGGCATGGGCGTCAAACCACAGCACACGCAACTTCTTGCCGGTGTCGCGGCAATGCTTGGCCACGGCGCTGATGGAGCCAATGCCCAAGCAGTGGTCACCGCCGAGCATGATGGGCAGGCGGCCGGCTTTGAGCTCGGCATACATGGCGTCGTGCAGCAGCTGGTTCCACTTCACCACCTCGGGCAGGTGGCGAAACCCGTCCACCGCGTCTTGCCACGGGTTGGCGGGGCCGTCCAGATTGCCAAGGTCTTTGACGTCCACGCCAAACTGTGCAATGGCTTGAGCGAGTCCAGCCACCCGCAGGGCATCAGGGCCCATGCGCGCGCCCAGGGTGCCCGCACCCACATCAGTGGGGACGCCAATCAGGCTGACGCCACCAGGGGCGGGAGAGGTTGGTAGGTAGGTTGTCATGCCATGGTGGCGGTGGCCGCAGGTTGAGTGAAGGAAGCGGCCACAGGGGCCGGGCGAATCAGGCCGAACAAGTCTTTGGGGTTGGCCAGCTCAGGGATCAAGGAGATCGCTTGCCCAACACCCAGCGCCAGCGCCGTGTCGCGCATGAAACGCAGGGCGGAATAGTCTTCCAGCGCAAAGCCCACCGAGTCAAACACGGTGACTTGCTGCGCATCGGCGCGGCCCGCCACTTGGCCACTGAGCACTTGCCACAGTTCCGTCACAGCAAAATCAGCGGGCAGGTGTTGCAAATCGCCTTCGATGCGGGTTTGGGGCTCGTACTCAACGAACACGGACGCGCCCAGCAACACGCCGGGATGCAGCTCAGTCTTGCCAGGGCAGTCGCCCCCCACGCCATTGATGTGCATGCCGGGCTCAATAAGATCCGGCGTGAGGATGGTGGCGTTGGTTTTGTCGGCCGTCACGGTGGTCACGATGTCGGCCCCGCGCACCGCATCCGCAATGCTGGCGCACGCCGTCATTCGCAGCGCGGTGTGGCTCAAGTTGTTCATCAACTTGACGGTGGCCTCGGTGTCTGTATCAAATAAGCAGATTTCCTCAATGCCCAGCAAGTGGTGAAACGCCAGCGCTTGAAACTCGCTTTGCGCGCCATTGCCAATCAGGGCCATGCGCTTGCTGCCCGGGCGGGCCAAAGCGCGGGCAGCCACGGCTGACATCGCGGCAGTGCGCAGCGCCGTGGTCAAGGTGAGTTCGCTCAACAGCTCAGGAATGCCGGTGTCCACATCAGCGAGCACGCCAAACGCCATCACGGTGGGCAAGCCCACGCGGTGGTTTTTGGGGTGGCCGTTGACGTACTTGAAAGCGTAGGTCTTGGCGTCGGCAATGGGCATGAGTTCAATCACGCCCTCTGTGGAGTGGGTGGCGACCCGGGCGCACTTGTCAAAGTCCTCCCAGCGAAGGTAGTCGGCTTGAATGTAGTCGGCCATGCGGCTTAGCGCCACAGGCGCGCCCAGCTTGTTCACAATGGCGGCCACGTCTTGGGCGCTGAGAAACTGGGTAAGTACAGAAGGTGTTGAGATCATGGGTGAGTTGCTCGGTAATGAGCCACCAGTGTCGCCAAGATCAATGACAATGTATATCGGCAACAATGTCTGCTTTATGCTATTTATTTACCATTTAGTCAGCCTAAAGTGGCGTTTTAACCAATCCATTGCCGCGCTGGCCCTGCCGCCCAACGCCTTGTCGCTGAACCCCCGCCGCCCCCGATGTCTCGCTTGAACGCCAATTTATTGCTGGTTTTTGTCGCCTTGATTTGGGGCTCGGCCTTTGTGACGCAACGCTTTGCGCAAGCCACCGATGCGGCGGTTTTGGCCGGCATGCCAAGCGTGCAGGGGCTGCCTTTGGTGCCGGTCTTGTCCCGGCGGGCGGCAACAGGCCGGGGCCGACCACCGGGCGCCAAGTCCAGTAAAACCATGGGCCCGACAACCCCAGATGTCGGCAAAGCAAACCGCCACAAACCCGTCATTTTTCACACCCCTTTACTTTAAATCAGCAGCCCACCCCCACAATCTCTTATGGATGCCACCGACCACCAACTCCTCTCACTTCTGCGCAAAGACGCCCGCACCCCGGTGGCCACTTTGGCCCACAGGTTGGGCGTGTCGCGCGGCACGGTGACCAACCGTGTCACCAAGCTGGAAGACGCTGGCATCATCGTCGGCTACACCGTGCGCCTGCGCCCGGATGCCCAACCGAGTGAGATCAGCGCTTGGATGAGTATTGCCGTTGAAGGCAATGAGACCCGCTCCGTCATTGCCAGCTTGTTGGGCGAGCCCGGTGTTGCGACCCTGCACGACACCAATGGCCGCTGGGACTTACTGGCTGAGCTGCGGGCGGCCAATTTGTCGGCGTTGTCGCAAGTGTTGGAGCGCATTCGTTTGATACGCGGCATCAGCAACACTGAGACCAGCATTCACCTGGAAACCTATCGCCTGTCATGACCGACGCCTACCCTGACCTTGACCGCATCGACCTGAAAATTTTGGATGCTCTGCAGCTCGACGGGCGCATCTCCAACCTCAAGCTCTCAGAAACCGTGGCCTTGTCGCCCACCGCCGTTCTGGCGCGGGTGCAGCGGCTGACCAAAGAGGGCTACATCTTGGGTTACGAGGCGCGCTTGAATCCGCTCAAACTCGGCGCCGGGCTGATGGTGTTTGTGGAGGTGTTGCTGGACCGCACCACACCCAATGTGTTTGACGCCTTCAAAGCCGCCGCTCAAGTGCGTTCGGAGATCATGGAGTGCCACATGGTGGCCGGGGGGTTTGATTACCTGTTGAAAACCCGCATGCTGGACATGAACGCCTACCGCGAGTTTGCAGGCACCGTGCTGTGGCAACTGCCAGGCGTGCGCGAAACCCGCACCTATGCCGTGATGGAAGAGGTCAAAAACTCAACCCGCCTGCCCCTGCGCTGACGCGTTGCCCGGTCGGTCTTGCCCTGCACCCCCGTCTTGCGCACAATGGGCCCTCCACCCTCACAAGGAGTCACCATGAAACGGCATTGCCCCCTCTTGCTCACCCTGGCCTTGGCGGCCAGCGCCCTCAGCGTCTCAGCACAAACCATGAAGCCTGGCCTGTGGGAGATGAAAAACAAAATGACCACGAGCTCGGGCGAGATGGAAAAAGCAATGGCTTTGGCGCAAAAGGAAATGGCCAAAATGCCCGCTGACCAACGCAAGATGATGGAAGAGATGTTGGCGCAACAAGGCATGAAAATGGACGCTGGCACGGGTGCGACCAGCATCAAGGTGTGCATGACGCCGGAGATGGTGGCGCGCGACGAGGTGGCCGTCCAAGACGGCGATTGCAAGCAAACCCTGTTGCCTCGCGTGGGCAACACCATGAAATTCACCCTTGTCTGTACCCAGCCCCCGTCCACCGGAGAAGGCCAAATCACCTTTGTGAGCGCCGAGGCCTACACCATGAAAATGCAAGTCAAAACCCCCGTCAAGGGAAAAACGGAAACGATGGCGCTGGAGTCCAGCGCTCAATTTCTGTCCAAAAACTGTGGCGCAATCAAGCCCATGGGCGTCCCGGGCCAATAGGCAAACGCGCCGGGTGGCGCTAAGCGCGGCCTCCAAAAATGGCAGACCCCACGCGCACCAGGGTACTGCCCGCCTGGATGGCGGCTTCCAGATCGGAACTCATGCCCATTGAGACGGTATCCAAATCCAAACCCTCTTTGTTTAATTCATCAAATAGGGCTCTAGCCCTTGTCAGCACTGCGCAAGCAGCTACAAAATCAGGAGCAGGCTCAGGAATGCACATCACACCCCTCAAACGCAAGCCAGGCAGCAAAGCCACTTGTCTGGCCAACGCCAGCGCATCGGCAGGAGACACGCCAGATTTGTTCTCGCCTGCGTCCACGTTGACCTGAATACACACCTGAAGCGGCGCTTTGTGGCCGGGGCGTTGCGCACTCAAACGCTGGGCAATTTTGAGGCGGTCAACGGTGTGCACCCAGTCAAAGTTCTCCGCAACCAGGCGGGTCTTGTTGCTTTGAATGGGGCCAATGCAGTGCCATTCGATTGGCAAGTCACGCAAAGCCGCGATTTTTTCAACCCCTTCTTGAATGTAGTTCTCGCCAAACGCCCGCTGCCCTGCACTGAATGCCTGGGCAACGGCCGTGGCGGGGAAGGTCTTGGACACGGCCAGCAAACTCACCTCGGTGGCGCTGCGCCCCGCCCGGCGACAGGCGGCCGCCATGCGGTCAAGAACGGTTTGAAGCTGTGTTTCAATCGTGGTCATAATTGACGCAAGCGTAACAAAGTACAGGGAGCTTTCGTGGACATCACCCAATTGCTGGCATTTAGCGTCAAAAACAAGGCCTCTGACTTGCATCTGTCGGCCGGTTTGCCGCCAATGATCCGCGTGCATGGTGACGTGCGACGCATCAATGTGGAACCGCTGGACAGCAAGGCCGTCCATGCCATGGTGTACGACATCATGAGCGACGGGCAGCGCAAGATGTTCGAAGAATTTCTGGAGATTGACTTCTCTTTTGAGATTGATGGACTGGCACGCTTTCGGGTCAATGCGTTCAACCACCAACGCGGCCCCGGTGCGGTGTTTCGAACCATTCCGAGCAAAATTTTGACCTTGGAGCAGCTCAACGCACCCAAAATTTTTGCCGACTTGGCACTCAAGCCGCGCGGTTTGGTGCTGGTTACCGGCCCCACCGGCTCGGGCAAGTCCACCACGCTGGCAGCCATGGTGAACTTTCTGAACGAAACCGAGTTTGGTCACATCCTCACCGTTGAAGACCCGATTGAGTTCGTTCATGAGTCCAAAAAATGCCTGGTCAACCAACGCGAAGTGGGGCCCCATACCCTGAGTTTTGCAGCCGCCCTGCGCTCTGCCTTGCGGGAAGACCCCGACGCCATTTTGGTGGGCGAGATGCGTGACCTGGAGACCATTCGCTTGGCGATGACAGCGGCAGAAACAGGTCACCTCGTGTTCGGGACGCTGCACACCTCCAGTGCGGCCAAAACCATTGACCGGATCATTGACGTGTTTCCCGCCTCCGAGAAGGAGATGGTGCGCGCCATGTTGTCCGAGTCTTTGCAGGCCGTTATTTCACAAACCCTGTGCAAAACCAAAGACGGACAGGGCCGGGTCGCGGCGCACGAGATCATGCTGGGCACGAGTGCGATTCGCAACCTGATTCGTGAAGCCAAAGTGGCGCAGATGTATTCCAGCATTCAAACCGGCAACAGCGTGGGCATGCAAACGCTGGACCAAAACCTGAGCGATCTGGTCAAGCGCAACATCATCAGCCCAGCTGAGGCGCGGGCCAAAGCGAAAATTCCCGAGAACTTCCCCGGTTAAACCATGCCACCTACCGCGAATTGCCCATGAAATGCGTTTTGGTGGTGACGCGCTGGCGACTGCAACCGGGGTCCGACACGCACGCGTCAGCGCCCCGACGCACTGATCCAGCATCGCCCACCTAACGCCAATAACGCAGGGACAATCGACACCATGGAACGCGATCAAGCCACCAAATTTATCAACGATTTGCTCAAGTTGATGGTCAGCCGCAACGGCAGCGACCTGTTCATCACCGCCGATTTCCCGCCCGCCATCAAGGTCGATGGGAAGGTCACCAAAGTGTCCGCCCAGCCGCTGAACAGTATTCATACCATGTCTTTGGCGCGCTCGGTCATGAGTGACAAGCAAGTGGCTGAGTTTGAACGCACCAAAGAATGCAACTTTGCCATTGCGCCTTCGGGGGTCGGCCGGTTTCGGGTGAATGCGTTTATTCAGCAAGGCAAAGTTGGCTTGGTGCTTCGCGTTATTCCCCTCAGCCTGCCCACCATTGATGGCTTGGGAATTCCCCAAGTTCTCAAAGATGTGGTGATGGCGAAGCGGGGCTTGTGCATCGTGGTGGGTGCCACCGGGTCTGGCAAATCGACCTCGCTGGCGGCGATGGTGGATTGGCGCAACGACAACTCGTTTGGCCACATCATCACCATTGAAGACCCGATTGAGTTTGTTCACCCCCACAAGAATTGCGTCGTCACCCAGCGCGAAGTGGGCCTGGACACCGACAGCTGGGGGGCGGCTTTAAAGAACACCTTGCGCCAAGCACCGGATGTGATTCTGATGGGTGAAATTCGCGACCGGGAAACCATGGAGCATGCCGTCGCGTTCGCAGAAACGGGGCATTTGTGCCTCGCCACCCTGCACGCCAATAGCGCCAACCAGGCCTTGGACCGCATCATCAACTTCTTCCCCGAAGAACGCCGGTCCCAGCTGCTGATGGACTTGTCACTTAATCTGAAGGCCATGGTGTCGCAACGTCTGGTTCCCAAGCAAAACAGCAAGGGCCGAACGGCGGTGGTTGAAATCATGCTGAACACGCCCCTGATCTCCGATCTGATCTTTAAAGGAGATGTCTCAGAGATCAAAGCGATCATGAAGAAGAGTCGAAATTTGGGCATGCAAACCTTCGACCAAGCGCTGTTCGATGCCTATGAGAGCAACACCATCACGTACGAAGACGCGCTTCGCAACGCCGATTCACTCAACGATCTGCGTTTGCAGATCAAACTCAACAGCCAGCGCGGGAAGATCCAGAACCCCAGCGCTGACACTGACAGCTTTGCCATCGTATGAACACAAAAAAACTCCCCGCCAAAAACTATGACGCCACGCCCGCCCGCCGGGTCGCCTTTCTGGGCCTGGGTGTGATGGGCGCACCCATGGCGGCCCACTTGCATCTTGCCGGCCATCAGGTGGTGGTGTACAACCGAACCACTTCAAAATCAATAGCATGGTGCGCAGATTTTGCGGGGGCTGGCGGCTCAAAACATGCTGAAACACCAAGGCTTGCCGCCACGGACGCTGACTTCGTTTTCTGCTGCGTGGGCAATGACGACGACCTGCGCAGTGTCACCTTGGGTGCCGATGGTGCCTTTGCCGGCATGAAACCGGGTGCGGTTTTTATCGACCACACAACGGCATCGGCCAGTGTGGCGCGGGAACTGTATGGGGCGGCCCAAAATATCGGACTCCAATTCATTGATGCCCCCGTCTCCGGGGGCCAAGCTGGTGCCGAAAATGGCCTGCTGACGGTCATGTGTGGCGGAGATCAGTCGGCCTTCGATGCCGTTCAGCCGGTGGCCATGGCGTTTTCTCGCGCCTTCACACGGCTCGGCGACAGCGGTGCTGGGCAGCTTGCGAAAATGGTGAACCAAATTTGTATTGCAGGCTTGGTGCAAGGACTCAGCGAAGCGGTTGCCTTTGGCCAGCATGCGGGCTTGGACATGAACCAGGTGCTCGATGTGATCGGCAAAGGGGCCGCGCAAAGCTGGCAGCTCGACAACCGGGGAAAAACCATGGTGGCTGACCAGTTTGAGTTCGGTTTTGCCGTGGACTGGATGAGAAAGGACTTGGGTCTGGTGCTGGAAGAGGCCAAGCGAAACGGTTCACGCTTGCCGGTCACCGCTTTGGTGGACCAGTTTTATGCAGACGTCCAACAGATGGGGGGCAAGCGCTGGGACACGTCTAGCCTCGTTAAACGTCTGCGGTAGGAGTGGATGCGCCCAGGCACGCCAGGTGCTTCGAGCTTGGGCCTTGCCCGGGATCAGGGCTGGGTTGAAGCGGGTGTCGATGCAGGCGCGGGCGAGAGGGCTTTCAACTCGTCTTCGCTGATGATTTCCAGTATGCGTACCACTTTCATCACCCCCCCTGTGCCGCTGATAATTTCGGTCGCACGCGTGGCTTCACGCTGGGTGACGCGACCCATCACATAAACGGTTCCCCGCTCAGTCACCACCTTGAAAGCGTTGGAAGACAGGTCTTTGGCATCCAGCAAGCTGGCTTTCACCTTACCGGTGACCAAGGAGTCTGAGGCCCGCTGCGTCAACGTGGAACTTCCCAATACCCCTAACTCATTGACGATAGAGCGCACGTTCTCCACGCCAGTGACTACACGCTCAACCAGCTGTTTATCCTGTTCGGTGGGCGTTTCTCCCGTTAACAACACTTGGCGGTTGTAGCTCGTGACGTTGACATGCACGCGCTCGCCCAAGCTTTCATTGATGCGGCTGTTGGCACGCAACTCAATGCCTTCGTCTTCCACCTGCGAGCCTGGCGTGCGACGGTCAGACGCCATCATGCCGCTAACGAAGGCACCCCCGAGCATCAAGGGCGCGCAGGCGCTCAAAGCGCCCGCCAGCGAGACCACCGCCAACAGCAAAGCCACCCGTTTCTGAACCCTAAGCGTCATGGTTAACTTTCCTGATCACCAAGCAATTGGGCATCGACCGCATCACAAATGCAGTGCAAGGCCAGAAGGTGCACTTCTTGCACGCGCGCTGTGCGGTCATGCGGCACACAAATGTGAACGTCAGTGTCTTTCAGCGCTTGCATCATTTTTCCACCGCCCCGTCCCGTCAACCCCACCACCACCATTTCACGCTCGTGCGCTGCTTCAATGGCGGCCAAAACGTTGGCCGAGTTACCGCTGCTCGAAATGGCCAGCAAGACATCACCGGGCTGCCCCAACGCCCGCACTTGACGCGAAAAAATCACGCTGAAGTCGTAATCGTTGCCAATGGCCGTGATGATGGAGCTGTCCGTCGTCAACGCGATAGCCGCCAATTCAGGGCGCTCCCGTTCATAACGGCCCACAAACTCCGCTGCAAAGTGCTGGGCGTCAGCGGCGGAGCCTCCGTTGCCGCAGGCCAGCACTTTGCCGCCACTGGTGACGCAGGTCAACATGGCTTGCACAGCGGCTGCAATGGGTTTGCTCAAGACTTGCGCGGCCTGGTATTTCAAGTCCGCACTGTCGATAAAGTTTTGTTCTATACGTTGCTCTAGCATGTCTGAATGATACATGCCTCCTCAACAAGGCAATGCTCACGCCGCCTCAAACGCCGCCCGCAGCCACTCAATTTGCCCCTGCTCCAAAAGCACCACATCAAACCGACACGGTGGTAACTCGCGCAACTGCATCAAATAGTGACGGGCGGCAAACACAATGCGGCGCTGTTTAACCGGGCTGACACTGGCCGCAGCGCCACCATGGGAGGCATTCTTGCGCTGGCGAACCTCGACAAACACGACGGTCGCGTCGGGGGCGCGCATGATCAGATCAATTTCTCCGCCGCCCCGTCCGGGCGTTCGATAATTGCGTTCCAATAAGCGCAATCCGGCCTGCTGGAGATGGCGCAGCGCAGCGTCTTCCGCAGCGTCCCCCCTTTGTTTGCTGGTACGCATTTGGATGAACGCCTTGATTAGGGGAAAAACCATTGATTTCTACTTACGCCTCCGCCTTGATTGCCGCCCAAGATGCCGCCGGTGGACAAAATTATCCGCCCGGTGCCTTGTACGTGGTGGCCACGCCCATCGGTAACCTGGCTGACGTGACTTTGCGTGCTCTGCATGTCTTGAAAATTGCCGATGTGGTGGCCTGCGAGGACACCAGGCATACCCACGCCATGCTGCGTGCCTATGGTATTGATAAATCAGCCTCACAGCTACTGGCTGTGCACCAGCACAATGAAGCAGAGGCGGCCCAAGCTGTGATTGGGCGTTTGCACCAGGGTCTCCGCATCGCCTACGTCAGTGATGCGGGCACCCCCGCCATCAGTGACCCCGGGGCGCGCTTGGTCGCCGCCGTTCAAGGCGCGGGCCTGCGCGCCCTCCCCTTGCCCGGAGCCAGCAGTGTGACCACCGCGTTAAGCGTGGCCGGCATTACGGCGGGCGGCGCGGAACATGGCGCATTCGTCTTCGCGGGTTTTTTGCCGTCCAAGTCGAGCGATCGGGCCACTGCGATTCTTGCTTTGGCCAGTGAAACCCGCTCCGTGGTATTGCTCGAAGCCCCCCATCGCATTGAGGCGCTTGCCGCCGCCTTGGCCGTCTTGGGTGAGCGCACCCTGACCGTTGGGCGCGAGTTGACGAAACAGTTTGAAGACATTGCGAGCATCGCCGCCCAGGACTTCCCCGCCTGGCTGAAAGCCGATGCCAACCGTTGTCGTGGGGAATTTGTGCTGGTGTTGCACCCCGTTAAAGACGTCGTCGAGGTTGGCCCCGAACACCGTATTCTCAAGCTGCTGCTGCAAGAGTTGCCCCTCAAAACAGCCGTCAAAATCACCGCCGACATCACCGGTGCCTCACGCAACACGCTTTACGACACGGCTCTCGCATGGAAGAAAGAAGCGTCAGACAGCGCGCTCAGTTGAGCCAGCCCTTTTTCCACTTCCAAATCATCGGTGTTCTTGTTGCTGCGCTGTTCGTGAAGCTACGCTGTCTGCGGCTTCGCGCTGCAACACCCGTGATTACAAAACGCAATCATAAGACGGACTCTTGATGAAGGTGGCGCTTCACACCGCTAAGCGTTTGCAACATGGCGGGTGATATTTGCCCTGCACGGATCACCTGTCCCCCACGGCGACGGGCGAATGCCTGTGCCGACGTATCGCTCGAGAATGCCGGCAGATTTCCGGCTCGCATGGGGCCGACGGCGTCAGAGCCGTGAACGTAGAACGCAGACGGCGCGTCGATCCACTCGCCCGTCACAGAATCACGGACGTACTGGGCCGCGACACTCGCCAAGGCTCGCCCGGCGGTATACCGCCCCACCTCTTGTAAATAGGTGAATAACGACAGCGGCGAGTCAAAAAACTGCGTGCCCCCATCGTCAAAGACGATTTGCGCCGCCCACTCGGGTGAGCGAGACGGGAACATGCCACACACCGGGCAGCGCGCATCCGCCGGCACAGCCCGGGGCGCCAGCAGCGCGATTCCCCACGCGGGGTCAAACGCAAGCAGCGGGGCGACCACGCAATAGTCATCGGTTACGGCCAGCAGGGGGGCGTCACCCGAGGTTTTCCTGAACACCATCACAGCCGCGCCACCTCCTACAAAAAGGCAAGCGCTCGCCAACCACTGACGCCGCGTGAGCTTCCAAGAGGGCACGATACCCCCTTACATGCGGGTGTCGTTCAGCGCACCGCCACTCAGGTCCACCATGTTGGGAGTCACCTCCGCGTAGCGCAACAATTTGCCACCCCACTTTGCGATAAACGCCTGGGCATCACTCTCCAGCGAAAAGCTGGCGATGGTGGGGCCCATGGACCCGTTGCGCTTGGCTCCGAGCACAAAAAGACCTTGGGTTGCATCCATCCAGTTGCCCCGAGGTTGGTCCCAATCCGCTTTGCCCATGTCTTGAACATAGACCGCCACCACCTTGCGAACCTGCTCGGGCTGCAACAAGGTGTTGAACATCTCCACGGTATCGCACATAAAAATCGGCTCAGCGGCGCCTGCATAGAAGATCTGCGCTTTGGGGCCAGGGTAGTCGGCCAGCAACATGCCATCCAGCTCGCAAGTTGTCGCAGTCCCGATCTCCACCGGCGCTAAGGCTTTGACGCCTGTGGCTTGATCGCTGCAACCCAGTAACGCTGCGACCATTGCCAACACCGCAAACCCGACCAACGGACGGCGCCCGACACCGACTCCAAAGGATGAGCACAATTTCATCATGATTTAAACCTCCAACGGGCCAGCACAAGTGGCACCACAATCCACGCCAGCATGACCAATCCCATCAGACTGGGCTGGGCCAGTGAGGGAGGAACAATGCTGCCCAATCCGTACATGGAGCGAACATCTTCCAGTGAGAAAACATTCAATATGCGAAACACATCGGCGGGGTTCAGCAATAACAAATAGGCAAAGGCATCGCCACCATACGACCCCCCGGTTGCCACCAGCGCCCCCAGCAGCAGCAGGTCAAACACCAGTACAAAGAAGAACCACAGAGCAATGGCGAGGCCCGACGCCCGAGTGCGCTCACGGGCCACCACCGACATGAACACGGCCAAACTCAAAAAGGCCAACCCCAAAAGAACAGAGCTGAACATGAAGCCCAGGTAGTGAAACAGGCCAGGCCAGCCAAATTGCACAAACAGCAGCACGGCCACCAACCCAAAGCCGACCAGGGTAGACAGGGTCAGCGCGGCGGCCAGACCCAAGTACTTTCCTAGCAGCAACTCAAGGCGGGTGATTGGCAGGGCCAGCAAGAGATCCAGCGAACCGCGTTCACGCTCGCCAACAATCGCGTCGAACCCCAGCAGAAGGGCAATCAAGGGGATTAAATAAATCACCAGACTGACCAAACTGGTGATGGTGAACTCAATGGAACGCAGCCCCAGTTGCCCCTGTTGGGCACCCCCAAAATAGGTAATGACCAATGAAAAAACGGTGAACACCAGCGCGACTGCAAGAACCCAGCGATTGCGCAAACGGTCTCGAAACTCTTTGACGGCGAGGGTCAGGATTTGTGTGATTTCCATGATGAAGCCTCAGTCTAAAAATCCAAAAAAAACGTCTTCCAGAGAAGCCTCCTTGATGTCCAAGTCCAGCAAATTGGAACCCAGTGCCGTGAGCGCACCCAAAACCAACATTTTGCTCTGACGAGGACAACTCACGCGAAGACCCTCCTCGGTGACTTCGCAGGTAACATGATTCAAATGGGCCATGGCCGCACGAGCAGAGGGCACGTGGTCTGGCGACAGCCGTACCATCACACTCAATGGCAAGTGCATCTGATCGCGCAATGCCTGCACACTGCCCTGCGCCTGAATCTTCCCAGAGGCCATGATGGCAAGGCGATCCACACGCTCCTGCAACTCCGCCAAAATGTGGGACGAAATAATCACTGTCACGCCCGAACTTTGCAGGTCCCGCAAAGTGGCATAAAAGTCACGAATCGCCTGCGGATCCAATCCATTGGTCGGCTCATCCAGGAAAAGAACCTGGGGAGAGCCCAACAAGGTTTGCGCAAATCCCAACCGTTGACGCATCCCTTTTGAATACTCGCGCAAGGGACGGTCCACCGCGTGCTCCAAGCCAACCCGGGCCAGGGCCGGTTGACACTGGACCAGCGGTGCGCCCTTCAATTTGGCAAAAAAACGCAGGGTTTCCAGCCCGGTCAAGTTGTCATACAAGACGACATTTTCCGGCAGGTAGCCAATATGCCGGCGAGTGCGCCTGAAATCACGGCCGCGCACTGAAGCGCCGCCCACCAGGATTTCGCCGGCTGTGGGCTCAATCAAACCCAACATCATTTTGAAAAGCGTGCTCTTTCCAGCGCCGTTGTGGCCGATGAGACCAAAAATCTCTCCGCGTTGAACCGTCAAATCAACACCATCCACCGCGTGTAAGGCACCGTAATGCTTGGCAACGCCGAGTGCCTCGATCGCGGCCGTTTTAGTGCTTGTCACGCCATTCACTCCATTGTTTATTGTTGGGCTGCATGTGGGGTTTAGGGTCAACCACGCTGGGAACCCGCAGCACCGGGAATTGGTGCGCCACCAAGCGCAGCGCCTGCACGGCGGGGCTTGCCATCAGGAGCTTGATACTGGGGTAACGCCATGTCAACCGATCCACCATATCGTTGGCTTCATAGGGAACATCCCCCAAGCCGTTGCCGTCACGATCCCACCCGAGGTAATTGCTCCAATAATTTCCGCTCTCGGCACCCCAGGTTTCGTCTCGCGTGCCGACATAACGAACCTGGGTTTGGTTGCCAATGAAGTCATTGCCCTCCACCACGTTTCTCTTCACACCGGCTGATAGATGCGCGCCGACCTGATTGTTCACCACCAGATTGCCAGTTAAACGAACGTACTCAACGTCATAAATAAAGAAACCCCTCTCATTGCCAGAGACCACGTTGTTCTCAACCACCGAATCCTGCACCGAGCGCAGCATGATGCCGTGGTCAGAATTGCCCCAGGCACGGTTGCCGCGCACCGTCTGCTCACGCACTTCCATGAGCGCGAGGCCACCCCGGTTGTAGTAGGTTTCATTGTCTTCCCACACATTGTAGTAAGACGTCATGTAGTGCGTACCGTAGCGGCTGTGATGCAGCTTGTTGCCCCGGAACGTGGCATGGTGCGAGACATCGACGTAGAGCGCATCGCGCACAAAACTGATGTTGTTGTCAATGATTTGCGCGCCCTGCGTGTTGTAGAGCTGAATGCCGTTGCCGCGCTGTGCCGAATTGAAGTCGCGTTTGCCGGTGATGGTGTTGCCTTCAATGCGCACATCTTTCACCTTCTCGATCCACAGACCAAACAAGTTGTAGGTGAGGTCGCAGTGCCGCACGACGGCACGGTGCGCGCCCGGATAAAGATAAATACCTGCGTTCTGGTTCTGAAGGCTGCCGCCCGAGTCGCGCACGATCAAGCCCTCAATCATGACATCCGGCGCGGTGACGCGAATAGTGTCTGCGTGGTTGCCGCCACTGAGTGTTGGACGATCAATGCCGCGCAGTGTCAATGGCTTGTCAATCCGAAAGTTGCCTTCATAGAAGCCCCGTTCGACTTCCAACACATCGCCGGCTTTCGCGGCATCAATGGCGGCCTGCAATGAGGTTCCAGGCTTGATTCTCAGTGTCGTGGCGTGGGCGCTGCCCAGCATGACCGCCAGCAGCAGGATCAATAGTTTGATCATCAACGGGTTAGACAATCAACATGCCCAGCGCTTTGAGGACCAGGAAAAATACCGCGCCAATCATCAGATTTTTGAAGCCCACATAGCTCATCATGTCCATCACGCCTGCCGCACGGTAATTGCCGCGCCACCAAGGACCGTCTTTGACATAACGACGACCCGACAGCCGAATCAACACTTCATACACACTCCAACCGAACCACCAGCCGATGATGGCACCGGACGACAGCGTTCCCATGGCCGTCATGACCCACGCCACCGTGGCGGCCACCGCCAAAGAGAACCCCGCGATCTGCAGCGCACGCTGGCTGCGCCAACCCTCAGTGCTCCAGGGCCAGAGGTGGTCGCGCGCTTCCATGATGATCCACTTCAGGCTAGACTCACCCGCTTTGTGCCAAGGTGCCACCGGCTCGGTAGGCATGCGGGGGTCGGGGCCGTTGACCGCCTTGGCGCTGATTTGCTCGGTGAAGCTGGTCGCCGGATGAATCGGAATGTAATAGCCATTGGCACCAATGGGCGTGATCTCCAGCCCGTCTCTTTCACGGCGCTTGCGCTCCTTGGCCAAGGGCGGGCAGCCTTTGGTGTCGGTGTACAAAATCATGCAATCCAGGCAGTGCAGACACTCACGGTGGTCGATGCGACCGTCAGCGTCAATCGCCTGTGCACCACACCCGACGGCGCACGCCTTGCAACTGTTGCAGTCTTGCTTTCGTTTGAGACCAAACCAGCGGAAGGTACTGGGCATGGCCAGTGACGCACCCAGTGGGCAGATGTATTTGCAATAAGGGCGTTCGATGAAGATCGACAGCCCCAGGATCGCCGCCACGAACAGGCCGTAGGGCCAAGTGCGGTTCTGAATACCCACCAAGAACGTGGTTTTGAACGGCTCCACCTCAGAGAGCTTTTCCGCCAGTCCCATGGAAAACATGGACACCGTGATCAGACCAAAGAAGATGGCGTATTTGAGCCACTTCAACCGGTCATGCCAGCGCTGCGGCAACTGCGTCTGAAACCGCTTCAGTCCCACGAAGCCCGCCACCTTGTAAATGGCTTCTGAGAGTGAGCCAAAAGGGCACATCCACCCACAAAACAGGCCACGCCCGAACAGAAACACAGTGACGATGATGAAGATCCAGAACAAAAAGATGAACGGATCGGACAGGAATAACGACCAAGTCCACTGAAAAAGCAGCGAGTGGAACCAAGTCAGCACCTGGGTAATGGAAGGCTGCGCCATGACACCAAAGCCCACGAATACGATGGACAAGCCCCACGCGGTGTACTTGAAGGCGTTCACTGGCCACTTGTTCTTGTGGGTGGACAAGCGCGTGAGCCGCTCACGGAACGTATAGACCACGCCAACCGCAACCAGCAGCACAATAAACAGGCCAATTTCCACGGCCCGCGACTTCCAGATGCGCACCCAGGGCGCATCTGGCTCAACCACTTTGGGGCGGCCGCCTTCGAGCATTGACGCGGGTAACCAGTAGGGGGTATCAAAACTGGTGAAGCTTCTGGTGCCAGTGGCGCGGTCAACTCGGTTCCCCAGCAAACTCAGCTTCCAAGGATAAGCCTCTGAAAAAGCCTGCGATCGGATGATGAAAATCGCCGATTCATCAAACCTAGGGGAGCCTGCGGCCTCAACGCCGTACAAATTCAGATAGTCGAGGTCACGAAAGGTGAATGAGTCAGCGCCCTGCTTGACCTGCACTCGGTCGTACAAGCCGCCACGCACAAAGCCCGAACCCTTGAACGATTCGCGACCGGCGGTGCGGATCACAAAAATAGCGTGCTCACCCTCTTTGAGTTGCAGCTTCAGGTTAGCCCAGCTGGTGGCGCCCAACACACTCTTGCCTATGTCAGGGTGACTAAGGTCACCAAACCACAGTTCGATGAAGGGGTCGGCACTGCGTTCTTGGCCCAACTGCTCAGGCATCACCCGCAGGTGTTGCACTGCACCGCGAGCCACCAGCTCATCCCAAGACAGGGCATCACCCGTCACCTTATGGCGTGCGGGCTCGCGCACGGTGGGCGCCAGAATGCCGACTTGGCGGGCCACACTGGTACCCGAAGCCATCATCACTTGGTTCTGCGCAATCACCGTGACGGTGGCGCCAGAAATGGCATCCAGGCCGACCACACCCTCATCGGGCCGTGACTGGCCAATTTCAATCTTGTCAGCCACCGATTGGCCAAGGTACTGGTCGTTGAATTTCAG
>JBAQDW010000106.1:0-19761 GCA_049286445.1 Rhodoferax sp. | reverse complement strand
AAACGTGCCACCACAAGAATTTGAAAAACAGCCGCTAAGCTATTGATTCCATTGGGGATGTACGTTTCTTTTGACTCCAAACTGTCGAACTCGGGGGGGCTGGCAAACAGGGGGGCGTGGGTGAAAGCCTGCGTGCCGGCAATCGCTGCCATGGGCGTGGCATGAGTCGATGTGCGGTTTATCCGGCGTGGCGCTGACTGTTGGATGGCTTGGGCTTGGCGCTTGGCACAACCAAGCCGAACGCATCGGCCATACGCTGAGCCTGTTTGGCCGATTGCTCAAGGGCTTTTTGTAGCGCCTTGGGGGAGGGCGTCAGACGACTTTGCTGAGTTTTTGCAGTTTTTGCCATGTTGCATTCTCCATCACTGTGATTTGATTGGCGAGTTTTGCCGCGACGCCTTGGGCATGGGGCGGAGTGGAATTATCGAACACGGTCCATTCGTCAGCTAATGGCAAATAGAGGTGAAAGAAGTTGTTCAAGCTCCGTCCAAATCGCCGCCGCACTACATCAGGGGGGACATCATGCCCACCCAATGCCACCCGCAGCTTCACACGGCGAATTGCCAGTTGAGCGTTGGCCAGCGAGAAGTAGTAAATCGCGACAACGTACCCTTGGGTTTTAAGCGTGCGCAAAAACTTGGCAAAGGTACGGCTTGACAAGGTTGATTCAAAGGCGAAGTCGGCCTTTGCTTCGCCCAGTTGATGCAAGCGCTTGAGCATGATGCGACCCGCCTCAAACGCCACCGCCTCCGTATTGCGCCCGGACAACCCACGAGCGATGTAGTCGGCGTTGACAAAGGTTTCAATGTCAAGCGCCGCGAGGATGGCGTCCGCGTGTGTTGATTTTCCAGCGCCGTTTGGGCCGGCAAATATGACGACACGAGGTGCGGGCGTTGAAGTGCTGGGCATGGTCTCAAGCCAGTTGAAAATCCTGTGGCCACAAAAAGTACGGGCCGAAGCGGGATTTGGCGACGAACTCCACGCCCATTTTTTCTCCCTTGGGGCTCACGGTGTGCTTTTCTCCGTCGAATACCAAAAAGCCCAGTTCCGTCGCTCGCTCCAGAAATTGCGCCGTCTTCAGGCCAAGCTTCTGCCCAATCTTGGAGGACGTCAGCTTGTCTTCTGTGTTGGTGCTGGTTGGGTCTTGATCGTCTGCGTGGCTGGCGGCTTCGGGCGTGCTGCTCACTCGCTCCAGTGAAATTCGTACCTCTTCACTGATGCGGATGATGCGCTGGGCTTCTTCGTAGGCGTCTTTGTAGAGCTGGCCGTCTTCACTGCGCTGAACCAAGATGCCCATTTCGTTGTTGTTCACCTGGCTGAACTCATACAGGTTCAGGCTGGTGACGATGCACATCTCTTCATTCATGTAGCACTTGGCATGCAGGTTTTTGCAGAAGCTGGTGCGGATGTAGGTAAGGCCGCGCAGCCACTCAATCTCCTGCGGTTGCAACTCGCTTTTACCGTACACGATGCGCACGTCGATCTTCAGGCGGTTCTTGTCGGCCAGCAGTTCCTTCATGCGGTCGTTGAGCTTGAGAAACGGGCTGATCAAAATAAGGCGATCTGACGCGCCTTTGATCATTTCTTCAAGGAAGTAATTGGTAGCGCTGGTGTTTAGAAATTTGGCCATCTGATCTCAATGTCACATATTAAATATACTAATTTTTGGAAAAACTAGATAACTATGCTTAAATAAAATTTATAAACCAAGCGCCTTTATTTTTTTAGTGGCGTTGTCGATGAATATTTTAAGGCAGATTGAATTTTCTGACGAAAGTTTTAATAATTTAATTTTTCTGAAATCATTGCTTATTTTTAAGTAATTTTCATATTCTTTTTTAAATGATAGTCGCTTCTTTGTTAAAGCTGTTCTTAACCGTAAATCACATGAATTTGATGTTTTTCTGGTGTGTTTATGAGTTTTGTCATGAATGCTTATCAACCAACATTCAGAACTTAGAACGGGTATTGCAAAAAGCAACCTACTTCTTTCATCCTCTGGAAAATCAGGGTGAAGAAGTCCCTGTATTTTCATAACGCATTCTCTGACTATTTTGTCAATACTTTTATTTTTGCCATTTTCCATCAATGAGATTCCGAAGTTGATGTGTTCGCATTGATCAGTGTCAATTTGAATAACAACGAAATCGTTGGTTTGAATGGCATCGAGTATTTGATCTGATTTTACAAATTCAAGCACGAGTTCCCAGTTGGAAAATTCATCTTTAGCCACTCGACTATTGTCAGTCTCATCCCTAAGAGGTCGCAGTGCTCTCGTGACAGCTTTTCCATCAGTCAGCCCAGAAAGTAGGTTCTCAAGAATGGCTTGATCTGTAATTCCTTCTGTGATCAAAGCAAAACTAGTCATAGAAAGTTCTTCGGCACACCACCGATGAGCCCTTTTAAGAAAAGCTCCGAAAGCCTGGTCGTCTTTCCAGTTAGGTTGCGAGGTTTGTTTATTCGTGTGACACGAGTATGGCCATCTAAGTTTCGATCGACAGCTAACAAAACATCATCTTGATCATCTAAATTTAACGCGTCCAATACAGAAGGACTATGGCTGGAAACAATGACTTGTTTTTTGTACTTGATTCCTAACTTTTTGAGTAATTTAATCAATTCTTCAGTTAGCTTCGGATTCAATCCTGTTTCAATGTTTTCAATGGCAAAGGCATTGGGTGTGCTTTTTGATGTCAACAAGGTTAGATAGAACAAGCAAAATAGAAAACCTTCATTGGTGGAAATTTGATCAAGTAGAATTCCCCGTCTTTTTATAAATCTATCCTTGACTAGAATGCGATTTTCTGACGAGTTTTTTGACAACGAGGTCGTGTCGATTCCATTGAACCAACCTAAAAGTTTGAGCCCATCATTGATAGATTGAAATCTATCTGACTCTTTTTCATACATCGTTGAAAGAAGCTGCAAAAGCCCTTCTCCTCTTGTCCCGAGAGGAGAAGTTTGACCTTCAGAAATGAAATTTCGAAGCGTGTAGTACTCCGGTGCATAAACCGTAAATCGTTCAATATTTGAATTTTCAATAATTCCTCTTAAAAGTATTGGAAACAATCTGGATTCTATATTTACAACTTTCTTTTGCTGACTTCTCTCATTATTTCTATTATCATTCAGTGAGGTGGTGTTATTTAAGCTCTCGCTTATTAATTTCAATAATACTTTTGCCTCAGTTTGAAATGCCTTTCTTTCCTTGTCTTGGTCCTCTTTTGAAAGGGTGTCTAATTTTGATTCAATTAATTTAGTTATTTGTTTATCGAACTGATTTATATCAGGCCTTAAAACTTTCCAATCGGAATATGGATCTCCATCATGTGTGATAGAGAAAGATAATTCTTGCAGACTCTCTGAGTTATTGTCATGTGTGATGGATATTTTTATCGGCCGATCCTTTAAGGATGAGTTAAAGGCGGATCTCATCAATTGAGGATGTGGGACACGTATCCCGCGGCCAATCAGTAGCTCTCGTTCTAACTTTCCTTTGGATGCTGCGGACGCCATCACTAAAGCCTCGAGAATATTGCTTTTCCCGGCTCCATTTTCTCCAATCATTACCGTGAATCGTCCGATAGGGATGGTTTCTTTCACAATACTTTTGAAATTTTGTATCACTAATTGGCGGATCAAAATATTCTCCTCGTAAATATTTTATCAATATATAAATAAATAAATTTATTATCTTGTTGGCACACTTTCATTTACTGCCCCAACTGTCCTTCAACCCCACCGAGAAGTTAAACACCGGCTTCTTCGCCGTGTGGTCCACGCCGTCGGCTACAAAATAACCGTGGCGTTCGAATTGGAACTTTTGGTCGGC
The DNA here is from genome assembly GCA_049286445.1 of Rhodoferax sp. Lineage (GTDB taxonomy): Bacteria > Pseudomonadota > Gammaproteobacteria > Burkholderiales > Burkholderiaceae_C > Rhodoferax. The sequence goes on along the minus strand of JBAQDW010000106.1, from coordinate 15,929 downwards.
GCGGGTGCGGGCCAGTGAGGGTTCGATCTTGGCTTGTACGACTTTCAGGCTGTTGGGGTTCAGGGCTTCGATGAAGTCTTTGCCGCCAGCGTCGGGTTGGGAGTCGAGGAAAAGGCGGTCGTACATTCGCACTTCGGCGTCCAGCGCGTCGGCTACGCCGACCCAGGTGATCACGCCTTTGACTTTGACGGAGTCGCTGCCGGGGGTGCCGCTTTTGGTGTCGGGGATGAGGGTGGCAAGCACTTCGGTGATGTTGCCGTCGGCATCCTTATTGGCACCGGTGCATTCGATGACGTGGCCGTATTTCAGGCGCACTTTGTTGCCAGGGAACAATCTGAAGAAGCCTTTGGGTGGGGTCTCTTCATAGTCGGTGCGCTCAATCCAGACTTCTTTGCCTATTGAGAAGCTGCGCTTGCCCAGCTCAGGGTGATGCGGGTGAAAGGGTGCGCTGCAGTCGTCTTGTACGCCTGCGCCCATGACGTCGTCCCAGTTGGTGAGCACGAGTTTGATGGGGTCGAGCACGGCCATGGCGCGGGTGGCGCTGCCGTCCAGGGTTTCGCGCAGGCAGCCTTCCAGCGTGCTGTAGTCGATCCAACTGTCTGATTTGGTGACGCCAATGCGTTCGACAAACAGTTGCAGGCTCTCCGGGGTGTAGCCCCGGCGGCGCAGGCCGACTATTGTGGGCATGCGGGGGTCGTCCCAGCCGCTGACTTTGTGGTCATACACCAGTTGCGCCAGTTTGCGTTTGCTGGTGATGACGTAGGTGAGGTTCAGTCGGGCAAATTCGGTTTGCTTGGGTGCGGGGCCGGTGAGCAGGCCGCCTTCAATGAGGCGGGCCAGCAGCCAGTCGTAAAACGGGCGCTGGTCTTCAAACTCCAGGGTGCAAAAGCTGTGCGTGATTTGCTCTAGCGCGTCCTCAATGGGGTGCGCGTAGGTATACATGGGGTAAATGCACCATTTGTCACCTGTGTTGTGGTGGTTGGCGCGGCGAATGCGGTAGATGGCGGGGTCGCGCAGGTTGATGTTGGGCGAGGCCATGTCAATTTTGGCGCGCAAGACCATGGCGCCGTCTTGGTGGCAGCCATCGCGCATTTGGCGAAAGCGGGCCAGGTGGTGCTCGATGCTTAAGGCGCGAAAGGGGCTGTCGGTGCCGGGTTTGCTGAAGTCGCCCCGGTTGATGCGCATCTGATCTGCGGTTTGCTCATCCACGTAGGCGTGGCCAGCTTCAATGAGGTGCTCGGCGGCGCGGTACATGAAGTCAAAGTAGTCGCTGGCTTGGTAGGGCGCGGCGGTGGGGGAGCCGTTCCAGTCAAAACCCAGCCAGCGCACTGAGTTTTGGATGGTGTTGACGTATTCCAGGTCTTCTTTTTCTGGGTTGGTGTCATCAAAGCGCAGGTGGCAGACGCCGCCGTAGTCGCGCGCCAAGCCAAAGTTGATGCAAACGCTTTTGGCGTGGCCAATGTGCAGGTAGCCATTGGGCTCGGGCGGAAAGCGGGTGCGGATTTTGGCTGGGTCGGGCTGGCCTGTAGCGTGGTGGGCGGCGTCGCCGGGGGAGCCCGCCCAGCGGCGGGTGGCGTAGGTGCCTTTTTCCAGGTCGGATTCGATGATCTGGCGCAGGAAGTTGCTGGGTTTAACGGCTTCGGGCGCGGCCTTGGCGGCGGGTTTGGGGTGGGCGGGGGTGGGCGTGGTCATTGAATGATTTTAGACCTCGAACCCCCCTATTTCAGGAGCGCGCGCGTCAGGCGTGGTGCAGGCCGGTGAGCTGGACCAGCCTCTCGAGCGCAAAGCTGCCCAGCACGGAGTTGCCGGTGCTGTCGAGCTCAGGCGACCACACCGCCACGGTGCCCACGCGGGGCACGATGGCCACAATGCCGCCGCCTACGCCGGTTTTGACGGGCAGGCCAATGCGGTAGGCGAAGTCACCGGCGGCGTCATAAGCGCCGCAGGTGAGCATGAGGGCGTTGACGCGGCGCGCGGCGCTGGGCGAGAGGTACTGTTCGCCAGGGCGGCCGTGGCGGGTGATGTCTTGGCCGTCGTTGGCCAGAAACATGGTGGCTTGGGCGAGTTGGGTGCAGGTCATTTCAATGGCGCATTGGCGGCAGTAGTTCTCCAGCACCAGCTCAGGCGCGTTGTTGAAGTTGCCATAGCTTTTCATGAAGAACGCCATGGCCATGTTGCGGTGACCGGTGGCGATCTCGGATTGGGCGACTTTGCTGTTCCAGGTCAAACGCGGGCTGTCGGTGAGGCGGCGCAGCTCGCTCAGCAAAGCGGTGGGCATGGAGGTGTAGCGGCTGGTCAGTATGTCTGCAATGACCAGAGCACCGGAGTTGATGAAGGGGTTGCGGGGCTTGCCGCTTTCGGTCTCCAACTGAACCAGCGAGTTGTAGCGGGCGCCGGAAGGGTCTCGTCCCACGCGCGCCCACAGGTCGTCACCCACCAGTTTGAGCGCCATCACAAACGTGAAGAGCTTGGTCACGCTTTGGGTTGAAAACGGCGTGGAAGCATCGCCCGCCGAGTAGGTGCTGCCGTCAATGAGCGCCACGCTGATGCCAAATTGGCGCGGAGGCACCTGCGCCAATTCGGGAATGTAGCTGGCTACTTTGCCCCGTCCGTACAAGGACTGGGCTTCGGTGTGGATTTGCTTCAGTATTTTCGGAAGCTCTGAGGGCTCAATGGGGGAGGCGCGTTCTTGCATGGCGCGGATTCTAGAGTCCCGTCAGCCCTTTCCCGCGTCAGGGCTTTACGGTATGGTTGTGCCCCGTTGTTTGACAACTTTCATTTGACGAACAAGAGAGCCACTGGTTTATGACCCAAGACAACCCCGACACCATGCCGTTGACGCCGCGCACCCGCTGGGCAGATACGCATCCAGAAGATGTGTTTACCCCAGCAGTGCGGGTCATCCTGAGCTGGAAAGATATTGAAAAGGCGGTGGAGCAAGGCGCGGTGCTGCCGTCCATGGCGCACACGCTGTGGGCTTACTGGGCCACACCCGGTTGCCCGACGCGGGTGGAGGATGCTGCGCCGGTGTCAGGGGATGTTGCGGTGGTGGCTTCGTCTCAGCCCAAGCCGCCCCCTCTGGCCGGCAGGGTTGCCAGTGCCTCGACCTCGGTGCCTGCGGTGCCGTCTGGCCCGCGCTTTGGTTTCACCAACACCTTGTATTACTTTGGCGGCATGTTGGCCATTGGGGCGATGACGCTGTTCATGACCTTGGGCTGGGAGAGTTTTGGCGCGTGGGGTTTGTTGGCCATCAGCGGCGCTTACCTGGTGGCGTGTTTGAAGGTGGCCGACCATTTGAAAGATCGTCAGTTGCCGGTGCCGGCGGGCATTTTGGCGACGCTGGCGGTGGTGTTGGTGCCGCTGGTGGTGTGGTGCGGGCAACAACTGATGGGGCTGTGGCCACCGGGCGGGCCGCAAAGCTACTCGGCTTATCACACGCACATTAATTGGCGTTGGATGACGCTTGAATTTGCCACGTTGGCCGCAGGGGTGGTGATGCTGTGGCGCTACCGCTTGCCGTTCATGGTGATGCCGGTGGCGGTGACGCTGTGGTACATGAGCATGGACCTGGCCAGCGCGTTAATGCAAAACGACGGCTTTAACTGGGAGTTTTCGCGCGACGTGTCGCTGGTTTTTGGTTTGGCCACCTGTGCCATGGCCGTCTGGGTGGACCTGCGTTGCCGGGCGGCCACCGAACCGGATTGGCGCCAAGACTTTGCGTTTTGGCTGTATTTGTTTGGCGCGTTGATGTTTTGGGGCGGCTTGAGCCTGCGGGATTCTGGCTCAGAGTGGGGCAAGCTGGGCTTTGCTGCCATCAATGGGCTGATGGTGTTGGTGGGAGCCGCCATTGGGCGACGGGTGTTCACGGTGCTGGGGGCGCTGGGGGTGGCGGGTTATCTGGGCTACCTGTCGTACCAAGTGTTTCAGGACAGTTTGCTGTTTCCGCTGGCGCTGTCCGTGCTGGGCTTGGGGGTGGTGGCCTTGGGCATTTGGTGGCAGCGCCATGAAGCGGTTTTGCATGCGCGCCTGAGTGCTTGGGTGCCTGTTGGGCTGCGTCCTGTGCCCGGGGTTGATTAGTTCAGGGTGTTGGCAAAGGCGGTGATGGTCTCAAAGTCGGGTGCGACCACGGTGTAGGCAATACCTTCAGCGTCCATCCCGCTTTGGAGGGACTGGTCAATCTGGCGCGCTTCGTCTTCAGACTGAAAGCGGCCTGCCTGCACGTATTTCTTGTCGCCGCGCTGCGCCAGCACATTCACGTTGTTGTGCTGCTGGTGCCAAGCCAAAATTTTGAGCCGTGTTTTGGCAATGTCGCAAATGTTGTCCGGGTAGTGGGCGTTGTAGTGCAGCATTTGCGGCAAGGAGCACTCGGTGACCAAAAACTGCACTTGGCCGTCTAACACCTCCAGCATTTCGTTTTGCCGTTGGGCAATTTGGTACTGGTTTTTGAGGGCCTCAAAGTCTCTGTGCCAGACCAGCGTTTTGGCGTAGTCGGGCAAAAATTCGACGGTTTTGTGGCGCAGGTTGAGGTTGAGAATGATGGCGGCGGAGTACAGGGTTTTGTCGCAACCCGGCCCGCCAATGATGTTGATGACCTGCGTGGGGTACAGGCGCATTTTGTTTTCTTGCACATGTTCGGCAGCGGTGGTGTAGCGCAGGGTCATGGCGGTCTACTTTCAAGTTGGTTTACAACAGAGGCGGAACCTTAATAAGCCGAACGGTAGCAGAGGAACCGCTCTGGCGGCAACTTTCCGCCGGTCGTTTTTTGAATCAAGATGCGATGCCCGTGCGCTGCAGTACGTCGTTTACCAACTCCAAGCGAACCAGCGGGTTGTCAAGTGCCATCATTTGATGCCGGGTCTCAAGGGGGAGCGGAAGCAGCTCGCACCAGCGGTTGGCCACCCAGGCGCAGTCATCCAGCTGGTAGGGCAGGGACACGGGGGAGGGTTCGGTGGCGGTGCTGCGGGCGTTGAGGGCGTCCAACACTTGGCTGAGTGCGTTGGCTACGTTTTGAAGATCAGGCGGAACAGGCACGGCCAAGTCGGGGGCGAGCAAGGTCACATTGGCCGTCCACAACCCGTGTTTGAGCTGTGAACGGTTTGAAATGTCAAAGCGCTGCTGGCCAATGCACCGAACCATGATGAGGCCCGCTTGTGGGGTGGAAAACTCGGTGATTTGGGCCAGCGTGCCGACCCGGTGAAAGTGCTCTGGCGCAAAGCCATCACCTGCGGGGGCGTTGGCGTCAGGCTGGCGAACTTCGGCACCTTGGCTCAAGGTGACCACGCCAAAGGGGGCACCGGTGCTGTGGCATTTGCCAATCATGCTGAGGTAGCGCACCTCAAAGATACGCAGCGGCAGCACACCACCCGGAAAAAGCACGGTGCCCAGCGGAAACAGGGGCAACAAGTCAAGAGTGAGGGAGTCAGTCATGGTGGGGGTGAAAAAAGAGGGTAATGCTTTCAAACGATCTTGCCACGAACCCGATCACCAGCACCGCCAGGCAGGTCTTTGAAGGGCGTAAAAACCAGGTGCTCTTGTTCCACAGTGGGCACGCGCAGGTGTTTTTCGGCAATCAAGGCAGCGAAGGGGGCGCGCGCGAGGGCAGCCGAGGTTCAGGGTGAATTTTTTAACAACGAAATGTGACTCTAGCCCTTGTTCCACCTGCGTAAGCAGCTACTAATTCAAGAGCCTCTTGGTCGCCATGGGGAGCGGTGCCCTCCCGCGTGAATGGTGTGCCATCCGTTCGAGGCCATCGCGCAGCAGGTTCAACACGGCTTGCAGGGAATGAGCCGTGCCGCCAGTCACGGCTGCGCCGATGTGGCGACCGATTGGCGATGCAATGCGTTTGCCGTGGTGCGAACGGTCGGTATAAAGCGCCAGCGGCGGGCGCAACGCGTGGTGATGCGCAGTGATAATTGCGGCGCATCAACATCGCACCACATCAAGGAGTGTTCGCTTGGATATCGTTTTGCTGGTTAAAGCCGCCATCATGGGCATCGTCGAGGGGCTGACGGAGTTCTTGCCCATCTCGTCCACCGGGCATTTGATTTTGGCGGGGTCGTTGCTGGGGTTTGACGATGACAAGGCCAAGGTGTTTGACATTGCCATTCAAACCGGAGCGATTTTTGCGGTGATATGGGTGTACTGGCAGAAGATTCGCGACACGGTGGTGGCGCTGCCGACTGACAAGCAAGCGCAGCGTTTTGCCTTGAATGTGTTGATTGCGTTTTTTCCGGCCGTGATTTTGGGTCTGGTCTTTGGCAAAGCCATCAAAGCCAATTTGTTCACGCCTGAGGTGGTGGCCAGCGCCTTTATTTTGGGTGGCTTCATCATTCTGTGGGCGGAGCGGCGCCAGGCCAACAACCCCGCCATGACCCGTGTGCACAGCGTGGACGCCATGACGCCCATGGACGCGTTGAAGGTGGGTTTGGCGCAATGCCTGGCCATGATTCCCGGCACCAGCCGCAGTGGCGCCACCATAATTGGCGGCATGTTGCTGGGCTTGTCGCGCAAGGCGGCCACTGATTTTTCGTTCTTTTTGGCCATTCCAACGCTGATTGGCGCGGGGGCTTACAGCTTGTACAAAGACCGTGCGCTGCTGGCTTTGGCCGATGTTCCGATGTTCGCGGTGGGGCTGGTGTTTTCGTTCCTGAGCGCGTGGATTTGTATTCGCTGGTTACTGGCTTACATTGCCACCCACAGTTTTGTCGGGTTTGCCTACTACCGCATCGTGTTTGGTGGGGTGGTTCTGGCCACCAGCTGGAGCGGGTGGGTGACCTGGGCTGCCTAAATGAAAATGGAATTAACCCCGGTAGCCCGAAAAACAAAGTACGGCGTCCTGGGCGGGAACGGGTTTTCTGAAGAGAAAGCCCTGAAAATCTTCGCAGCCCAACGCCTTTAAAAACGCCAGCTGTGCCACGGTTTCAACGCCTTCGGCAATCACGGTCATGCCAAAGCTGTGCGCCATGGCCACAATGGCACGCGTAATGGCCGCGTCGCCGAGGTCTTGGGTGATGTTGCGCACAAAGGCTTGGTCAATCTTGAGGGCGTCCAGCGGGTAGAGCTTGAGATAGGCCAAACTGGAGTAGCCGGTGCCAAAGTCGTCCATGGCCAGCTTCACCCCCAGTGCCTTGCAGGCGTGCAAGGTGCTCAGCGTGGAGGCGACATTTTGCAATGCCATGCTCTCAGTCACTTCAAGCTCCAGCATGTGGGGTGGCAGGCCCGTGTCGCGCAGAACCTCGTGGACAAGCCGGGGCAGGTCTTTGCCAGCAAACTGCCGCACAGATAAGTTAACCGCCATGCGAAAGCCTTGATGACCTTGCGCGAGCCACTGGGCGGCTTGCTGTGCGGCGGTGCGCATCACCCATTCCCCTATTTGCACAATGATGCCGCTCTGCTCGGCCACCGGCACGAACTCGGTAGGTGAGATCCAGCCCAATGTGTCGTGTTGCCAGCGCAGCAGCGCTTCAAACCCGACCAACTTGCCCGTGGAGATTTGGACCTGCGGCTGGTAGAAAACTTGCAGGTCACCCTTTGCCAACGCGTGGTACAAGCCGTTGTGAACTTGCAGGGACCGCACCACCCGACGGTTCATGCCGGCGTCAAACATAAGCAAGCTGTTGGGGCCAGACGACTTGGCGTGGTGCAGCGCCGATTCTGCGTTCAGCAACAGGGCGTGGGCGTTGTCGGCTTGGCTGGGGTAGAGGCTGGCTCCTGCGCTGGCGGTCAGAAACAAGGTGTGGCCCCCAACTTCATAGGGCGCGGCCAAACGCTTTAACAGCTCGGTGGCCTGCAGCGCCAGTGCCTCTTCATCACTGCAACCCCCCCAGCACAGTGAAAATTCGTCACCGCTGAGGCGGCTCACGCTGTCAAGCTCGGTGCCCTGTTTCAATTGCGAGCGAAACAGGTCGAGTCGGCTGCCCACCTCTTGCAGCACCAAATCCCCCACACGGGTGCCCAGTGATTCGTTCACCTTGGAAAACCCGTCCAAACCCAAGCACACCAAGGCCACGCTGTGTTGGTGTTGCAGCGCAGCGTGAATGTGCTGCTGGAACAACCCCCGTCCTGGCAGCGCGGTCAGCGGGTCAAATTGAAGTGCCTGGCGGGCTTCGAGTTGCAGGCGTTGAGCGGCTTGCTCCAAACTACTGCTGCGCATCAATCTGGCCTTGATAGCCTCTAACAGCTCCTCGCGCCGACAGGGCTTGGTGAGGTAGTCGTCCGCACCCAGGTTCATGGCCGAGCGCACATCGTTGTGGTCGGCCATGGCGGTCAGCATGATGATGGGCACAGTGGCCAATTTAGAGTCTTCGCGCAGGGCCCTGATGAGGCCGTGGCCATCTAGAACAGGCATCATCACGTCGGTGAGCACCAAGTCGGGGCGCGCTTGTTGGGCGCAAGCCAACGCTTCGCCCCCGTGGCAGGCGGCCGTGACTTCATAGCCCTCCAGCTCCAGCATCCATTGCAAGTTTTCACGCAGCGAGGGTTCGTCTTCAGCAATGAGGATTTTCATGGTGTGGGCGCTTCTGCGTGGTGGTTGCGGGCCGGCAGCCGCACGGTGAAGCGGCTGCCTTGGCCCAGGTCACTGTCCAGGGTGATGCTGCCTTGGTGGCATTCCACCGCCTCTTTCACAATCGACAAACCCAGCCCGGTGCCGGCGATGGGTCCAACGTTGCTGGCGCGGTGGAAGCTGATGAAAAGTTGTGCCTGGTCGGCCTTGGGAATACCAATACCTTGGTCTGACACTGTCAACACCAGCTCCTGGCCTTGAGGCGTGACTGAAAAACGCACTTCACCGCCCTCTGGCGAATATTTGATGGCGTTGGACAGCAAATTGCCCACGATGTTGCGGATGAGCGAATCGTCCAAGAGGTACAGGTGCTCTGGGGGCGGCATGTCGACTTGCAGGTCAATGCGCTCGATGTAGCGTGACATGGCACTGCGCACCTCGTCCACCAAGCTGAGGCAGAACGTGGTGACGCTGAGCCAGCGCGGCTTGAATTCGACGCGTCCGGCATCGCTGCGGCCGATCACCAGCACGTTTTCCAGCATGTGGGTCATGCGTTGTACGGCCTCGTCAATCTTTTGCAGCGTGGCTGCTTTCTTGTCGGGCAGCATGCGGTCTGAGTAATGCTGCAGCAGCTCGACGGAGCCATGGATGGTGGCCAGCGGCGTGCGAAATTCGTGCGAAGCCATGGTGATGAAGCGGGCCTTCATGTCATTGAGCGCAATTTGCTGCTGCAAGGCCTGGCGTTGGCTTTGCTCAGCTTGTAGGCGCGCCGTGGCGTCCACGACAAACAGCAAGGTGGCGTCGCGGTTGCTCCACTGGATCACAACGGCGGACAGTTCGAGGGTGCGAATTTCTCCCGCCTCGGTGATGATGCGAAAGCTGTAGTGCTCCTCGACCGGTTCACCGCGCAAGCGGCGTTGGTGGCGTTGGGCCACCTCCGCCACGTCGTCGGGATGCAGCGTGGCCGTGAAGGGCTGGCTGAGCAAGAACTCCATCGGGTGTCCCACAATGCGAATCATGCTGGGGTTTACAAACACCATGCGTCCGTCCTGCACCACCAGCACGCCCACGCCTACGCTTTCAATGACCAAGCGGTAACGCTCTTCGGATTTGCGAACCTCTTCAAGCGCTTGGTAGCGCTCAATGGCCGCGCTGACATGGTTGGCCACAAAGCCCAGCACCGCAGCGTCGGCATCGGTATAAAGGGGCACCCCTGATTCGTAGGCCTGCACGGCCAGCATGCCACCCACGGCGCCCCGTATTGGCATCGGCACGCCTAGCCAGGTGCTGAAAGTGATGTCGCCCCAGGGTTGCGTGATTTCGCCCGTTTGCCCTAGCGCTTGCATCCGCTCGCGGTCAATGAGTTGAGGCGTATTGGTGCGCATGACGAATTCGGTCATGCTCCTGGTGCGCGGGACGTCATTGCGTCGCATGGTGTCGCCGTCTTTTTCGTCCACATAGTAGGGAAAATCGACGTGCATGCCATCGGGGTTGCACAAGCAGACGTAGAAGTTCTTTGCATAGAGCAGCTCTTCAAGTAACCCGTGTACCGATTTCAGAAACTCATAAAGCGACAGCCCCGCGGTGGATCGCTCTGCAATTTGGTAGAACACACGCTGCAGTGTTTCCGCCTTTTTTTGCTCTTTGGCCTCTCGCTCAAGCTCTTGGGTGCGTTGTTCTCGCCAGCGACTGGCCAAGTTCTTTTTTTCGTCAACTGCCGCCTGCAACTGCCGGTTTTTCTCCTGCAGCGATTGACACTGTTCTTGAAGTTGAGCCAGTTGCGCTTGCAGAGCGTGGGTCATGGTGGCGTTCAGTGCGTCATGTTGCGCAGCGCGGCTTCAAGCGCGGCTGCGGTGGCCAGGGGTTTTTCCATGGGAAACAGATGGGTTCCATCCAACATCAGGATACGACCTTTGGCCACTTTTTCGGTCATCGCCATGCCGGCCTGTTTGATCTCTGTGCTTTGAATGCCTCCAATGAACGTCACCGGACATTTGATGGGGTGGCGCTTGAACAGGGCGACCATGTTGTGGGGCAGGCTGTTGTAGATAGCAGACTCAATCTCGCGGTTAAAGGTCAGCACACGACTGGGTTTTCCATCCACTATTTCGTCGCGCGTGCCGAGATCAATGTAGTCTTGCAAGACGTGGGGGTCCCATTTGGAAAAAGATTTCTTGTGCTGAAAATGCGCCATCACCGCCGCCGTGTCGGCCCACTGGTGGCGTCGCTTGCGGCTCACCGAGGCGGGTGAAAACGATTGGAACAGCGGCGTTGTCTTGGCGGCACCCAATGCCTTGGCGCGCCAGCCGCCAATCAGGGGAGAATCCAGCAGCACGACGCCACGAACCAAGTTGGGCGCTTTGGAGGCGACCATCGCGCTTAAAAACCCCCCCAAAGAATGGCCGGCCAGAAAGACAGGCGCGGCCGCTTTGTCGGCTTGCACTTGAACGAAGTCCATTAGCTGTTGCACCAAGTGCGGCCAGTTGTTGGTGACCGGGTAGCGGGGGTCGTGCCCCAACTGGTCAATCGCACTGACCGCAAAGCCGCGCGCTTTCATGGCCTTGAACAAAACGCGGTAGGTGCTGGCGCCAAAGCTGTTGGCATGAGAAAAAACGAGGGGGGTCATGCGTCAAATCAGCTTTTCTTGGGCATTGGTGATTTTTTTGAGCGGTAAATGGCGGCTCAGCGGCGCCATCAGAGGAACTTCGGTGGGGCCACCGTTCCACAGCGGGTCTTCGATGCTGTCAAACACTTCGCGCAGTTTTTGGCCCCAGCTGTTGTGCAGCATCTTGAAGTACGGGTTGTCCTCGTCAATACACACCACTTTGTCGGTGTAAAACCGGTCGGCCTCGTAGATCACCATGTCCAAGGGCAGGCCCACCGAAAGGTTGGATTTGAGCGTCGAGTCCATTGACACCAGCGCACATTTGGCGGCTTCATTCAAGGGGGTTTGGGGCGTGATGACCCGGTCTAAAACGGGCTTGCCGTATTTGGACTCGCCTACCTGGAAATACGGTGTTTCAGGGGTGGCTTCAATGAAATTTCCGGCGGAATACACCTGAAACAAGCGCATGGCTTCGCCCTTGATTTGGCCACCAAAGATCGTGGAGACATTGAATTCCACGCCCGACTGCTCAAGCGAGTGGCCATCGCGATCGTGTACTCGGCGAATCGCCGACCCCAGAATACGAGTGGCGTCGAACATGCTTTTGGCATTCCAAATGGTCAGCGCCTCACCGCTGTCGTGGTCCTTGATTTGTTCAACTTGAAGCATTTCGCGAATGGACTGGGAAATGCTCAAGTTGCCCGCTGAGAGCATGACCATGAAGCGGTCACCAGGCTTCTCGTACACCAGCATTTTGCGAAAAGTGCTGATCTGGTCCAGACCCGCATTGGTACGCGAGTCGGACAAAAAAACCAGCCCCGCATTGAGTTTGATGGCGACGCAGTAAGTCATGGTCTGATGGTGAGGTGAAAACTCTGAAGTGTACCGAGCAAGGCGCCACAGGGGGACGCGTGGGGGACGACCGGCTTCATCCCGGAATGTCCATGAGGGCGCGAGGGTCAGCCCTCGCGGCCAGGGGAAGCCAGTTCAAGGCATGTGCCCATCCAGTGGCTCCCCTTCACCGCAATCCGTGGTGGTGCAGCGTGGCTTTGAGGCGGCGCACCTCGTGCTGCAAGTCCAGTATCAGTGCAGCGGCATCAAGGCTGACGCCAAAGTCACGTTCCAACCGGCGTGCCTCCAAAGCGCACTGGAGATCAGCACTTTGAAACTGCCAAAGCTCGGTCGAACCTGTGGGGTCCGCCCCGCACAGTATGCCGACTTCCACGAGTTGAATGACCCACTCTATTTCTGCTCCGCAGGCGTGGGCCAAGTCATGGATGGCCAGGGGATGGGCGCTGTCGATGGCGAAGGGGGTGGTAACGATGTAGTGGCTCATGCTTATGCTCCGGAATGGGTCAGGTGGCGGCGTGGGTCAAAGGGCGCTGCTTTGGCCAATTGTTCGTAAGCCTGGCGGGCCGCTTCACTGTCTGCCGGTGGCAGGGCGATCTCCAGCAAAAGGTACAAATGGCCAGGCGGTTTGCCCGGCAAGCCCCGGTCTTTGAGCCGCAACTTGAGACCGCTGCGCGCATGGGCGGGAACAGTGACCTCCACCGCGCCCCCGCTGGGCGTGGGCACCTGCACTTGCGCACCCAGCGCCGCCTCGGTGGGCGTCACGGGCAGGGTCATGTACAGGTCGCGGCCATCAACGCGGTACAGCTTGTGGGCGGCGAGTCGCACTTCCAGATACAAGTCGCCTGGCGCCTCTCCGCCGTGTCCGGGCATGCCCTGACCGGCCAAACGGATGAACTGCCCCGGATGCACGCCCGCGGGAATTTTGACACTGAGCGTGCGGTTGACGTAGGCCGGCTTGCCTTGGGCGTCCAACTCCATGGCCCGCAGGGAAATCTCGCGTTCCACCCCTTTGATGGCGTCTCCAATCGCAATCTCGATGGCCGCATGGTGGTCTTCGCCGCGTGCCTTGTAGGGGCGGCTTTGTGCGCCGCGAAACTCGCCTTTGCCAAACACCGAGGAGAAAAACTCGCTGAAATCAGCGCTGTCTCTCGGGCCTGGCGCACCGCCGCGATGAAACTCGAATCCTTCATCCCACCCGGGGGGCGGTTGGTAGTTGCCTTGGCCGGGGTCGCCGGTGCCATGGCCTTGGGCCACGCGCTCTGCCAAGGCGTCGTAAGTCGCGCGTTTTTCCTTGTCGCGCAGCACATCGTTTGCCTCATTGAGGTCACGCATGCGGTCTTGCGCGTCAGGCTCTTTGCTCACGTCGGGGTGGTATTTGCGAGCCAGCTTGCGATAGGCTTTGCGCACTTCCTCTTCTGACGCCGTGCGTTCGAGGCCCAATGTTTTGTAGTAGTCCTTGAATTCCATGGTGTGCTTGGTCCCAGATAAGAATGGTTTTTCAGTATGCGCCTATTCGTACCAACACCCCATCGCCCCTCCAAATGGATCTCGGGAACCGACCGTTTTGGCGCTGCAAGACAGCGGGGCACAGGGTATGGACCCTGGAAAACGTTTCACCGGCTGCGGATCAACGCGGTCCGGCACGCCACCAAACAGCCAGTGCAGGGGTGGGGTTTTCAAACCAACGCGGGCTGCATCGTCTGCCTGTGACATGCCGTCCAAGTCGCACCACGTGAACCGAGGTGGTTCTTTAACCGGTCAAGCAGCGCGGGATGGGTCCCCTCAAAAAGCCAAGCCTGAGTTCGGCGGCGTGTTGGCTCCAAGTGGTGGTCAAGCCATGCATGGCATGCACTCGCTGCGGGGTGGGTTTACGCTTTTGTGGGCGTTGCGGGGGCAGTCGCCGGGGTGGCTTTCTTCAGGTTGAACCTCTGCGCGGCCAGGGCCAGTTTCTGTTTGCGCTCTTGGTTGAGGCGCTCCAATTCCGCGTGTGTGCTTTTTCCCTTGTGGGGGTCTTTACCAAAAATATGGGCCATCGTCAGGGTTCCTTTTAGGTTGAATAAATGGTGTTTGGCAGATTGTCGCCACTCCGGGCTGCAGCGCGCATCAGGCCTTGTTTGACAATGCCTTTAACCGGTACAACGCGTCCAGCGCCTCACGCGGGCTCATTTCATCAGGTTTGAGGGCTGCCATGGCCGTGTCTACTGCGGAAGCAGCTATTATTTCAGTAGCAGGAGGCAGGGCAAACAAGTCCACTTGGGCGTTGTTTTCAGAGGCCTTCGCCTCCAGCGTGGCCAGCGTGTGGCGCGCGTGGTTGAGCACAGCGGTGGGCATACCCGCCAGTCGGGCGACTTGAATGCCGTAGCTGCGGCTGGCCGGGCCGGGCTGAATTTCATGCAAAAACACGATGTCCCGGCCCGACTCGGCGGCTGAAACATGCACGTTGATGGCGGCGTGGTGGGTCGCTGGAAACTCGGTGAGTTCAAAGTAGTGCGTGGCAAACAGGGTGTAGGCCTGCGTTTTGTCGTGCAATTGGGTGGCAATGGCCGAGGCCAGCGCCAGCCCGTCAAAGGTGCTGGTGCCGCGACCAATTTCATCCATCAGCACCAAAGAGTGGGGCGTGGCGGCATGCAAAATTTGCGCGCCTTCCAGCATCTCCAACATGAAGGTGGACTGCGCGTTGGCCAAATCGTCGGCGGCACCGATGCGCGTGTGGATGGCATCAATGGGCCCCAGACGGCAGGCGCTGGCGGGCACGTAACTGCCCATGCTGGCCAACAGCACAATGACGGCAATTTGCCGCATGTAGGTGGACTTACCGCCCATGTTCGGGCCGGTGATGATTTGCATGCGCTGCTTGGGGCCCAAACGGGTGTCGTTGGCAATGAAGGCGCCGCTGCTCAACTCAGCCAGCCGTGCTTGCACCACGGGGTGGCGACCTTGGGTGATCTCCAAGCAGGGTTCTTTGGTGAACTGAGGCGCGTGCCAGTCGAGGGTGAGGGCCCGCTCGGCCAGGGCGCACAGCGCGTCCAAGGTGGCCAAGGCGCGCGCCAGACGGGTCAGCGCGGGCACAAACACCTGCAAGTTGTCCAGCACTTGCTCATACAGGTACTTCTCACGCGCCAAGGCACGCTCTTGGGCGCTCAGGGCTTTGTCTTCAAACGCTTTTAATTCCGGGGTGATGAAGCGTTCGGCATTTTTCAGGGTTTGACGGCGGCGGTAGTCGTCGGGCACTTTGTCGACTTGGCCTTGGGTCACTTCAATGAAAAAGCCATGCACTTTGTTGAACTGCACGCGCAGGTTGGCAATGCCGGTGCGGGCTTTTTCGCGGCCTTCCAAATCAAGCAAAAAGGCATCGCAATTGGTTTGGATGGCGCGCAGTTCATCCAAGTCGGCATCAAAGCCGCTGGCAATCACACCGCCGTCGCGCACCAGCACGGCGGGCTCCAGGTCAATCGCACGACGCAACAACTCGCCGCATCCCGCAGGGGGCAGCAGGTGGTCAGATAGTTGAGCCAAATAGGCCTCTAGCCCAAGTAGAACGGGCGCGAGTAGCTCTGTTTTTTGTAGCGTAAGTTGCAGTGCCACCAGTTCCCGTGGGCGAACTTGGCGCAGGGCAATGCGGGCTGTGATGCGCTCCACATCGGTGCTGCCTTTGAGGTGGTCGCGCAGCATGACCCAAGGGCCTGCCTGCAGCGCGGCAATCGCATCCAGACGCTGCTGGGCTTCGCGGCGGTCACGCCGGGGGCTGAGCAGCCAACTTTTCAACAGGCGGCTGCCCATGCCGGTCATGCAGGTGTCCAGCAAAGAAAACAGGGTGGGCTTGTCCTCACCGCGCAGCGTTTGGGTGAGCTCTAAATTGCGTCGGGTGGTTTGGGGCAAGTCGATCAACTCGTCGTTGCGCTGCACGCGCACGCTGTGCACATGGGTCAGCGCCCGCCCCTGGGTGTGTTCGGCGTAGCCCAGCAACGC
>JBAQDW010000105.1:0-7503 GCA_049286445.1 Rhodoferax sp. | reverse complement strand
AGCGCGGCGAGCTGACCGTGACCTACCTCACCGACGCGCACCGGGCCTGCGCACAGCGCCTGGCCCACTGGATGGTGTCTGACTGCG
The DNA here is from genome assembly GCA_049286445.1 of Rhodoferax sp. Classification (GTDB taxonomy): domain Bacteria; phylum Pseudomonadota; class Gammaproteobacteria; order Burkholderiales; family Burkholderiaceae_C; genus Rhodoferax. Next base: position 7,416 of record JBAQDW010000105.1, on the reverse strand, counting down.
GCTTCGATTCCGCTGAGATCGATGCCGTGGGCAATGTGGTGGGCCTCTACCACGGCACCGACCCTGATGCCAAGCGGCTACTGACGGGCTCTCACTATGACACGGTGCGCAATGGCGGCAAATACGACGGTCGGTTGGGTATTTTGGTGCCCATGGCCTGCGTGCGTGAATTGCATCGCCAAGGCCGGCGCTTGCCCTACGGTTTTGAGGTGGTCGGCTTTTCTGAAGAAGAAGGGCAACGCTACAAGGCCGTGTTCCTGGGCTCCGGCGCGTTGACAGGCACCTTCAACCCCGCCTGGCTCGATCAGAAAGACGCTGACGGGATGTCGATGCGACAGGCCATGGAACACGCAGGCCTGTGTCCTGACGATATTCCCAAGCTCAAGCGCGACGCCAGCCAGTACTTGGGCTTTGTGGAAGTCCACATCGAACAAGGCCCGGTACTCAACGAGCTGGACTTGCCCCTCGGTGTGGTCACCTCCATCAACGGCAGCGCGCGGTTTATGGGTGCGGTACAAGGCATGGCCAGCCACGCCGGCACCACGCCCATGGACCGAAGGCGCGATGCCGCAGCGGCAGCCGCAGAACTGGTGCTGTACGTTGAGAGGCGCGCTGGCGCTGTGCCTGATTTGGTGGCCACCGTTGGCATGCTGGAAGTGCCCAATGGCTCAACCAACGTGATCCCGGGTCGCTGCCACTTCAGCTTGGACGTTCGCGCCACCACCAATGCGGTGCGTGACGCCTGCGCCGCTGACATTCAAAACGAACTGAAACTGATCTGCGAAAGACGAGGCCTCTCGTTCACGTTAGAGGAAACCATGCGGGCCGCCGCCGCGCCCAGTGCGCCCGATTGGCAAAAACGCTGGGAAGCAGCAGTTCAGGCGCAGGGTTTGCCGGTTTTTCCAATGCCCAGCGGGGCGGGGCACGATGCCATGAAGCTGCATGAAATCATGCCCCAGGCCATGCTTTTTATGCGCGGCCTGAACGCCGGCATCAGCCACAACCCGCTGGAGTCCATCACCAACGACGACACCGACCTGTGCGTGCGCGCATTCCTCACCCTGCTTGACCAACTTGCCACGGAGCTTTCATGAATTCAGACTCAAATTACAACGCCATCGACACCTGGGTAGACGCCCACTTTGATGAAGAAGTAAAGTTTTTACAAGAACTCGTTCGCGTTCCCACCGACACGCCACCCGGCAACAACGCCCCACACGCCGAGCGCACGGCGGAGTTATTGGCCGCGATGGGAATAGAAGCAGAGAAACATGCGGTTCCTGAGGCCGAAGTGCGCGAGGCGGGGTTGGAAAGCATTACCAATCTGATCGTGCGTCGGCGCTATGGCGAGGGTGGCAAGACCATTGCCCTGAACGCCCATGGCGATGTTGTCCCACCGGGCGAGGGCTGGACGCATGACCCCTATGGCGGTGAAATTGTTGACGGAAAAATCTACGGCCGCGCCACCGCAGTGAGCAAATGCGACATGGCCAGCTTCACCTTTGCGCTGCGTGCCCTTGAGTCCCTGAACGCCAAGCTCTCTGGCAGTGTTGAACTGCACTTCACCTACGACGAAGAGTACGGCGGGGTTGTTGGCCCCGACTGGCTGCTGAACCAGGGGCTGACCAAGCCCGACCTGATGATGGCCGCCGGTTTCAGCTACCAGGTGATCGTGGCGCACAACGGCTGCTTGCAACTGGAAGTCACCGTGCACGGTGACATGGCCCATGCCGCCATTCCCGACAGCGGCACTGACGCTCTGCAAGCGGCTGTGCATATTCTGAATGCGCTGTACGCGCTCAACCATGACTACCTCCAAGTCAGCTCGGACGTCACCGGCATCACCCACCCCTACCTCAACGTGGGCCAAATCACGGGCGGCACCAACACCAACGTCATTCCCGGCACAGTCAGCTTCAAGGTCGATCGCCGCATGATTCCCGAAGAAAACCCCACCGAAGTGGAGGCCTCGCTGCGTCGCACGATTGACGACGCCGTGGCCAGTTTTAAACCCCCTCGGGGTGGGCGCGAGATCAAGGTCGATGTCAAGCGCTTGCTGCTCTCGCGCGCCATGCAGCCGCTCGCCGGGAACCAGCCCTTGGTACAAGCACTTCAGAAGCATGGAGAAGCGGTGTTCGGCGAGCCCATTCCGGCCCTGGGAACGCCCCTGTACACCGATGTGCGGCTGTACGTGGAGCGCGGCATCCCGGGTGTGATTTACGGGGCCGGTCCTCGCACCGTGCTGGAATCCCACGCCAAACGAGCCGACGAGCGGTTGGACCTGGAAGACCTGCGTCGGGCCACCAAAGTGGTGGCGCGCACTTTGCTGGACTTGACCTCAGCGCAGTAAAGCCCGTCAAGGGGAGAGGGCCGACAGGGTGGGCCACTGAGGCATGACCCGGTGAGTCTGACTCACAGACAGCGGCGTGCCAGAAGGCCCTGGCCAGCCTGTTGCTTGATGTTGATGAAGCATCGCGAAAATTTCGTGGAAATTTTCGCCTTAAGATTCAAGGGCGTCGTTGACACCCCGGACGAAAGAATGCTGCTCACCATGAAAACTCATCACTGCCTTGTTCTTGCCGCTTCAGTTGCTCTGACAGCGTGCGGCGATACCGCCAAATTAACGGTCGCTCAGGGCACCGGCGCTCAGCCCTCGCTGCCCGCACCCAACCCCAGTTTGATTCCCACAGTCAACATCGCCCCGGCTTTAGGGTGGCCAGGGGACACACGACCCATCGCCTTGCAGGGCACACGTGTCAACGCGTTTGCCAAAGACCTGGACCACCCCCGCTGGGTCGTCGTGCTGCCCAATGGTGACGTCTTGGTAGCAGAATCTAACGCCCCGCCCAAGCCAGACGATGCCCAAGGCATCAAGGGGTGGGTCATGAAGCTGGTGATGAAGCGCGCCGGAGCCAGCACGCCAAGCGCCAACCGCATCACGCTGCTGCGCGACACCAATCAAGATGGCGTTGCTGATGTTCGCACCGTTTTTGCCTCAGGGCTGAACTCGCCATTTGGCATGGCACTGGTGGGCCATGATTTGTACGTGGCCAACACCGATGCCATTGTGAAATTTGCGTACACCACGGGACAAACCGAGCTCACCCCACGGGGCAAAGAGGTGCTAGCGTTACCCGGTGGGCCCATCAACCACCATTGGACGAAAAACCTGATCGCCAGCCCCGACGGGTGCAAGCTGTATGTCACGGTGGGGTCCAACAGCAACGTGGCCGAGCGGGGCATGCAAGTTGAAGAAGGCCGAGCCGCCATTTGGGAGTTGGATTTGACAAGCGGGTCCCACCGAATCTTTGCCAGCGGCTTGCGCAACCCCAATGGCATGGCCTGGGAGCCCACTACAAACGCGCTGTGGACGGTGGTCAACGAGCGTGACGAGATTGGCAGTGACTTGGTGCCCGACTACATGACGTCAGTGAAAGACGGTGCCTTCTACGGCTGGCCTTACAGCTACTTCGGACAAAACGTGGACGTTCGCGTGAAACCACCCCGGCCCGATTTGGTAAGTACCGCCATTTCTCCAGACTTCGCGTTGGGTCCGCACACCGCTTCACTGGGACTGGCGTTCTCGGGCGGGGAAACGTTGAGTCCCGGTTTGACGAACGGCATGTTCATTGGTCAGCACGGTTCCTGGAATCGCAATCCGCGCAGTGGCTACAAGGTGATCTTTGTGCCGTTTGAAGCTGGCAAGCCGTCCGCCGCACCCCCGCTGGATGTGTTAACCGGCTTTGTCAACGAAGAGGGCAAAGCCTATGGCCGCCCCGTTGGGGTGGCGCTGGACAAAGCAGGTGCGCTGCTGGTGGCAGACGACGTCGGCAATGTGATTTGGCGGGTCAGCGCTGCAAAAAAGTAGGCCTTGGCGCCCCAACGCAAACAGGCTATCCGAGTGCGGATAGCCTTTTTGCGTTGGGGCAGAACCCGTGGCAGTGGCTTATTTCGTCACTTGGTTGCCAACGACTCCACCCACCGCTGCGCCAACGCCCGTACAAGCGACACCGCCACACAACACATTACCCACCACACCACCCACGACCGCGCCGGTGGCCGTTCCTTTTTCTTGGGCTGTCATGCCTGCACATCCGCCCAAGGTGAACAGAGCCAGAACAACGGCAGAGGCTGAAGAGAATTTTTGAATCGAGGTCATAGCGCTTCCTTTGAATTGAATGAATTACACGCCTCTAATATGACCCGGCCTACCGGTTAAGCCCATCAGACAAAGGCTGACAACGTTGTAGTCACCCACTTACAAAACGCCACTCCTCAAAGCAGTAAGGACTCTCTGCTCCCAACGATTGCACGCCTCTATTTGCGGTACATTGGGATAGGTAAGAAAATGCATTTGTACGCATTAAACAAGGTGTACATTGCACCTAAAATTTCGGCAAATGACACCGTCAGATTGCCCCCCAAAAAAAGCGTTGGATTGATGAAGGAAATAAAAATATACCTGGTCGAGGACAGCCCGGTCATCGGTGACAGTTTGGTGGCTGCATTGGAAGATCTTGCGCCGGTCAAAGTCGTGGGTTGCGCGCCTGATGAAGCATCTGCCTCGCGTTGGTTGACGGAGCAAGGCCACGCGTGCGATCTCGTGGTGGTCGATATTTTTCTTAAACACGGGTCGGGCCTGGGGGTTTTGAAAACTTTGCAAGATCGGCGGCGGGAACTTAAAGCCATTGTTCTCAGCAACTACGCCACACCCGATATCCGTCGCCGCTGCAGAGACTTGGGAGCAGACCGCGTGTTTGACAAGTCGGACCAAATTGACGAGCTGATTTCGTACTGTGCCGCGCTCTCCAGTGGCGAGGCGGGCAATACCGGTCTGGCTGATTTGAATTGAACCCACACGGGTAATTTCCAAAAGGGGTGGGCGGCCCCTTGCACCACAGCGCTGCGCTAATCTTTATTCAAAAATGATAGCTGCTTGCGTAGTCTGGTAAAGGGCTAGAGCCCGATTTCACCCTTAAAACCATTGACTTCAGGGAAGCGTGCGCGTCGCCGCAGGTCACGCTATTCTTTGGGTGCATGGGGGCTGAGCGAGTCCACATCGCTGCTCACGCGGTCCTGCGCGATTTGCTGACCCAACTCATCACGCGGGGAAATATCGACCGGTGGCACCGGCCCGGCTTCTTTGCGAAGGGGCAAGACAGTGGCTTGGTCCGTCGCGCTGGAAGTGGGCAAGTCATGCGGCGCAGCGGCGGGCGATCCGCTGCCAACCGCCGACCCGAGCCGCACGGTATAGATGGGTTCTGGCATCACAATGCCGGCCTGATCAAACGCCTGTTTAACCAGGCGAATGGCCTCGCTTCGCACCATGGAAAAGTCCGCGTGCGTTTGGTCCACCCACCCAAACACGTGCAACACCACATTAGAGTCCCCGAGTTGCTCCACCATACAAATTGGCGCGGGAACGTTCAACACACCCGCCATTTGAACCAGGGTGTCGGTGGCCACTTTTTGCGCTGCCGCCAAGTCTTGCTCGTTGTCCACCCCCACCTCAAAATCGAAGCGGCGCTTGGGGTTGCGCGTGTAGTTAACGATGACCGCTTTGAACACTTTGGCGTTCGGTATGCGGGTATGGTTGCCATCCAGGGTCATCAGCAGCGTGGCGCGGGAGGTGAGGCGCAGCACGCGGCCTTCAAAGCCATCAATACACACCAGATCGTCTCGGTCAAACGGCTGGCGCAGGCTCAGGAGCAGGCTGGCGACGTAATTTTCAACCGTGTCACGCAGGGCAAAACCAATCGCCAGACCGACCACACCCGCCGCCCCCAGCAGCGAACCCACCAGCGTGGTGGCATCCACAATGTCGAGCGCAATCAAAACGCCGACCCCCATGACCACGACACGAATCAACTGTCTGGCAAGGTCACGCATAAATGGGTTGCTGCCAAAGCGTTTCTGCATCCACTGGCCGCGCGCCAGCCAGTGCGATCCCCACCAGAAAAGCGTCAGCACCATAAGGGCCACCAGCATCAGCGGCAAGACATCCAAGAGCTTGAAAATACGGGTGATGGACTGCTGGTAGGCCTGCGTCAACCGGGTTCTCATGTCGCGAGACTCCACGATCTGGTCTTGCACATCGACCACGCTCTCCACCCGACGCGCAAAACTCAGCGCATTGCCATGCGCCGACTTGGAGAAAACCTCTCCCGTCAAGGTAACCACCGAAGAGTTCACTTCAATTTTTACGTTTTCAAGCTCTGGCATGGTCAAAAAAAGCTTCTCCAAGCGGGCTTGAATGGCCGCGTCGGTTTGGCGACTCACCTTTAATTGAATGGGCGCCTCAGGCGGCGCTGACCCAGAGGCCACACTGTCATCCAGGGGGGCGGCCTGAATGGCGCAGGTGCCCGCCAGCACCAAGGCAAAGCCAAGAACCCAACAACGGACCCAGCGGGGGAAGGGTAATTTTGGCGATAAAAAGGCAGTGAAGAACATAGGAGGGAGTGCGTGGAGGTAAAGAGTGGTGGTAAAGCGTGGAGGGGAATCAGGGGGGATTGCGGTATGACAACGCGCCAACGAGGCGCCGGCAACCGGCTTGCACTGCCATGCGATGTAAGCCGTCATGAAAGGCTGAGGGTCCGCGTTGAATCAGGGAAGTCTATGCCAACCCACACCGCCTCACTTGCATGGCTGAAGGGCGAACGGGCTGGCCATGTGCGAGCGCTGAATCAGGTTGTGGCCAAGACGGCATGCCAAACGGATGACAACGCCTGCCCCACGGGCTCTGTCGGGCAGACATTGGGGATTAATCAACTAAATGATCAACTGAAAATCACCAGACCCTGCGAATACAAATATGGGGTCTCAGGAGCCAAGGACCCCGTGGTGCCGCCGCAAGCGAAAGAGCCTGCACACTCACTGAGACTACGGTTGCGCCAACCGAGACCATGGAAAACGCCATGGAATAAACCACCCACTGGTTTTCACCGCCTCAGTGACCCGCTGGACAACAACCCTGTTTTCAACAAACTTTGTGGAGCGGCGAATTAAAAAATAACAAGGCAAATGCACCTCTAGCCCAACCCCCAACTGCGCAAGCAGCTATTAATTTAAGAGCATTGCGCAAGGTCAAAGCCAAACTAAACGTTCACCTGCGATGAGATGCCTCGCAGCGAGAGGGTAATGTATTGCCGCAAGGTGGCGCACCCACCCCGCTTTGTTACGGCAATCAAGCGCGCTGGGCCATGAGTTCTTGCTTTCGGGCCAGCATTTGGCGACCCAACTCGTGCAAGTCGAGCTTGCTTTTTTTGGCTTTGGGGAACATCTCGTTCTGTTCTTCTTTGACATGGTGCTTCACAAATTCACCCATGACTTTGACCTTCGCGTCGTACATCTCATCACCGGGCTCAACCCCTTCGACTTGCGCGATCAAATCCTTCACCGAGCTGTGCTCAACCGTGG
>JBAQDW010000104.1:0-19516 GCA_049286445.1 Rhodoferax sp. | reverse complement strand
TCGGTATCTCCTTCTGGCTGTATTTGCTTGATCGCGTCTCCCTGACCAACGCCATCCCGCCCCTGCCTTCGCTCATTCGCAATGCCGCGATGGCTGGTGCTTTGCCTTGAGTTATTGAGAAGTTACCCTTTAAGGCCTCTAGCCCTTATTCCATGTACGCAAGGCGCTATTGAATAAGTAGCGTTTTTTGAGCAACCAGTTGTTGCCACCACACCGGGCCTCCTCAGCCCAGCGTTGCCATTGAGGCGCTTGCGCGCCTCAATGAACCTAAACGCCGCGCGCGCGGTCGGACTTAAAGCGTGTGACAAAGTCGCCGAATGCTCCAACATCCAGCGCCTCGCGCACTTCGCGCATCAGGTTCAGGTAGTAGTGCAGGTTGTGAATGCTGGCCAGCATGGGGCCGAGCATTTCGCCGCAGCGGTCCAGGTGGTGCAGGTACGCGCGCGAGAAGCCGCTGCGCCCGCCTTGTTCATGCGACACGCCAGAATGGCCCGCGCAGGCGTAGCAGGTGCAGGTCACGTCCAGCGGCTGGTGGTCGGTTTTGTGGCGGGCGTTGCGAATTTTCAAATCACCGTAGCGGGTGAAAAAAGTGCCGTTGCGGGCGTTGCGGGTGGGCATGACGCAGTCGAACATGTCCACGCCTTGCGCTACGCCTTCCACCAGGTCTTCTGGCGTGCCCACACCCATCAGGTAACGGGGCTTGTGCGCGGGCAAGCGGTGCGGCGTGTGCGCCATGATGCGACGCATCTCATCTTTGGGTTCGCCCACGCTGACGCCACCAACGGCGTAGCCTGGGAAATCCATCTCCACCAACTGCTCTAGCGATTCTTGGCGCAGGTTCTCAAACATGCCGCCCTGCACAATGCCAAACAAGGCGTTGGGGTTTTCCAGTTGGGTGAACTCAGTCTGGCAACGTTTGGCCCAGCGCAAGCTCAGTTCCATCGAGCTGCGTGCCTCGGCTTCGGTGGTGAGTTGGCCTTTGGTTTTGGGCTCGACGGAAATATAGGGCGTGCATTCGTCAAACTGCATGACGATGTCGCTGTTGAGCGTGGTTTGAATCTGCATGGAGATTTCAGGCGTCAAAAACAGTTTGTCACCATTCACGGGGCTGGAAAATTTCACGCCCTCTTCGGTGATCTTGCGCATCTCCCCCAAGCTCCAGACCTGAAAACCGCCCGAGTCGGTGAGGATGGGTTTGTCCCATTTCTCAAACTGGTGCAGGCCGCCAAAGCTTTGCATCACGTCCAGGCCTGGGCGCATCCACAGGTGAAAGGTGTTGCCCAAAATGATTTGGGCGCCCATGTCTTCCAGGCTGCTGGGCGTGACGCCCTTGACCGTGCCATAGGTGCCCACAGGCATAAAGATGGGGGTTTGCACCACGCCGTGATTCAGTGTGAGCTGGCCGCGCCGGGCATGGGTGCCGGAGTAGGTTCCGTTGGAGGGATCGGTGTTGAGGAGGTCAAATTTCAGCATAGAGCTATTGTCCCCGATGCCATCTGCGGTGAGGCTGCATCGAAGGCTGTGAGCGCATTTTGCGCAGAATTGATCGAGGTGAATTGGCCAGCCAGTGCAGGAAGAGGTGCACAAAAGTGGGAAAGTGACCCATCGATAGAAGGTGGCAACATGAGTCTACTGAGTGTTTTTGGGCTCCATCACGGGGCTGTTTGTCTTTATTCAGTCGATACTCAAGGGGCTGTTGCATGAAAGTTTCTGCGTGATTTTGAGAATTTTTACGCCAAACTCAAATCATTAAAAAACCAACACCTTGACGCCTCTTCATGAAGAGGTTACAAATTGCATCCGACGTCCTGCTGATCTAGATCAAAAAAATGGGTGTTACCATTTTTTACTTCTCAATAATTTTTATTTTGAGATGAGCAGGGCACAAGATTTCGGTGAGGATCTTGAAGGGCAGGGTTGATGACGTCAAAAGACCGTGTTTGGGCGGGGGTGACGAAGCATCAGTAATAACAATTTATGTATAAGCGAGTATTTGCAATGGCCAACGACACACTACAGAATTATTTTAGGGGCCAACAAGTGTCCCTTCAATGGCTTCCGGTTCTACGTGCCATGGCGTCAGAATTGTCCGCCCGGAACGACGATAAAGCGTTACGGAATTTGTTCTTCAAGATTGGTGAGCGATTTGCCACCGACACGAGCGATCTGTTTGAAGGCGCGCAATCGCTGGCTGAGCTAGAGGAGCGATTGAATGACTTTTGGTCGCGAATCAACTGGGGTTGGGTCGATCTGAAAGAAGTGAAAGATTACATTGAAATTTCCCACTATGCTTCACCTTTAAGTGAAGCTTTTGGTGACGATACCTTGGAGTGGAGTGTGGGCCTCTTTGAAGGGTTTTACCAAAGTGTTTTCAGTGTGTTGGGTGCTGGCGAAACAATGACGGTGCGTGGGATGGCAGTGGCGGCAGGGGACATGGATGTCCAGTTGCTATTTGGTCGCCACTCCAGTTAACACCGCCCAAGGAACCCCAAGCATGTCAAAACCCGCAGACAATTTGTCAGACCTGTTTCGCTCTTTGGGGCCTGACGATTCAAGTTTTCAAGTCACAGAGACTGCCACTGCGCGCGAAGCGGCACAACGCTGGCCGCTTTTTCAAGCCATTTCGCCGAACAAGCCAGAAAGCACGCCTTCTCTCTCAACGCAAGAGCGTGAGCGCTGGAGCCAGCAAGAAAAGCAGGTGGGGGGAGGGCGTAAACCGCCCTTGTCACTGCCGGGTCTGAGCGACAAGTTGGCCCAGAGCTTGAGCAGAATGGCCGGGCCTAGGCCAGATCCGCAAGCGAAGCCGATGGCTAAGCGTGCCCAGTGGTCGATTCCTGTGCCACAGCCACAGCCACAACCAAACTTGCAGCCACAACCAAACTTGCAGCCACAGCCGCAGCCACAACCAAACCTGCAGCCGCAACCGCAGCCACAGCGGCAACCGCAGCCACAGCCACAGCGGCAGCCACAGCCGCAGCCAAACCTGCAGCCGCAGCCACAACCACAGTCGCAGCGGCAACCGCAGCCACAGCGGCAACCGCAACTAGAGCTGCAGCCGCAGTCACAACCAAAGCCGCAACCAGAGCCGCCGCGGCAACCGCAGCCGCAACCGCAGCCACAGCGGCAACCAGAGCTGCAGCCGCAGCCACTACCACTGTCGCCATCTCGGGTTATGCCACTTGTCAGCGAAGCCAGTGCCCCGTTGAAAGCTGACACAATTTCCCGCATCGAGCCGGCTTCGGGTCCGCATCTGCGCACGCCCAGTCCAGAGCCCTCGCGGGAGAGCGCAGAGCTTGCCAAACCAGTGGGGAACGAGCCGTCGGCATCCACTCCAGAGCCCTGCGAGGCCATGCACAAAGGTGATTCGCTGGCAAGTATTTTCAGTCGCCTTGAGAAAAAACCAGAAACCATCCACAAAACGATTGAGAAAAAATCATCGTTCCTGACTCGACTGGGCAAACGATGAGTGTCATTGGCGTTGTCTCTATGAAGGGCGGGGCGGGTAAGACGTCAATTACCGCCAATCTGGCCACGGCAATGGCGACCAAACTCGGACCTGAGCGTGTCAGTGTCATCGACCTTGATCCGCAAAATGGTTTGCAATGGCATTTTGGTTTCAATGGCATGCAAACGAGTGGTGTGTGTGAACAGTCGCTGAGCGGTGAGAGCTGGCGTACTGCCACCACAGCCAGTGAATTTGGTGTGGCTTGCTTGCCTTATGGGGAAGCAAGTGAGCCTGAGCGTGAGGCCTTTGAGGCACTTCTTCAAAAGCAACCCGATTGGGTTGCAAACCAAATTAAACAGGCCAAGTTGGGTGACGACGCTGTCGTGCTCATTGATACCCCACCAGGCCCCTCCGTTTATTTGAAACAGGTGTTTGACAGTGCTGACCTCATCGTGATTGTGCTGCTGGCTGATGCCGGGTCTTACGCCACCATCCCGGCGATGGAGTCTTGGATCAATGACATGACGGCATGCCGGCCTCAACTGAAGACCGTTTATGTGCTTAACCAGGTGGATCGGACCGAGCCTTTGAATCGGGATGTCGCTGAACTGCTGCAGCAGCATCTTGGGACGCGGCTGGCACCCATTCGCATTCACCGAGATGAGGCCGTTGGCGAAGCGCTTGCGTTCCAGCAGCCGGTACTGGCTTACGACCCACACGGTCAGGCCAGCCATGACGTCGCCCGGTTAGCGGTTTGGGCGATCGACACGTTGAATCGATGAGCCCAAGACTATTGCTCTCCCTGTGGCGAGACCGCTGGGGCGAAAATTCCGCTGCTGACCGTATGCGGCCTTATCTGAGGGGGCGGCTTACAAGATGGGGAGAAGATCTGACGCGCTCTCGGGCATGGTCTTTACCTGGCCTGAGCTTCTTGGTGCTGTTGGGGGGAAGTGCGGTCTACATCTTGCTCATGACGGCTCAATTTTCGCTGGGTGGACAAGTTGCATTCTCTGTACTCTTCGTCGGTGTCGCTCTGTATTTACGCCGTTATGCGGGCACCTGGGTAACGCTGGTGTTGTTGGGCATGGCCGTGATCGTGTCCACGCGCTACCTCTATTGGCGATTTACAGAGACTCTGGGACTTGATTTCAATCTAGATTTTTTAGCGGGCGTTGGACTGTGCTTGGCGGAGCTCTATCTATGGGTGCTGCTGCTGTCACGCACCGTGCAACTGATTTTGCCCTTGACAAAAGCAGCTGAACCTATGCCCGCCGACACTGAAACTTGGCCAACAGTTGATATTTTTGTTGTAGCTCAAGGGCAAATAGAGTCGGCTATCAGGCAAACCACGTTGGCGGCCGTGGCGCTCTACTGGCCCAAGACCAAAATCAAGACCTATATTCTTGATGAATCGCGTCGAGATCGTGTCCAGGCATTGGCTGATTCCATTGGGGCGAGCTATCTCGTTCCCAACGAGGACTCAGATGGTCAGTCTGGGTTGATCAATTTTGCTTTGTCTGAAACCAAAGCGGAACTGATTCTGATGCTTGACGGTGCTCAAACACCAGATAGAAGCCTGTTGACGGCGGTGTGCGGCTGGTTTGTGCGAGACAAAAACCTGGGAATGCTGCTAACCCCCACCCATTTTCTAGCCCCAGCGCCGTTACCGCTAAGTTTGGCCTTGTGCCAGGTGCCGACACTCCCTGGAAATGTTACTTTTGCTTTGTTTAGACGCTCCACGCTGGTCGATATCGGTGGCGTCGCATCGGGTGGCGTATCTGCGCAAGCGCACACTGCACTTCAGCTGCCAGCGCAGGGTTACGGTCATGCTTACGTTGGTTGTACAGTAACGACGGCTGAGCAGGCGGCGAAATGGGGTCAAGAAAAATCACCCCCTGGACAACCTACAGCGCCCACCGTAACGCTGCTCAGGGTGGATGCTCCTTTTGCCGGCAAGACACTGCTTTGGAAGCAACACCTCGCGGACCTGCATGCGCTTTTGCAGTTTTATTACATTGTGCCGCGGCTGATTTTTTTTACTGCACCGCTGGCCTACCTGCTGGCGGGAATCCACCTCGTTCAGACCACACCTGAATTCATGCTTGCCTATGGATTGCCGTATTTGCTGCTGGTTCACTTTACGCAGGAGCGATTGAGGGGTGAGAGTCGGCTTTCCACTTGGATTGATCTGCGTGAATCTTTGTTGGCTTGGTATCTGCTGATCCCCACTACGCTGACTCTCTTACGCACCGAGTTGAAAAGGAGCCTGGGTGCGTTTAAGGTCGATTCTCATGCGCCTTTTAATCGCTGGGTCGTTGCTTTCTACGGAGTTATTGCCCTTTTGAATCTCGTTGGCCTTGGCGTGGGTATTGCCCAGCTGCTCTTTTTGAAGGGCTCGGCGTGGGAAGTTACTGCGCTGTATTTTCTCTGGTGTGTTTGCAACTTTATGCTGCTTGCTGCGCTGCTGGCCGTCTCTGAGGAGAAACGTCACATTCACCAGCTAAAACGTCGACTGTTAGAGATGCCCGCCATGGTGCAGATGCCTTCCGGGAGAACCTTGGCTTGTATGACACAGAATTTCCCTCAAGCTGCGCTGTCGCTTAAGCTGCCAGTGTCTTTGGCGGTCGAAGTGGGGTCATCGATTAACCTCTCCATTTTTCGTGGCCACAATGAATTTGTGTTTCCGGCACGCGTGGTATCCCAGCACAATGGCCTGCTAGCACTTTGTATTGAAGACAGAGTAAAAGATGAGTACCAGGCTTTCGGTGCTGCCGTCCTCGCGCGCGGGCCGGACTGGCCGCTATGGTTGCCCGCGCGTGATGCCGACCACCCGTTGCCATCGTGGATCGCTCGACCTCTTAACGCGGGATGGACTTGGTTGCGTGCCGTAGCTTGGTCTTTGGATAAATTCGTAAATTGGTCTCGACTAGGCCCTTGGATAGGTAAATGAAGACAAAAGACATGAATAGACATCAACATCCAACCCACAAACCCTTCGTTCGTTTGACCATTGCGGCGCTTGTGATGGCTATCGCAGGGGGCGCCAGCTCAGCGCCTAGCGAGCCGAAATCGGAGAGGGAAAAATCTGCAAAGCTGACCAAACGTCAAGCTGTTGCGACGGAAAGTGACGCAGGCGAAATCGTTGGTCAGCGGGTTATTTCACTTAGTCTGAAACAGATGGGCGCATGGTCAGCTGTGAATCTGCGCGGAGTTGATGCCTCTCGAACATTGGCTTTCTCCATCCGCGCAGACGAAGAGGTTGTGGCCGCCAAGTTGCGTCTCTCCTACGATTATTCGCCGGCTTTAATTCCCGAACTGAGCCATTTGCGCGTGCTGCTTAATGAGCGCACCACGATGCTGGAGGGCTTGCCCAAAGACAAGGGCTTGGCCAATGTACGCGAGGTGAATCTGGATCCGCGTCTGTTTACTGATGTGAATTACTTGCGCTTTAATTTTATTGGGCATTACACGCGTCAATGTGAAGACCCTTTTCACTCATCGCTGTGGCTCACACTTAGCGACTTGAGTCGGATTGAATTGACGCTGGCCCCGGTGAGCAGGGTCAATGATTTGAAATATTTGCCCGCGCCGTTTTTTGATAAACGTGACAACGTGCCGCTGCGCTTGCCCTTTGTGTTTGCAGGCACACCCTCGTTCGGAACCCTGAAAGCCGCTGGGGTTGTGGCCTCGTGGTTTGGTATGCAAGCGGGTGCTCGTGACGCACAGTTCCCTGCTTTAATAAATGCACTGCCAGAGGGTAATGCCGTTGTATTCTTGCAAAGTGGAGACAGTATTGACGGCGTTCGTGGCGCCACGGGTTCCAATATATCGATACAACAACATCCGACCCAACCCAACGCGAAGCTTCTGGTCGTCACAGGGAGTACGGACGACGATTTGGCGCGTGCTGCACGGGCCATTGCGTTGATCACCCCCACGTTGACGGGCCAACAAGTGAATGTGACCAAGGAAGTAGAAGCGGCGCCGCGCAAGCCCTATGATGCGCCGGCTTGGGTCCCTAGCGATCGGCCTGTTAAATTTGGTGAGCTGGCACGGTTGGAAGAACTTCGCGTGCAAGGGTACTACCCCGAGGTGGCCCGCCTGAACTATCGAATGGCCCCAGACCTGTTCACTTGGCGTACCCCTGGTGTTCCACTCCAGTTAAAGTACCGCGCGACGCGGTTGCCATTGCACCAAAACTCCAGCCTCAACGTCAATCTCAACAATAACTTCATTGATACGCTGGCACTCAATGGGCCTGACCGCAATGCCAAAGAGGACGATCGTCTGAATTTACTCAAAACCGCCAATGGCGCGGTACGAGAAGAGTCGATGTTTCTTCCTCCCTATCCGAGCACCGGACGCGATCAACTGCAAATGGGCTTTTCTTTTGATGTCCTCAGGCAAGGTGAGTGCTCCGACTTGCCCCCTGATAATTTGCAAGCGTCGATCGATGCTGAGTCCACGCTAGATTTCAGTCGTTTTCCTCGTTACGTGGCATTGCCAAATTTGGCTTATTTTTCGAATATTGGTTTTCCATTCACACGCATGGCGGACCTCTCAGAAACGGCCGTTGTTTTGCCAGAGCGTCCCAATGTGGATGAGCTGGGGGTGTACCTGACATTAATGGGCCGTATGGGCGAGTCCACGGCTTATCCTGCGCTACGCCATGCGGTTGTCGCCCCCTCGGACGTGGAGAAAATGTCCGATAAAGATCTGATCGTGATCGGCTCAGCAACGAATCAAAGCCTGATGACCAAGTGGGCTGAAAACTTGCCCTTAATGCAGTCTGGCGGGGAGCGCCGGGTGCGTGAACCGTTGCAACGCTGGTTACCGAGCTACCGTTGGGAGCAGCAAGATGTCCGCAGTATCACGCCGCCGCAAGGCAGTCTGACTTTGTCGGGTGGCGGTGCTTTGACAACGGTAATGGCATTTGAGTCTCCCCTTAAAGCAACTCGAAGCGTGGTTCTTTTGTATGCAGACAAGGCACCAGATTTGCGTAAAATTTCCGATGTGCTGACCAACCCCGATCGGGTGGCATCCCTTCAAGGTGATTTTGCGGTTGTCGATGACAAAAGCGTCGAGCATGCCAAGGTTAGCGAGACATACTACTTGGGCTCACTCCCCGCCATGAGCAAGGCGCGGTGGTTCTTTTCAGATCAACCCTTGCTGCTGGGCCTGATCGGTTTGTTGGCCAGCATTTTATTGGCGGCACTTGCTTACCGACCCTTGCGCCGCCTCATTGGCAATCGCGCCAAAAAGCCGGCTTGATCACGTGGCGTGGACCATGGGAAAGTTCGCTTTGTTCGCGCTGACGTTGGGTGCTTTAGCTCATCCTGCGCGATCGGCTGACGATTTGATCGGAAGCGAGTTGGTGCACGAAGCGCGTGAATGGCAACAAAAGAACCGGGATGACCTTGCTGCCGACCTTTGGCGGAAGTTACTCCGGTTCAACCCCCAACACCCAGAAGCGTTGGTTAGTCTCGGTGGCATTGAAGTACGTGCAGGCAACCTGAGCGCCGCTGACGAACTTTACAACCGGGCCAACCAACTGGCGAAGCCACCCGTTGGGTTGAATCAGCTGTCTACCGCTCTCAAGGCCAAGCAAAGCAGTCTGCCAGCGGCAGTGCTTACGCAGTCCGAATCTAAACCCGAACCGGGCAGGTCTGTGTCTATTCGGTCATCGGTAAGCTCCCCTGCAGTCGTTACCAGGGCTGAGCCTGTAGCCAAAGCGACGCAACAAAAATCGTTTCAGATCGGGACGATCGCGCCGTCTTCAGTTGTTCCAAAGAAGAAAACGCAAGCAGTCGTGGTCAATGCGGCGTCGGCAACAAAGATCAGTGAAAAGCCAACACAAAAAAAAGAAGTTGACGCTCTTAACCTGACATTCTCAACCTCATTGGAGATGGCCCGTTGAGCTCGTCACTTTTCGATTCCCTCTCTGGAAATGACCTATGCAAGTAATCGCTTTTATCTCAGGTAAGGGAGGGGTTGGGAAATCTACTCTCGCAGCCAATACCGCCGTGGCACTGACTCAACGCAGAAAACGTGTGTTGTTGATTGACTTGGATCCGCAAAACGCGCAACGGTTGCATTTGGGAATGGATCCGGATGAAATTGCGGGCTTGGTCCGAGAAGGAATTTCTCCTGCATCGGTCTTTGATAGCCCTTTCGATGTGAAATTTATTCCCTTTGGGCGTGTCAATGAAGCGGAGCTGGAGGATTTTGAGACCGAACTCAAGCACTATCCGAAATGGGTTATCAATGGCATTGATACCCTGCACGGAGGCGCGTTTGATTTCATTATTTTGGACACTCCGCCGGGGCCAACGGTGTACCTGCAGCAAGCCTTGATGGCCGCACATCGGGCGCTGGTCGTCGTATTGGCGGATGCCGCTTCCTACGCCAGCATTCCCAAAATAACCGCCTTGGTGGAGCACTACACCGCAGATCGGACAGATTTTCGTGGCATGAATTTTTTGCTCAACCAGATGCCAACCCACGGCAAGTTAGCGCACCAAGTGCGGACCGCGTTGTTCGCTGACCATGGCGCTCAAATGGTGCCAGTGGCAATCCACAAGGACGTGCAGGTGTCGCAAGCTTTGGCCTTTGAGCGACCCGTTCTTCAGTATGAACCGGGTTGCAAGGCCAGCCTGGATATTCAATATTTGGCCGACTGGCTGCTTGATAGCGCTGAAAATTGATCAAGTGCCTAATAAAGGCTGCATTGATGTCATTGCTGCTTGTTGTTGGCCCTCCCGCCCCCGCTGAGGCCCCCAAAGCATGGGGTTACATTGGCTGGTGGTTGCCGCAAAGTTGGCGCAGTATGCCGCTCGGTCAGCTGGATCGATTGCTTTTTTTTGAACTCAAAGTGGCATCCAATGGGGCCGTCTCTGAGCGCCATGGCTGGCCAGAGGCGTGGAGCGATTTGCAGGTGGCCGTCCAGCAGAGCAATACCCCACTTGACTTGACGTTGACTCTTTTTGATGAGGCCGCTTTCAATACCTTGTTCTCATCGGACCAGGCAACGCAGCGTTTGCTAGGGGAAGCCGCTTCGCTGGCAGACCAGACCGGGGTAGCCGGGTTACAACTCGATTTTGAAATCTATACTTTGGCGCAGCCCAATGCCATTGAGCGGTACCGCAAATTTGTAATCGAACTCTCCACGCGTCTGCGTCAACAAGTTCCTTCCAAAAGTTTGTCGGTTTTTCTTCCGATAGGCGGGACATCCGCGTTGTACGACGCAGTGACACTGGCGCATGTCGATCATGTTGTGTTGCAAGCTTACGACGCACATTGGCGTGACAGTAAAACGGCCGGGCCAATCTCTCCTTTGGCCGGCAGCGAAGCCGTCACCTGGGAAAAAGCGTACGCAATCGGCATCGCACTGGGTGTCCCTAAAGAACGCTTGTTTCTCAGTTTTCCACTTTATGGGTATGAATGGCAAGTCACCACCTCCCAGCTGCGGGGTGATACGGTAGGCAAAGGCAGCATCACCTCTTTTGCCCCCATTCAGTTGAATTCACCACCTGATGTGCCTTTTAATGTTCAGGATCGTGTTCGGCAATATGGTGCCTCACACGACCCTGTAAGTGGGTCGTCTTACTACAAGTTCATAAGTAATGAAGGGCAATTTTTTGAAGGCTGGTTTGAGGATTGGTGGTCGTTGGGTCGCAAGATTGACTTTTTGATTGACCGGCAGGTCGGAGGTATCGCTTTTTTCTTGATGGGCTACGACGACAATCAATTGGTGGATTATTTCTTGCGTCGTCGCGGAGGCCGTAGTTTGCAAGATCTCATTGATCGTCTTTCAGAAAATGGCATCTCCGAGTCTCGTTAGCGCAACATTGGGTCATTATGGTTTTCACTTCCAACCTGTTTCTTTTCATTTTTCTACCAGTTTTTCTGGCAACCTACTACGTGAGTCCGTTTCGGTCACGGTCTGCCCTGATTCTGGTGTTCAGCTACATTTTTTACGGCTGGTGGCGGCCTGATTTTGCGTTGCTGCTCGGGGCGGTGAGCGTGGGCACTTACGTGCTAACGCTGGTCATGGAGTCTGCCTCATGGCGTAACCGCCGGTATGCTGTACTAACTTTGGGCGTCACGCTGAACCTGGCGGCATTGGGATATTTCAAATATTTCAACTTTGGCGTTGACAGCCTCAACGCGGTCCTGGTGCTTGCAGGGTTCACGCCATTTAGTTACGCGCACGTCATTTTGCCTATTGGTTTGTCATTTTTCATATTTCAGGCCATCAGTTACATGGTGGACGTGTACCGAGGGGACGCACCTAAGACGGAGAACTTGTTCGATTTCGCGGCGTTTATCTCCTTTTTCCCCCAGTTGGTCGCAGGGCCAGTCTTGCGCTATCAACCACTGGCGGACCAATTTCGACACCGCGAGCACTCTTGGAAAATTTTTTCACAAGGGTGTCTGATCTTCATGGCCGGGTTTTGTGGCAAGGTGTTGGTCGCTGACCCGATGTCCCCACTGGTGGAGGCTGCCTTTGCCATCCATAACCCCACTCTGGTGGATGCCTGGTTGGGTATTTCGGCTTACACCATCCAATTGTTCTTTGATTTCAGTGGTTACAGCACCATGGCCATTGGGCTGGGTTTGATGGTGGGTTTTGTTTTTCCTCCCAACTTTGATGATCCCTACACGTCTGCATCCATCACCGAGTTCTGGCGCCGCTGGCATATGTCGTTATCGACTTGGCTGCGTGTGTACCTGTATGTCCCACTCGGCGGTAATCGCCTGGGGCGGCGCAGGACCTATATCAATCTGACGCTGACCATGGTTTTGGGCGGGCTGTGGCATGGTGCCAACTGGACCTTTCTGGTTTGGGGTGCCTGGCATGGTGGTCTGCTGGCGTTAGAGCGATTTTGGCGGGAACGCCATCCCGAGCCCCGTCTGCCCCGTCCCATTGCTGTGGCTTGGACGCTCTTGATGGTGATGATTGGCTGGGTTTTCTTCCGGGCCGCTGACTTGGGGGCCGCGTTCCGGATACTTTCCGGCATGGCAGGTTTGGCAGGCTGGGATATCAGTCCTGAACTGGCTTGGCAGGTGGCACCCGAAAGGCTCTTGGTCATGCTGTTTGGGGTCGTGCTGGTGTTTGCGCTCCCATGGCTCAGACGGCGTTCAGAGGGGCATTTGCGCATGTTACTAATCCCTCTCTTTTTGTGGGCTGTCGCAACGCTATCTTCACAAGCGTTTACGCCCTTTCTCTATTTTCAGTTTTGAGGCCACCATGACGAAACAAAGCACCAAGACAGCGCCAGAGGAATGGTTGGCAGGCGCGGCCATGCTGGGCGTAATGGGGTTCGGGTTTTGGCAGGCGGTTCTCTCGATTGGTTCGCCGGGCGTGCAGGACATACCTTTGACTTTGAATGACTTTAGGCAGGGTCGTACAACGGGGGCATTGAGCACCCAATTGGACAAAAATCTCCCCTTGCGTGGTGAACTCATTGCATGGGCCAACGCTGGGCGCTACTTGCTGACGCATGGTGCTGGTGACCAAGTGCGAGTGGGCCGCGATGGGTGGTTGTTTTCAGTAGAAGAGCTCCAGTTCTATGACAACGCGTTGGTTCATCAAAAGGACCGTTTGAACCTGTTGGTCAAGGCTTCTAAGGTGCTCAAAGACGAGGGCGTCACCCTTGTTGTCGCGCTGGTGCCTGATAAGGCGCGGGTTTACGCACAACAGTTATCTGGCGGGCATTACCCTGAATGGAATGCAAGTCGCTATTCATTTGCTTTGGAAACACTGCGCATGCACGGGGTGGCTGTGTCCGACTTACTGCCTGCCTTGACGCCCAGCCCGGCAGATGCTTCGCTGTACTATCGCACCGATACTCATTGGAACCAGCTGGGGGCTCAACGAGCAGCAGCGGCCGTGGCACAAAAGATTAAATCTCTGGGAGTCTCGATGCCCTTGGTTTCATTTGTGACCAACCCGAGCGGTCAAGCGACGCAGAAGCCGGGTGATCTGATGCGCATGATGAATCTGAACGACATGCCTAACTGGACGCGGCCAGCTCCCGATTTTGAAATAACGGAACTTACAACAAAAACTGAAGCGGCCCAACCTGCTGGCCTATTCGATGCCGTGAGTGTCCCCGTTGTTCTGGTAGGAACCTCGTACTCACTGCGCGCCAACTTTCTAGGCTATTTGCAACAAGCGCTGGGGTCGGAGATCTTGAATGTGGCTCGCGACGGCGGGGGATTCATTCAGTCGGCCAAAGATTACCTAGAAAATGAATCCTTTAAAGCAGCAAAGCCTCAAGTCATTGTTTGGGAGTTGCCCGAACGTATGCTATCGGCACCCCTGAGCGAGGTTGAAAAACAAGGGCTGCCACTGTGAAGGCCATCGCTCAATGAGACTCACCATCACCCAGCTTCATTTGAGAAGGTCTTCAGGCTGGCGACAAATTTGCAAATTCTGCAATGCAAAGCTCTGCGTCTTTCCAGGGTAGATACGTACTTTTGTGAAGCCGTTGCCGTTTGACGGCAGCGGTGTTTTGAGAGCGTGGGCGATATCATCACCCGCCACATTGAGTGTAAATCGACGCGTTGTTACGCCAATTCCTGATCCTTCCATGATCAGGGTTTTTGATCCAGCGGTGATCACACTTGCCATCAAATAATCGAGCTTTTCGATGGGCTTGTCGAATGCCAACTCAATAAACTCGTTGTCACTGGTTGGCCCGGTTGTTACATCGTTTCCTTGGACGTGGTTCGCTTGTGCACCAAGACCCACTGACGTCACCTTGGCGGTCACTGCAGATGGTTTGCAACTGCTTTGCACCCAAGCTGAGGCGCGCAACAACCATTCCGTATTGCTGCTCACATACCGTGCATCGCGAAATTTGTAATCTGGGGGCGCACGCATGTCGCGCTCGGGCATTTCCCAGATGAGTATTTTGGGCGCTTTGACTTGGAAAGCGTCGTCCCGTAGATAGCTTTCCAAACCCACCCAAGAACCTTGGTCAGCGCCCACAGCAACACTCAAAATATCGCGTTGCAACACATACCGCAATCCATCCACAAAGCCAGTCCAGTCGCGCGAGTAGCTACTACCCACCAAGGCAATCCCAAGAGGCATCTGCTTGCCAAGCAGGTCCTCCTTTGGTGCCTGAGCTCGCATAATACTAACCGGCGTGAATTGTTCAGGTGCAAAAGTCCCTGAATTCGGGGGTAGTTGATCGATCAAATCCCGCCCTTTAGACGGCCGTTGGCGTTTGCTAACACTTATGCTGAAAACCTCTTCGGATGTCGCATCCAGCGCCTTCCTCAACGTTGTGTTGGCGTTAATATCCGCTTTGATGGTTTCAGCAGCAAGCATGGCACCTGTCAGTGTCCAGTGTGTGTCAAGCCGAAAGAACAAGGGGACGTCAGAGTTGCGCTTGGCGTTACTCAAGAACGGCGTGTTGAGATCAATCGCCGTGACACCAGCGAGCTCTAGTGACTTGCGCATGTTCTCGTAATTACCAGCGACGTAGTCGCTGAGTTTGATGTTGTCGGGAAGATGCTCAGCATAGACACGCATTTTCAACGGGACCATCGTAACCGCCATGCTAACGCCATTGGCAGCAAGCACCTTGTTGAGCCGTCCAATAAGACCAATCGACTCTGCAGTTTGAGCTGCATCAGCTGGATCTGACAGCTCGTATCGATAAAACAGCCAATCATTTTTTCCAACGATACCCGGGGTCTCCGCCCCATGCGCGAGTGCCGTGCAAAACGCACCAGCTACCAATGCACTTGACCACCATCTACAAATTCTGTGTTTACTCATCTTTGACTTTCTTCAGGTGCAGACGGTACCTTTGAACATAAGTTGGTTGATCAAGTTAAGCATCAATTTGACGACTGCCGGTGGGTTTTGCCGCTCGGCAATTTGCCTCGATTAGCAGTGGTCTTACTGGGCCTTTTTCACCAACGCTGACACCCGCGTGAACCACTCGTTGTTGTCGCTGATGTAACGCGTGTCACGGTATTTGTAATTAGGCGGCGAACGCAATTCACGTTCGGGTATTTCCCAAATAATCAGCTTGGGTTTGTTGGTTTGAAATGCGTCGTCGCGAAAATAGGACTCCAGTCCAACCCATGGCCCTTGATCAACGGGAATAGAAATATCAAGAAGATCACGTTGTAGCGTAAACCTTAGTCCATCCGGATATCCTGTATTCTTATTGGTGTAGCTGCTTCCAATTACGGTGATCCCGACGTTATCACCCGCATTTAGCAAACCAGCTTGTGCAGCTTGAACTTTTTCCGACTTGAACAACAAGATCTGTTCATAAGCGAAGTTTTGAGCTTCTTTGGGCAGCAAGTTGACCAAATCTCTCGCTCTATGGTTAATTTTTCGGCTATTCCAGGAAAATGTGTACTTTGTTTCTGGTGTCGCTGCCAATGCGGCATTTAGCGTCGGATTTCTATCAATTTCCGCTTTAACGGTTTGCGCAGCAAGCAAGGCGCCGGCTGGCGCCCAGTGGGTGTCAAGACGTAAGAAAAAAGGGGTATCACTATTGCGCAGCGGGCTATTTAAAAAAGCCTGGTTTAGATTCACCACATTGACGCCTGAGTCAATGAGTGTTTTGGCAACGCTCTCGTACTTGTCGGCTGTGTAGCTGTCCAGCTTCGCGCTATCGGGCAAGTGCTCAGCGTAAATTCGAACTTTGGATGGAACGATCACGAGGGCGAGTGCAATGCCATTTGCACTCAACAATTTGCTTGTTTTTTCGATGAGCTGCACCGTAGCCTGAGTGTCTGGCAGGTCGCTGGGTAAAGCGAACTCGTATTTAACGAACAACCAATCATTTTTCCCAATAATGGTGGCTGTAGTTTCAGCGGCCTGACTCACTGCCACGCCCAAAGCGCTCGCGAGCATCGCACCACAAACCCACTTGCGCGAGGTGTATTTTTTCATCTTCGATTTCTTTCCGTAAAGATTAGAGAGGTGAGAGTGAGTGCCTCTCCCAATTAGGTTTCCCCGCTATTTTCCTGTGTAACGTTCGATTTTATTTTGTACCGACCGCGCTTTTATTTTCCCGCCTTCAGTAGCAAGTAAAAGCACGCTGTACGTTCCCCCTTGCGACATGGCCAGCGAGGTGCTAGCTTGAGGCGTTATTTCGCCTACTTTGGCAGCCATCAATTCAATGGAGATAGGGTTAACGGGAATAGAGACCGATGCGCCGTAGGTAACATTTGAAAAAACCTTGGTTTTACCGTCAATCGACAGCACATCAAATGGTTCTGCCTTTGCCGCTAGGTGATAGACCGAGAGCAGCGCCTTGAGCTTGTTGGTGTTTGCCTTGTCTTCGAAAACGACAGGAGCCGAATTTCCGAGCAATGCAGAGAAGGCGACCGTCGTCGCTCTCCCCTGAATGACATCCAAGAGTGTCGTGAGTTGAGCTTCTTGTTTTCCTGGCGCGTGAAGAGTGATTGTGTGCTTGCCAGCAGGTAAAACCATGTATTCGCTAGCCTCCCCTGCACTTAGTTTTTGCACACGCGCACGACCATCCACCCGAACATCGACCAACCCAGAGGGGGCCGCGTTAATGACGCGCACATACGCAGAGTCAACGGGAGGCTCAGGATCGTAGAGTAGGCCTGTGGGTTGGGCGACTGCAGTTACCACCGCACATAACAATGGAATGACAAATAGGCGATGAAAAAATGATTTTGAAAATTTAAACTGCATCACAGTCCTCGCAATTAGAAGCGGCACACAGCCAGTATTTCACGTCTATTTTGCACTGATCGTTGTGGTGTGATCAAAATAGAGCTGCCAACGGTAAGTGCCGGGCGCGAGGCCTTGCAACACCACCGCATCCCGCCAAGTGTCAATGTTGGCTATTTTCGGTGTTTTGACGTTGCTATCTTTGGCGACCAAGCGTAAAGAACGGCCGACCCCCGGGAGATTCACCAACACCGTTACTGCGTGGTTTAGTGGCTTATCCCCTTTGATCGTAACCGTTAATACCGGCACCGCAATCAGAGTATCCAAGTTGACTTCAACCCGAGCACGCTCACGCCACCAGTTTGCAGCCTGCCCCCCCGTTGCCATCCACATACGGCTTCTCCGGGCATTCATATCTTCAAAAAAAAGATCCTGTTCTGGTGCTCCAAGCATGTTTTGATTGGGTATTCTGATAACAGACAGTGCCCCCATTTTCTCGGCTAAATCAAGTTCTGCCAAATAAGTTGTTAACAGGTTCTCTGAGCCTCCGTCATCCTCACTGTCTTCTGGGCCACCTTGTGTACGGGGCAATACAACCAAAAAATTTTCACGCTGGCTATTGCCTTCAGCTGGCTCAGCAAAGAATGGAATCCGCGCATCGGTTGCATCCATGAAAGACACATAGTGACTGAAGTTACGCTCAACCAAGAGGCTTTCTGTGACCTTGTCATAAGATTCCATGGGTGCGTGAAACCCTGCCTCTGTAGCGACCTCGACGCCTGATGCTTTCATCTCATCCCGCATTGCGTCTAGTCGTTTGGCCTGAGCACTCAATGATTGGCGTTTGAAGCCGACGAAGTGATCACCCAAGTAGGCTATTTCATGGCCTCGAGCTTTTAATTCCTTCAAAATATCCGCTGATTTGACGGCATTTTCAGTCAACACGTAGTAAGTCGCTCGTCCACCAGCCGCTTCTGCAGATTTTGCGAATTCCAAGTCAACATCGACAACGACGTCGGGTGAGTCAACGGCCAGAACCATGGCGCTGTTGTAGGGGTGAGGCCATGCGGCGGTGTAGGCCACGGGCTGGCGGAGCAACCACATCAAAGCATTGTGGGCGATGGCCTCAAGTGCTTTCGGATCAGAGGAGAGCCAAAGTCGCTCGGGGTAGCCCAAAACCACTGAACGTGACAACAGGCCTGATGCCTGTTTGCGCTCATCGAAAGCGATCGCGGCACCCGGCTTACCAGGGACCACTGTGCGCGACCAATCCATGATTTGTGCTGCTGGATGCGCTCCGATTAAGCGCAGTGGGTGCCATTCGTCTGGGCGATCCAGCCAAATTCTCAGCCCTGCTGGCAAACTATGTGTCACTGGATTGTCCCCGTAAGGCATCATGAAGTTGTCATCTGCATCTGTCAAAGTACTGCCAACAACTTTGACATCCAAGGTGCTCTCCATGAAATCGAATCCGAGCCAGCTGCCATTCTCGTTACGTACTCCCGTAAGCCATGACGTCAAAATCCCGCCGCCCTTGGCGCGGAAATCAACAATGGCGCGCCGCTCGCGCTCAGAGAGCGCGACCGTGGATGGCAACACCAGCACGCCAGGTTTTATCTTTTCCAGCTGGTCAACCTTCGTTACGCGTTGAAATGGAATTTTGTACTTGCGCAGAAATATTTCCCATAACTGGCTGTTGACCTTGGCGTCTAGCCCCCCCGTCGCAAAATAAGCTTGGGTGGTGGGTGATGCGTATAGCAGCACCAACGGCTCACGCAGATCGTTCAACGCAGCCACTGATAAGTCCGTTGCAGTTGACGATATTGCGGCGGTAGCGGTTGATCTGGGAATTTTCAATTGCTTGGTACGTTCGCTGAAAACCCCTTTGGGTAAGAAAAATCCAGCGGGAAGAGTCGCCGTCAAGCCCGTAGGCGAATTGGACGAGGTATCAGAAGATAAAAACGAGGCCGTGCTGCAGCCCAGTAACAGCGAAAAAGCGGCCCCTGCACAGCCCACGGCAGCAACGTTTCGCCGCACCAGCCACCCAAGCCAAGAGATGATGATTGTTTTTAACATTTTTTACCTGCAAAGACCCGCTAACATCAGGACTAGCAGATATTAGGATTAATTATTATGATGATTAACAATAACTTCGCAACCACCGTGAATTATGAATGATTCCATGCCCTACCCACCCTTGACTCTAACCGCTCGGTTCGGTGTTCGCGGCTTGCCTCTTTTGGTGGGTAGCATGGTCGGCGGCGGTGTGTATGCACTGATAGCTGAGACCCCGACAGCCCGATTTCCCATCCTAGCCGAGAGCCTGAACAACGCCATTCAAGATGGGCTAGCTTGCACCGTGGTTGTTCCTGCAGAGCCGGCGCTTTTTC
>JBAQDW010000103.1:0-36657 GCA_049286445.1 Rhodoferax sp. | reverse complement strand
GCAGAATGTGTTCAAGCGTGAACAAAAAGGTGATCGCACCGCCCAAGGGCACGGGCAGGTAGGTCGCACCGACCGGCATCCACGGAATTTCACCAATGTTTTGCCCCCAAGTACCGATGCACAGCTTGGTTCCGTAATAGGCCATAAAAGCCGAAATGCTCAACATCAAAAAATTCACCAACACCCGGGTTGCGGATCGAAGCGAGGCGGGCATGCGGTCTGTCACCATGGCCACCGCAATGTGGGAGCCTGCGCGGTACGCAGCGGCCGCTCCAAAAAAGGTGAACACGACCATTAAAAGAATGGAAATGGGTTCAGGCCACTGAGAGCCGGTGCCCAACACGTAACGGGCAAAAATGCCCCACGGAATAATCAGTGACATCACAAAAATCGAGGCAGCCGAAATCCAGATGCACGCGAGGTACAGGATGTCACTGCCACGCAAAATACTATTTTTCATATCGTCTTTCGGGCACGACCAAGCCGGCTGCGTTGCCAAACCACGCCGCCGGCCCCGTCTGTTTCAGTTACTTGGTGGCGTCGATACGCTTCATCAGGTCAGCGAACTTGGCGCCGTACTTGGCCCGCACCGGCGCGGTGGCGTCATAGAAGAGTTTTTGGTCCACTTGAACGAATTCAACGCCGGAGGCTTTCAGCTTCTCGGTGTAATCGGCCACGCTCTTGTCCCACAACACGCGTTGCTCCATTTGCGCTTCACGGGCCAGCTTTTTCACCAAGGCCTGGTCAGCGGGTGTGAGCTTTTCCCAAGTCACTTTGGACATCACCAGCAGCTCAGGAATGATCAGGTGATTGGTCTGCGCGTAGTACTTGGTGCCGGTGGTGTAGTGGTTGGACGTGAAAAAGCTGGGGGGGTTGTTTTCAGCCCCATCAATCACGCCGGTTTGCAAGGCACTGAACACCTCGCCATACGACATCGAAATGCCATTGCCGCCCATGGCGTTCATGGTGTCCACAAACAGGGGGTTGCCCATCATGCGGACCTTGATGCCGGCCATGTCAGCCGGTGTTTTGACGAGTTTTTTGGTGTACAGGCTGCGCGCACCGCCGTCCATCCAGCCCAGGGCCACCAAGCGAGCGGAGCTGTTGGTCACCTTGTCCAGCAGCTCAGTGCCAATGGGGCCGTCAATGACGGCGCGCATGTGCGCCACATTACGAAACACAAAGGGCATGTTGAACACATCCACATCGGGGGCGACGGGGCCGACGACGCCGAGTGAAATACGGGCAATTTGAACCGCGCCGATTTGGGTTTGCTCAACGGCTTCTTTCTCTTGGCCGAGCACGGCACCGGGGTACATCTTGACCTTGATACGACCGTTGGTGGCGGCTTCGAGCTTTTTGCCCATGCTTTCAACAGCAACGACCGTGGGGTAACCCGCGGGGTGCGTGTCCACGGCTTTAAGAACCATGTCTTGGGCTTGCGCGTGAAAAGCGGAAGTGAATGCCACGGTAGCAACGGCGGCGGCGATGAAGTGTCTACGGAAGGTCATGGGGGTGTCTCCTTTATTGACCGGTTAAATAGAACTGACAGGGAAACGGGAAAAACAGGGTTCAGCCAACCCGGCAACCCCTGCGTCCAGCGCAAACACCGCACCATTCAGGCCGGGTTGTGTACGGGACGCCGAGGCGGGCAGGATGGAAGTCACTAAAAGTTGATTCAGCTGGGGGCCACCAAAGGCGCACATGGACGGCTTGGCCACCGGCACCGCCAGCGAGCGCAGCAACTCACCGTTGGGTGAAAAACAATGCACCTCACCAGCGTCGTTGCCACAAATCCAGTAGCAGCCATGTACATCGACGGCCGCGCCGTCAGGGCGACCCGGCAAGTTCGTCATGTCGGCAAACAGACGGCGATTCGTCAGTTCACCCGCAGGCGCTGCAAAGTCAAACGCCCAGATTTTTTGCACGCTGGGGTGAGAGTCCGACAAGTAGGCCGTCGCTGCGTCGGCACCGAAGGCGATGCCATTGGGCGTGATCAGCCCCTCCACCCGGGGTTGCCCCAAGCCCGATTCATCCAGGCAGTACAGCGCCCCCACGGGAGCGGCCAGCGACATGTCCATGCACATGGTGCTGACCCAAAAGCGGCCCATTGCATCGCAACGCCCGTCGTTAAAACGCATGTTGGCCAAGGGGTGCCGGACGGTGGCCAGGCACGACAAATGCACCGCGCCTTCGGCCATCAACTGCACCGCAAAGACGCCTGTTTCCATCGCGGCCACCACGCCCCCTTGGGCGCTGAGCGCAATGCAACCCACTCGCTCAGGCAGGCGCCAGCTCAGCTGGGTGCGCTGGGCCCAATCGAGCCGGCGGATCAGGCAGCCTTCAATGTCCACCCAGTACAGCGCTTGCTCAGCCACCGACCACACCGGGCTCTCCCCGACTTGATCACGGCTCTCGGAAATCACGGTGGCTTCAGACATCAAACGGGCCTGCGCTCAAGAAAGCACCGCCTTGGTGAACTGCGGCCGGGTTGGTGAAGTCGGGTGCCGAGGTACGGGCGTAAACCGATTCACGGAAACCGTCTGAACTGTCTTGGGGCACATAGCCGATGTGCCGCGCGCCCGCGTTGTCCCACCAAGTGACGGCGTTATTTGACATGCCAAAAATAATGCTGTGCCCCAGCACCGGGGTGGTCAGACAAGCGGTAACCAACCGGTGCAAGTCGCCTGTGCTCAGCCACGTGGCCAGCATGCGCCTGTCTTTGGGCTCAGGCAGGGAGGAACCAATGCGCAAGCACGCGGTTTCAATGCCATAGCGCTCAAAGTAAAAGCGCGACAGGTCCTCACCAAAAGCTTTGCTCACCCCGTACAAGCTGTCGGGGCGCGGCGGATGGTTGACGGTGATCGTGTCCGACTGGCGGTAGTAACCGGTGACGTGGTTAGAGCTGGCAAACACCACCCGTTTGACACCGTGCTTGCGCGCCGCCTCATACAGGTTGAACATGCCCAAAATATTGCCCTGCAAGATGGGCGCAAATGCGCTCTCCACCGAGATACCGCCAAAATGAACAATCACATCCACCCCTCGCACCATCTCATGGACCGCCTGCGCGTCGGCCAAGTCAGCAATCACCACCTCTTCGCCTGCTTGGGCCGGGCCAAAGGGCACGCGGTCGGAGAGGCGAATCACATCGCAGTTCTGGCGCAACAACTCACGCAGGGCTTGGCCCAAGCCGCCTGCGGCGCCCGTCAACAACAGGGTGTGGTGAACTTTGATCGTCATTGGGTTACTCTTTTCAAATACTTGGGCGCAAGCGCTGGACAATTGGAGAAGGTCGATTTACAGTGAAGCTGATTGAGACACCTGTTATCAGTTGTCTGACAAGTTAAATTATCAACAGCTAAATTCAGCAGGTCAACAAGTTTTATATGGAATCAGTGAAAACACCTAGTCCCCTCATGGCTCGGCCCCGGCGTTCGCGGGGCTTGGTGCAAGAGATCGTGGATGGTTTGGATGCTGACATACGAGAGGGCCTGATCCAGCCTGGTGACAAGCTGCCGTCCGAGGCAGAAATCATGAGCCGCTTTGATGTCAGCCGCACCGTTGTGCGTGAGGCCATCTCCAAGCTGCAGGCTTCCAAAATGGTGGAAACCCGGCACGGCATTGGCACGTTTGCCCTGCCCCCGGCAGACACCAGCAACTTCAAGATTGCCGACGAAGACTTTGCCACGGTGAGTGATGTGATTGCCGTGCTGGAACTGCGTATCAGCCTGGAGGCGGAGGCGGCAGGCTTGGCAGCGCAGCGGCGCACCGAGGCCAATTTGGCCGCCCTCACCGCAGCGCTGGCGGCGTTTGAAAACTCGATTAACCAAGACTCTGATGCCGTGCCGTCGGACTTTTTGTTTCACATGGAAGTGGCGCGGGCCACCCACAACCAGCACTTCACCGATTTGATGACGTACCTGGGGGCCATGATCATCCCGCGCACGCGGGTGAACACCGCCAGCAGCGCGCCAGAGGGGCGTTACGCCTACCTGCAACGCGTCCATGCCGAGCACGAAAGCATTCTGAATGCCATTCGCAACCAAGACGTTGACGCGGCCCGGGCCGCCATGCGCACCCATTTGGGCAACAGCCGCGAGCGACTGC
Organism: Rhodoferax sp.; assembly: GCA_049286445.1. GTDB lineage: Bacteria > Pseudomonadota > Gammaproteobacteria > Burkholderiales > Burkholderiaceae_C > Rhodoferax. Next base: position 32,547 of record JBAQDW010000103.1, on the reverse strand, counting down.
GTAAAAGCCAAATCCAGCCGGCCGACCGCCTCAACTGAGGCCGATTGAGCGTGAAATAAACCAGTGCTCACCCGAACTTGTACGATGTCTGTTGTCTAATTTTATTTTTTTGTTCACCACCCAAGCCACGCCATGCCCTCCACACGCACCACCCCCTCTTTCAGCACCCCCTCTTTCAGCACCCCCACCGTCACCGCCATGCAAGTCATACCGGTCGCCGGTCACGACAGCATGTTGCTCAATTTGAGCGGTGCCCATGGGCCTTTTTTCACTCGCAACCTGGTGATCCTCACCGACAGCCTGGGCCACACCGGGGTGGGCGAGGTGCCCGGCGGGGAGAAGATCCGCCAGACGCTTGAAAGTGCGCGTGACTCCGTGCTGGGCAAGCCCCTGGGCCACTGGAATGCCGTGCTGAACACTTTGCGCACCCGCTTTGCCGACCGCGACAGCGCAGGTCGGGGCAACCAGACTTTTGATCTGCGAGTGACGATTCATGCCGTCACGGCGGTGGAAAGCGCCCTCCTCGACTTGCTCGGCCAGTTCCTGAACGTGCCCGTGGCCGCCCTGCTGGGCGAGGGTCAACAGCGTGACAAGGTCGCCATGCTTGGCTATTTGTTCTACATTGGCGACCGCACCCAAACCGACCTGCCTTATGAGACTTGCCCAGACGCCGCCAACGACTGGTTTCGCGTGCGCCATGAAAAAGCCATGGACGCCCAAGCCGTGGTGCGTCTGGCCGAGGCCGCGCATGCGCGCTATGGCTTCAAAGACTTCAAACTCAAAGGAGGTGTGCTGCGCGGCGAAGAGGAAATGGAGGCCATTGAGGCCTTGCACGCCCGCTTCCCCGAGGCCGGCGTCACGCTAGACCCCAACGGCGGCTGGCTGCTCAAGGACGCGGTCCGGCTGTGCCGCGACCACGGCCATGCACTGGCTTACGCTGAAGACCCCTGCGGTGCCGAAGGCGTGTTCTCCGCCCGCGAGGTCATGGCCGAGTTTCGCCGTGCCACCGGTTTGATGACCGCCACCAACATGGTGGCGACGGACTGGCGGGAAATGGCGCACGCCATTCAGCTGCAGTCTGTCGATATTCCGCTGGCAGACCCGCACTTCTGGACCCTGCAGGGCTCGGTCCGTGTGGCGCAGTTGTGCGACATGCACGGGTTGACCTGGGGGTCGCACTCCAACAATCACTTTGATATTTCACTGGCCATGTTCACCCATGTGGCCGCAGCGGCCCCCGGAAAGGTCACGGCCATTGACACGCATTGGATTTGGCAAGACGGCCAACGCCTGACCAAAGAGCCGCTGGCCATTGTGGAGGGGTGCATCAGCGTGCCCTCCAAGCCGGGCTTGGGAATTGAAATCGACATGACGGAGGTCGCCAAGGCGCACCAGCTCTACCTTCAGCACGGCCTGGGCGCGCGCGATGACGCCATGGCCATGCAGTACTTGGTGCCCAACTGGCAGTTCAACCCCAAAAGGCCCTGCCTGGACCGCTGAAGGCCCGGCAAGGCGTTCCGCCTGACCGCGCTGGCGTCAGCGCGGTGCCGCCTTCAAGCGCCGCAGCATTTTTTGTACTTCTTGCCGCTCCCGCAGGGGCAAGGGTCGTTGCGACCTGGCGTGGCCACGGCGCGAACCGTCTCCACGCGCGGGCCGAAGTTGCTCCACATCGCGCGCAGGTCGTACACCGCCCAAACGGCATCGGCAAACGCGTTGAGACGCTTGACGCTGACGCTGGGGGGTGCTGTTTCGTCAAAGATCGACAGCGTGGGCTCGTCGGTGTCGTCTTCGGTCAGGGCGACGATGGCCTCTAGCGCACCGTTGAGCAGCTTGGCGGCCTCTTTGTCGCGCGGGGCGGCCCACTCTTCGGGCCAGCCTTCCACCACAAACATAAAGCCCAACGCCCAGACTTGGCCAAAGGAGGGCAAGGCTTCGCAGGCCATTTCAGCGCGCTCGGATTCGGGCAGGGCCGCGACTGCGCCGCGCAAATCCATGACTTCGGGGTGGTAAGCGGCGTCATCGTCAAGCGCTTCTATCTCCTGATTGAGCGCGTGGGCCACCTCGTTCCAGCGGCGCGTCCAGAAGGCAAAAAACTGCGCTTGTTGCTCGTCGCTGGAAAACGAGCCTTCGTCTTCAGCGCCCTCTTCGCCAATGCCCAGCAGCATGGGCAGGTACTCGGACAGGTGAATGATGCGTCGGCCGCAAATCAGCGCAGCCATGAAGCCTTCACAAAACTCCCACTGCGGGGTCTCGTCGTAACGGGTACGCAGATCGTCCAAGAGGGTGTCAATGGCGTCGAAATCGTCCGGGCCCAAAGGCGCGTTGGGGGGAGCGATGAAAGGGTTGAGGGGGGTAGCTTGGGTCATAGTCGCATTCGCGGTGGATCGGGGAAGACCTCTATTTTGCCCTGCAGGGTATTGGCTTGGGGGGCCTTACCCCGGCCCCTACACTTGAAGCCTGCTGACTTCACGCCCCAAAAACCCCATGTTGCACGCCATGAACACCCTGTTCCCCATTCGGTACACCGCCTTCATTCTCAGTGTGGCGGGTTTGCTGATCAGTGCTTCAACCCTGTGGTTAGGGGGCACGGGGGGGTGGCTCGTGCCCGTTTTTTTAGCCTTGGTGGGCGTGGGCTTGTTTGATTTGACCCAACGCAAAAGCTCGGTTCTTCGCAACTACCCCATCATTGGGCACCTGCGCTACACCCTGGAGTTTGTGCGACCTGAACTGCGCCAGTATTTCATTGAGAGTGATACCGAGGCCACGCCATTTTCACGCGCGCAACGCTCTTTGGTGTACCAGCGTGCCAAAGGTCAATCGGACGAACGCCCCTTTGGTACGCAATTGGAGGTGTATGCCGAAGGGTATGAATGGATGAACCACGCGATGGTCACCACGCACCTGGCGTCCCACGACTTTCGGGTGACGATTGGCGCGGACTGCGCCCAACCCTATGAGGCCAGCGTGTTCAATATCTCCGCCATGAGTTTTGGGTCCTTAAGCGCCAATGCCATTCTGGCGCTCAACGCCGGAGCGAAGCGGGGCGGCTTTGCGCACGACACAGGCGAGGGCTCCATCTCCAGCCACCACCGCGTCCACGGCGGCGACCTGATTTGGGAAATTGGTTCCGGCTACTTTGGCTGCCGCAAGGACGACGGCACGTTTGACCCCGAGCGGTTTGCCAAAAATGCGCGGGACCCCCAGGTCAAGATGATCGAGCTGAAACTGAGCCAAGGCGCCAAGCCCGGCCATGGCGGCGTGCTGCCCGGCCCAAAAGTGACGCCTGAAATTTCTGCCGTGCGCGGCGTGCCGGTGGGGGTGGATTGCATTTCACCGTCATCGCATAGCGCGTTTTCAACCCCGGTTGAACTGGTTCGGTTCATCGCGCACCTGCGCGAGCTCTCAGGCGGCAAACCGACGGGGTTCAAGTTGTGTATTGGTCACCCCTGGGAGTGGTTTGCCATCGTCAAGGCCATGCAAGCGACCGGCATCACGCCCGATTTCATTGTGGTGGACGGCGCAGAAGGGGGCACGGGGGCGGCACCGGTGGAGTTCACCAACCACGTGGGCTCTCCGCTGCATGAAGGGTTGCTGTTGGTGCACAACACCCTGCGCGGGGCGGGCCTGCGCAGTCGGGTCAAGATTGGCGCGGCAGGCAAAGTCGTGAGCGCCTTTGACATTGCCCGCCTGATGGCACTGGGGGCCGACTGGTGCAACAGCGCGCGGGGCTTCATGTTTGCGCTGGGTTGCATTCAGGCGCAGCAGTGTCACACCGGGTTTTGCCCCACCGGGGTGACCACGCAAGACCCTCTACGCCAACAGTCTTTGGTGGTACCTGACAAGGCGCAACGCGTGCTCAACTTTCACCACCAAACCCTGCGCGCTTTGAAAGAGCTGGTGCAGGCGGCTGGCTTGGAGCACCCCCAAGACATCACCGCGCAGCACATTGTGCGGCGCACCTCAGACCGCAAAGTCGTGTCACTGGCGCAGTTGTCTTTGTCACAACTGCCTGACAAGGCCTTGCTCAAAGACGACCTGCGCGGCTTGCCGCTGATCTACCAGAAGCACTGGGCAGGGGCCCGCAGCGACACCTTTTCACTTCAAATTAAATAGCACGTTGCGCAGATACACCAAGGGTTAGGAGCCTTTTTGCCATACAAAGAACGGCATCGTCCTTGCTCAGCAGCCGGGCTTGGTGGGCGACGGCCAAGTCAATGAACTTTTGGTCATCCGCATCACGGCAGGTGAAGGGCGCTTTGATCGCCACGGCGACTAACTTGGCCTGCGCGTCAAAGCGCGCCAACACAGGGTGGGCAGTGCGTGGGGGGTGGTGCAGCCGGGCAGCGATCTTCGGGTAGCCCAACACCCGCTCCAGCTCGTCGCGCATGGCGTGCGTGGCCACCCATTGCAACGCACCCGCGTCCAGCGCCTGCTTCAACGCCACGGTGGTCGGGTCGTTGAAGACGAAGGCGTCCAACACGATGTTGGTATCAAGCACGATCATTTGCTGCGCGCCGAGCCCTTGACCATGTCAAAGCGGAACATGCGGCATTCGATGGGGCCGTTCCACATCGGCACGCGGCGCGACTCTTTGAGGCGCATTTTGCTGGGTAACTTCAAGTCCGGCGTGAGCACCCAAGCGGTCCAGTTGGCGTAGTTTTTCTTCCAATGCGCGCTGAGCTGGTTGAAAAAGTCCACGCCTTCATCGGTTTGGGCCAGTTCGCGCGCGCCAAAGCGGGCTTGCTGCTCCACGCCGGCCACGCCGGCGACGTCGATCCGCTCACCATAGGGCGGGTTCAGCATCATCACGCCGGGCTCATCGACGGGGGGCAGGCGTTGCAGGGCGTCGCCGCCGCGAAATTCAATCACGTCGGCGACACCCGCGCGTTCGGCGTTGCGCTGCGCGAAATCAACCATCCGGTGCGACACATCACTGCCAAAAATAATAGGTTTTTGGCCTGGCGCCCTTACCACCTCTGCGTCAGCAGCTTCTTTTTTCATAGCATCCCAATCCGCACGGCGAAAGGGCAAGTACTTCTCAAATGCAAATCGGCGGCGGCTGCCGGCCGCAATGTTGCAGGCGATTTGCGCCGCTTCAATGAGCACCGTGCCGCTACCGCAGCAGGGGTCGTACAGGGGCAACAAATCGTCTTCGCCATCGGCCCAGCCGCTGGCGGCAATCATGGCGGCAGCCAAAGTCTCTTTCAAGGGCGCATCACCCTTGTCTTCACGCCAGCCGCGTTTGAACAGGGGTTCGCCAGACGTATCCAAATACAGAGAACAGCTGTCCGTGGTCAGGTGCACGTAGATGCGGGCGTCGGGCCACTGGGTGTTCACGTCGGGGCGGATGCCGTTGGCCGCGACCCGGAAGCGATCACACACGGCGTCTTTCACTTTGAGCGCGGCAAAGTTGAGCGAGGTTAGCGGGCTGTGCTGCGCGGTGACTTCAATTTTGATGCTCTCCCGGGGCGTGAACCAGCGCTCCCACTGCACCTCACTGGCGGCGCGGTACAGATCTTGCTCGCTGCGGTACTCGGTAAATGACAGCAACACCAGCACACGCTGGGCCAAGCGGCTGTAAAGGTTGAGCAGCATGGCGTGCGACCACGACGTGCGCACTGCCACGCCACCGCGCTGCTTGGTCGCACAGCCGGGCGGCAGGCCGGTGATGCGCAGCACCTCGGGCAGCAAAAGCTCTTCCACGCCAGCGGCGCAGGGTAAAAATAATTGCAATTGGTTCACGGTGTTTTCCTAAGACAGGTTCGTTATTTGGGATGGCGCGGCCACGGCGGCGGGGTGAGGCGGGGTCTGGCCACTTGGCCGCAGCCTCACAACGCTTTTCGCAACGAGGCCGGGGCAATGCGCAGCCCTTCACGGTACTTGGCAACGGTGCGGCGGGCGCAATCAATGCCTTGTTCTTTGAGCATTTCAGACAGCTGATTGTCGCTGAGTGGTTTTTTCAGGTTTTCCGCGCTGATGAATTGTTTGATCAACGCCCGCACTGCCGTGCTGGACGCATTGCCGCCACTGTCGGTGCCCAAGCCTGAGCCAAAGAAGTATTTCAACTCAAAGGTGCCAAAGGGGGTGGCCATGTATTTGGCGGTGGTCACCCGGCTGATGGTGGACTCGTGCAAGCCCAGTTCGTCTGCAATTTCGCGCAACACCAAAGGCCGCATGGCCAGCTCACCATGCATGAAGAAACTTTTCTGGCGCTCCACAATGGCGTTGCTGACCCGCAAAATCGTGTCAAACCGCTGCTGAATGTTCTTGATGAACCAACGCGCCTCCTGCAAGCGCTGCTGCAGCGCCGCGTAGTTGGCCGCTTCGGTGCCGCCGCCTCGGTGCTGTTTGAGCGCATTGGCGTAGATGTCATGCACCCGCAAGCGCGGCATGACATCCGCATTCAGCCGCACCCGAAAATGGACCTGCGACCCTTTTCCCACCGGCGTCACCGTCACGTCGGGCACCACAATATGGCGTTCAACGTTAATGAAACGACGCGCTGGCTTCGGCTCCAAACGGGCAATCAAGGCGATTGCTTCCCGGATGGCCACATCAGATGCGCCGCACAGTTGCACCAGGCGGCGAATGTCACGCCGCGCCAAGAGCTCCATGGGTTGGTCGCAAATTCGCAGCCCCACGCCCACGGCGCTTGCGCGTGCGGGCGTCAGGGGCTCATGGTTCAGGAGGGCGTTTAACTGCAAGCTGAGGCACTGCGCCAGATCACGCGCGCCCACACCGACCGGCTCCAGCGTTTGCAACAGCGACAGCGCGACCGTGAAGTGGTGCCCCATTTGCTCCCGCTCGTCGGGGTGGTCTCGGGTCAGGCTGTCCACCAACTCGGTCAACGTCTCCTCCAGGTAACCGTCTTCATTGAGTGACTCAATCAAAAACCGCAATGCCGCGCTGTCTTCTTCTCCCAGGTGCAGGGCCAGCGCCTGGCGGTGCAAATGGCTTTGCAAGGTGTCTTGGCTGCGGGCCAGCTCGGTCACATCGGCCTCGCTGTCACTCGCCAAGTTGTTGCCGTGGGCCGGGGCCTCGCCCCCCCACTCGCCGTCATCAGGGGCCAGGCAGGCGCTGCCGTCGCCCTCCCAACTCTGGCCGTCATCGGCGGACAGCGGGGACAGCTCGGTGTCGGTTTCGCTGCTGACCCGAACCTCAGCGGTGAATTCGGTCGGCGTGTGTGGGGTGGCCTCGGCGTCGAGGTCGTCGCTTCGCACCGGCGCATCGGCACGGTCCAGCCCAAACTCCTCTCGCGCCGCTTCGTCGCTGCTGCGCTCCAAAAAAGGGTTCTCATCGAGCATCTGCTCTACTTCTTGGCTCATCTCCAACGTCGAGAGCTGCAACAGCCGGATCGACTGCTGAAGCTGCGGCGTGAGCGACAGGTGCTGCGAAACACGCAGCGAGAGACCGGGTTTCATGGCACCCCGTGGGCGGTTGCCCCGCCTGCCGCGCAGGCCGACAGGTGGTTAATGCGGGCAGCCCGTCGGCAGGCGCCGACCTGACGGCTCACTGAAGTCACTTCGCTCACATTCTGAAATGCTCGCCGAGGTACACCCGGCGCACATTGGCGTCATTCACGATGTCAGCCGGGGTGCCCTGCGCCAGCACGCGGCCATCACTGATGATGTAGGCGTGATCACAAATACCCAAGGTTTCCCGCACGTTGTGGTCAGTGATGAGCACACCGATGCCCCGCTCTTTCAGAAAACTGATGATGCGCTGAATCTCAATCACAGCGATCGGGTCGATGCCGGCAAACGGCTCGTCCAACAAAATGAACCGGGGCTGCGTGGCCAACGCGCGGGCAATTTCCACCCGCCGACGTTCCCCGCCCGACAAGGCCAGCGCAGCAGACTCGCGCAGGTGATCCACCCGGAGGTCTTGCAGCAAAGCGGTCAAACGGGTTTCAATGTCCGATCGACTCAAGGGGCGCCCCGCCTCGTCACGCTGCAATTCCAGCACGGCGCGCACGTTGTCTTGCACATTGAGCTTGCGAAAAATAGACGCCTCTTGGGGCAAATAGCTCAGGCCCATGCGCGCACGCCGGTGAATCGGCAAGTGCCCCACCGGCTGCCCGTCGATGGTGATCTCACCCGCACTGGCGTGCACCAGTCCCACAATCATGTAAAACGAAGTGGTTTTACCGGCACCATTGGGGCCCAGCAAACCCACCACCTCGCCTTTTCTGACCGCCAAGGACACGTCTTTGACGACCTCGCGCGCGCCATAAAACTTCTTCAAATGACTGACCTCCAGCCGGCTTTCACCCTGGTTGCCCTCTGTTCGGGAAGGTAACGCGCGAAGGGGAGGCACGGGTGTCACTTTTTATCCACTCCCAGCGTGGTCGTAGAACGAAGGGCGGGCACCAAGGGCGTGGACCCCTCTTTCGGGGCAGCGGCGTCCGGCTTGGGCGTCAGCATGGCGCGAACCCGCCCGGCTTTTTGACCCTCTGCTTTGGCCAGCGCGCCATCAATCGTGAACACGTCGGTGGTGTTGTTGTACAGAATCACCCCGCCGGTGAACTCGTCGCTCAAGGTGGCGCCCCGGTAGCGGCGCAATGTGGCATTGGCCATGAACTTGACGGTGTCCGCCCGCCCGTCGTACACGATGGTGTCGCTTTCACCTTCAATGGTTTCATCAAGCCCCTCGCGTTTTTGGCGGAAAAACGCTTGCTTGTTTGGCTCCGACAGCACCACGCCAAATTGGTAACCGTCTGAATCCTGGCGCACATCCAACTTGCCACCGCGAATCAAAATAGTGCCCTTGGTCAACACCACCCGCCCGGTAAACACACTGGTTTGCTGCTGGTCGTCATAGCGCAACGCATCGGCCTCAATGTTCATGGGCTTGTCGCGGTCCGCTTTTTCTGCCTGGGCTTGACCCGCCCCCAAAAGGAGGCAAACCATCAGAACCAGAGGCGTGGGTGTTGTTTTCATAAAGGCATGAATCTTGCTGCAGGGTCAGGATTTTTATTGTAACGAGCCTGAGCCCCTGCCTTGGCGTGCCAGGCGACACCATAAATGTCAGTCACGCTGCCAGGCGCGGACGGCACCCTCGTGAGGCCGCACGAGGGTGCCGCCCCGTGAGGTTCAGCGTCCGCTGCGAACCTGCGCCACCAAGGACTCCACCACTTGCAACGCACGCTCCATGCCCTTGGCGTGTGAGCCGTCGGTGTAGAAGCGACCTGCAACGCCCAAAGCGGGCACGCCTTCGACGCTGTAGGCGTTTTGCAAAAGGGTGGCTTTTTTGGCTTTGGTCACCACGGAGAACGAGTTGAATTGCTGGGCGAACTTGGCTTTGTCCACCCCTTGCGAGCCGACCCAGGCCACGATGGCCTCGTCTTTGTCGAGCTTTTGTCGCTCTACATGAATCGCGGCAAAGACTTTGGAATGCAACTTGTCAACCAAGCCCATGGCCTCCAGCGCGTAGTAGAGGCGCTGCTGGGGAATAAAACTGTCTTGAAACGCAATGGGCACTTTGCGCACCACCACATCGGCGGGCAAGCGCTTGATCCACGACTCCAAGAGGGGGTCAAAGGTGTTGCAATGCGGGCAGTTGTACCAAAAAAACTCCACCACCTCAATTTTCCCCGCAGGCGCTTCTACCGCGGCAGCAGGTTTCACCACCAAATAGTCATCACCGGCCTGAAACGGCTTGCCTTGCGCCAACACCGCCGTTGGCAAAATCGCCGAAACCCCCACGGCACCCCAAGTCAGAGAAAAATCACGACGCTTCATTTTGTAAACACTCCAGTTAAACCATTCGGACCGACACCACCCACAAAAGTTCCCCTACGGCGGTTTACCGCGCCACCGAGACCAAGGCCGTGTCAAGACCGGAGGCGGTTAACTGCTCTTTAGACTGAACGGCATCTTCCTTCTTGTCAAAAGGCCCCACGCGCACGCGATAAACGGTGCGACCCGACTGCTCACGCTCTGACACCTTGGCATCGATCCCGCCCAAGGACAGGCGCGCACGCTGACTTTCGGCATCCACTGCCGTGCGAAAGGCCCCAATCTGAACAAAATAATAGTAGGGGTCTGTCTTGCCAGAGGACGCACGCGCCTTGACCAGATCACCCAGGGGGTCGGCTGACACGGCGGGCCGAACCTCCACAGAAGGGGCCGCACTGGGTTTGACGGCTGCCGTGGCAGGCACGGGAGCCACCACTGGCGCAGCGACAGGCGCGACGGCGGGGTCCACCGGTTTGGCGGCAGGCTTCACTTGCAGTGCGGCATTGGGGTCCCAGTCCTTGTTACGCTGGGTTTCCATCACATCTTGCTCAACGGTGCGGCTGCTGGCCTTGTTGACAAAAGGCACGGGCACTTTGGTGACATACACCGCCACACCGAGGGCGACGCCCAGACCCACCACCACCCCGAGGATGAAGCCCAATAAAGTGCCCCCACGTTGCTTGTTCATGTGCTGCATCTCGTTTTCAAGTTACATTTTTTGCGGGGCGCTGACACCCAGCACGGCGAGGCCATTGTGCAATACCTGCGCGGTGGCTGCGACCAAGGCCAGACGCGCCAGCTTGACGCTCTCGTCGTCCACCAAAATGCGCTCAGCGTCGTAATAGCTGTGGTAGCAGGCGGCCAGTTCACGCAAGTAGAAGGTGACATCGTGCGGCGCAAAACCTTGAGCCGCCATGGTCAGCATATCGGGGTACTTGGCGAGCAGCAGCATCAACGTCTGCGCTTGCGGGCTGTCCAGCGGGGACAGGTCAACGCCGGCCAAACGGGTCGCATCACCGCCCCACGCGCTCAGCACCGAGCAAATGCGGGCGTGGGCGTATTGCACGTAGTACACCGGGTTATCGTTGTTTTTGGCCACAGCCAAATCGACGTCAAAGGTGTACTCGGTGTCGGGCTTGCGACTCAGCAGAAAAAACCGCACCGCGTCTTGGGAAGTCCACTCGATCAAATCGCGCAGGGTGACGTAGCTGCCCGCCCGCTTGGAGATTTTGACCTCTTCGCCCCCCTTGACCACACGCACCATGGTGTGCAGCACATAGTCTGGGTATCCCAGAGGAATTCCGGCATCTGCGGCCTGCAAGCCCGCGCGCACGCGGGCAATCGTGCCGTGGTGGTCCGTGCCCTGGATATTGATGACCTTGGAAAAGCCCCGCTCCCATTTGGCGATGTGGTACGCCACATCCGGCACAAAGTAGGTGAATGAGCCGTCTTGCTTGCGCATGACGCGGTCTTTGTCGTCGCCGTAATCCGTGCTCTTGAGCCACAGGGCGCCGTCTTGCTCATAGGTGTGGCCGTTGGCCACCAGGGTGTTGACGGTCTTGGCGACACGACCGCTGGTGTACAAGCTGGACTCCAGGTAGTACTGGTCAAACTTCACGTTAAAGGCTTGTAAATCTTTGTCCTGCTCATTGCGCAGGTAGGCCACCGCAAACTGGCGAATCGACTCCACGTCCTGCACATCGCCACTGGCAGTGAACTCTCGGTCATCGGCCTTAACTGTCTTTTTTGCCAGAAAGTCACTGGCAATGTCGGCAATGTAGGCGCCGTTGTAAAACGCCTTGCTGGCGGGGTTCTCGGAGTCGGTAGGCCAGCAATCATCGCCCGGCTTGAAGCCTTTGGCGCGCAACTGCGTGCTGTGCGTCAAGGTCTGAATTTGCACGCCCGCGTCGTTGTAATAGAACTCACGGTGCACATTCCAGCCCTGCGACTGGAACAAATTGCAGATCGCATCGCCCAAAGCCGCTTGACGGCCATGGCCCACATGCAGCGGGCCAGTGGGGTTGGCGGAGACAAACTCGACCAGCATGCGCTGACCGTTGGAGGCCTGGTTGCCAAACGCCGCGGTTTGCGACAGCACCTCACGCACAATTTGTTGTTTGGCCTCGGGTTTGAGGCGAATGTTGATGAATCCCGGCCCCGCAATGTCCACCGCGTCCACCCAGCGCTGATAGCAAGGGGTGGCCAGCAGGTCGGCACGCAGCGTCTCCGCCAGTTGACGGGGGTTCAGCTTCAGGGGTTTGGCCAGTTGCATGGCGGCCGTGGTCGCAAAGTCACCGTGGGCGGCCACTTTGGGCGACTCAAAGGCGGCTTTGGCACCGGCGCCTGGGGACAATTTTTCCAGCGCGTGCGCCAGGGCTTCGAGCAATTCAATTTTTACAGACAGCATGCCCCGATTTTACGAGGCGCGCGCCCCTCAAAAAAAACGCCCCCTTTTTGCCTGCGCAGGCATTCTTTTGGCATGATGCCGCCATGACTTCCCGCTCCGACTTGTCTCCTTCGATCTCCTGTGTGGTGCCCGCCTTCAATGAGGCGCGCAATTTGGGCACCGTGGTGCCGCACATTCTGGCCACCCTGGCGCGCATGAGCCTGAACGTGGAGTTGATTGTGGTGGACGACGGCAGCCGCGACGACACGGCCCAGGTCATGCACACGCTGTGCGCCCACCACCCCCATTTGGTGTACCTCAAGCTGTCCCGAAATTTTGGCAAAGAGCAAGCGCTCACGGCCGGCTTGAATGCCACCCGGGGTGACGTGGTGATTCTGATGGACGCCGATGGCCAACACCCCGTGGAACTGCTGCCCGAGATGCTGGCGAAGTGGCGCAGCGGGTCGGACGTGGTGTATGCGGTGCGCCAAAGCCGTGACGACCAGTCCAGCCTGCAAACCACCCTGACCGCCTGGTTTTACCGGCTGGTTAATTTGGGCAACCGGGTGCAAATTCCCGCCAACGCGGGTGATTTCAGGCTGATGGACCGCAAGGTGGTCGCGGCGCTGAACAGCCTGCCTGAGCGCAACCGGTTCATGAAAGGTTTGTACGCTTGGGTCGGGTTCAACAGCACCGCCATCGACTATGAGCCCCTGCCCCGCACCGACGGCAAAAGCAACTTTGGCCTGCGTGGTTCCCTGTCACTGGCGTTAACCGGCATTCTGGCCTTCTCGGTGGCGCCGCTGCGTGCCCTTACCTTGCTCGGCATGGCGCTGTCTGCGGTGGCGCTGGGGTACGGCGCGTGGGTCGTGGCGGAGTACTTCTTCGCCGGCATCGCCGTGCCTGGGTACGCCACCATTGTGGTGGGCATGATGTTGTTTAGCGGCATCCAGTTGCTCTCCATTGGTGTGCTGGCAGAGTATGTGGGCCGTATTTACGAGGAGGTTAAACAGCGCCCCGCCTACTTGATCAGTGAGCGCCAAGGCAGCGGATTGGTCACGTTGACGCCCCCCCCTCATCCGCCCAACGAAAGCGAGATGCCGCTGCCGAAAGCCTCGCTGCTGTGAGCGCATCCACCTTTTGGTTTTTGGCGGTCGGCGGCACGGCGGCACTGGTCCATATGGGGGTGTTTGCACTGGTGCAAGGCCACATGCTGCCCGAGCTGGCGAACGCGCTGGGCTTTGTGATTGCCTTCGGCGTGAGCTTTGCGGGCCACCGTTGGCTGAGCTTTAAAGATGCAACCACCAGCGTGCGCACCAGTCTGGGCCGCTTTGCCGTCACGGCGCTGGCCGGCTTTGCCAGCAACGAGCTTATTTTTGCGCTGCTGTTGCGTGTCGCGGGCCTGCCCGCGTTGGTGGCTTTATTTGTTGCCTTGGTGTTTGCAGCCGGGCAAACCTTTTTGTTCAGCCGGTTCTGGGCTTTTCGCCGCTAAACCCGCGCCTGACTGGTACAGCACCCAGCCCGCGCCTTCGTAAAACAAGGTCCACCCCGGCTGCTGTGCCAAGCCTTGGTCCACCTTGCGGGCCACAAACCAGTTGCCCCTGACCAATCCCGCTGCCGTTAGCACCTCGGGAGGTTGCAACACTTGGGCGGCCTGCACATCAAAATCGGCACCTTCAAATAATTCACGCTGCCAACCGTCGCCGGTGTTGGCACGCAGCGCGGGCCAATCCGCCAGCACCACCATGGGGTGACTGGTTTGGGCATAAAAAGGCAGGTCATACGGGTAGGCACCGGTCACATACACGGTGTCACTCGCCCGCGCCTCGCAGGTGAGTACCGCCGCCACGTCTTGCGCCCGACTCACGCGGGTGACACCGGGCACAGCGGCCATCAGGATCACCGCGATGCCCACGCTCAGCGCACACAACCCCGCAAACACCTTGCCCGCCGCCGCCCGGTGGCCCATGGTTCGCTCCCAGCCCAGGGCGGCCAACAAGGCCAGCGCCGGCAATACCGGCAAGATGTAGCCCACCAGCTTGGAATTGGGAATGGAGAAGAAGCCCAAAATCGCCAGCACCCAAGCCCAGCACAGGCGCCACACGTCTGTCGTCAACGGCGTCGGCACACCCGCTTGGCGCGACGTGCGCCGCGCTTGGTTGAGCGCAAAAAATACCCAAGGAAAAAACAGCAAGGCCAGCGCCAGCAAATAAAACCAAATCGGCTGCGGGTTGTTGTAGGTGGCCGCCGTGTAGCGGTTGAATTGTTGGCCCACAAACATGTAGTTAAACAACTCGGGGTGCTTCTGCTGCGCCAGCACAAACCACGGCACGGCAATGGCAGCAAACAAGGCCAAGCCACTCACCCACGGCAAATACAGCACTTTTTTGAACTGCCGCGTCCACAGCAACCAAACAAAAATCACCAGTCCCGGCAGCGCAATGCCAATCAGCCCCTTGCTGAGCATGCCCAACGCACAGGCCACAAACCCCAAGCGCGCCAGCATGGCGTTGGGACGCTCCCCGGCCATAAAGGCAAACGCAAAACACCAAATCGCCACCCCAATCCAGGTGGCCACCGCCATGTCATGGTTGACATACTGCCCGCCCACCAAAAAGGCCAGACTGGTGCCCAGCATCACGGCAGCTCGCCGTGCTGTGGACTCGGACGTCAAGGTGCGGGCCGACAGGTACAAGGCCACGGTCATCAGCGCCACGTGCAACGCGGGCACCAAGCGCAGGGCAAATTCATTGACGCCAAAGGTGGCCAGCGACATCGCCTCCAGCCAGTACACATACGGCGGTTTGTGAAAAAAGGGCAGGCCGTTCAGGCGCGGGGTGAGCCAGTCGCCACTGACCAGCATCCAGCGGCCGATTTCCCCATAGCGGCCCTCATCGGGGACGGCCAGCGGACGCAACGCTGCCATCACCAGCAGCACCAGCCACAGGGCGGCCAGAATCAGCCAGGATTTTTGTCGTTCGGTTAGGGAGGTATTCACACGCAAATTTTAGCGGGGGGCCCACGCGTCTTGGCCACGCGCCAGCGCAACACCGGCCCTCGCCAAGTCCCGGGGAAAGTCTGCCCCGCTCAGGTAAGCGTGCTCCCACACCCGGGCGGGGCCAATATCGTCCCCCACCTCAGAGGCCTGCGCAGGGTGACACATGATGATGCTGCCCGGGGTCGCCTGCGCCAGCCACTGCGCCATGGCCTGCCTGAAAGCGGCCTGGTCGCCGGTGAAATCATATATGCCAAATAGGCCTCTAGCCCTTACCACACCTGCGCGAGCAGCTATTATTTCGAGAGCTTTGGCGCCCATGGCGGCAATCACCCGAGCCTTCAGATCGGTCGGTCCCGCCGGGGTGCGGGAAACACGCAGGTAGGGCATTTGTCTGCCGAGACTGCCGTAACGCGCCTGCAAGGCCTGTACCAGCGCCTCGCGAATGCCTGCAAATTGGTGAACGTGCTGGTGGCCGTCCACATAGTCGGGGGGGGCATTCCAATGCGCTTCAAACAAATCCAGTTGGTGGTCGATCACGACCCGGGCGGCGCGGCGGTCAAAACCACCGAGTGCGGCCTTCAGCATGGCACGCCCCAAACTCAAGCCATGGCCCTGCGCCACCGCAAACTCACTGGTCCAGTCCAGGTGCACGCCCACGTCAATCCGGCCCCGCACGGGCTCTAGCAGCGCCACGTCTTGCGCCCAACGTGGTGACAGCACCATGGCGCTGGTGGCACTGATGCGCCCGGTTTGCGCCAACCTGGCAATGCCGCGTGATGCACTGGCGTTGACCGCAAAGTCATCGGCACACAGAATCACGCGCCGCAGGGCAGGGTCAGAGCGCGTCATCGGGTCGCCTGCCAGTAGCCAGACTGGCCGTAATGGTGTTTCAAATAGTCAATCCACAGCCGCACCCGCAACGGCAGGTGTTTGCGCTGCGGAAACACGGCGTAAATGCCGTTGGGCGGGGCCGCAAATTCATCCAGCACCGACACCAAGGTGCCGGCCGAGATCTCGGCCTCCACCTCCCAGGTGCTGCGCCAAGCGATGCCGTAGCCCGCCACACACCACGCGTGCAACACCTGCCCGTCAGAGCAGTCCAGCGGCCCGCCAAGCTTTAAATGGATCAACTCCACCACGCCACCTTTGCGCACCTGAAAGCCCCACCCCCTCGTTTGGGAGGCGTCGCTGGACAAGGTCAGGCAGTCATGGCGCGACAACTCGCTGGGGTGTTTGGGGGTGCCGTGCTGCTGGAGGTATTTGGGTGTGGCCACGCACAAACGCCGGTTGTCAGCGAGGCGCACGCTGACCATGGACGAGTCCGGCATGTCGCCCACCCGCACGGCACAGTCAAAGCCCTCGCCCGCCACATCCACCACCCGGTCGCCAAGGTTGAGCGAAATCGTGACTTCAGCATGCAACTCCCGAAAACGCGGCACCAGCGGCGCCACATGGCGACGGCCAAACCCCGCCGGTGCGGTGACGCGCAAATGCCCACTGGCCTTGACGCCCCCGGCCGACACACTGGCCTCGGCATTGGCCACATCGGCCAACACGCGCTGGCAGTCCTCCAAGAACGCGCTGCCCTCGTGCGTCAAGGTGATGCGCCGCGTGGTGCGCACCAGCAGCTTCACGCCCAGCCGCGCTTCCAGCGCGTCCAGCCGTCGCCCCATGATGGCCGGGGCCACGCCCTCTGCCACCGCAGCGGCCGTCAGGCCGCCCCGGGTGGCGACGGAGACGAATGATTCCAACTGTTTGA
Organism: Rhodoferax sp.; assembly: GCA_049286445.1. Taxonomy (GTDB): domain Bacteria; phylum Pseudomonadota; class Gammaproteobacteria; order Burkholderiales; family Burkholderiaceae_C; genus Rhodoferax. The sequence continues at coordinate 15,667 of JBAQDW010000103.1, read as the reverse complement.
ACTTGTCCATAACTGGGCATTGTCGGTGGCCCAAGCTAGGCCACGGCTTGGCTGGCGCGCAGCGAAAGCTGCTCGGCCTCGCTGTAGCCCAGGGCTGCCAGCAATTCGCTCGAATGCTGCCCCAAGGTGGGCGGCGACAGCCGCACACCCAAGCGCTGACCGTCCAGCGTGAAGGGAAACAAGGTGGTCTGGGCGGTTTGCCCGGCACGCTCGCCATCGGACAGGGTGATGTCCGCCAAGCCGCCGGTGGCCAGCAGGTGTTCGTCGTCAAACAGCTCTTCAGGTCTTCGGATCGGGGCAAACGGCAGGTCGGCGGCTTGCAAGCGTTCGGTGAGCTCTTGCGCACTGCGTTGGGCCAGCCGGGTGCGCAACTCGGGCAGCAAGGTGGCGCGCTCGCGCACCCGGTCATTGTTGTTGGCGTATTTGGGATTCGTTTTGAGATCGGGCAGGTCCAGCGCGTCACAAAAGCTCAGCCACTGCGCGTCACTCACGGCGGCCAAGAAAATTTGCTCGCCGTCTTTCACGGTGAACACGTCGTACACCGCCCACGGCGAAATGCGCGCGGGCATGGGCGCCGCCGCTTGGCCGGTCATGGCGAACTGCAGCATGTGCTGGCCCACCAAAAACACATTGTTCTCATACAGCGCACTTTGCACCTCTTGCCCTTTGCCGGTGATGCCGCGCTGAATCAGCGCGCCCAGCGCCCCAATGGCGCCAAACATGCCCCCCATGATGTCGTTCACGCTGGTGCCCGCGCGCAGCGGGTCACCGGGACGCCCCGTCATATAGGCCAAGCCGCCCATCATTTGCACCACTTCGTCCAGCGCCGTGCGATTCTCGTAAGGGCCGGGCAAAAAACCTTTGTGGCTGACGTAGATCAGGCGCTCATTCACTTGCGACAAGGCGGCGTAGTCCAGCCCGTACTTGGCCATGGTGCCGGGTTTGAAGTTTTCAGCGACCACATCCGCACTCGCCGCCAACCGGCGCGCGACCTCGGCCCCTGCAGGCGAATGCAAGTCAATGGCAATGCTTTTCTTGTTGCGATTGAACATGGGGAAAAAGCCCGCCCCCGCGCCCAACAAATGACGGGTGCGGTCGCCTTGCAACGGCTCGACCTTGATCACTTCGGCGCCCATGTCGGCCAGCACCATGCCGCAAGTCGGCCCCATGACCATGTGGGTGAACTCCACCACCCGCAAGCCCGTGAGCGGCAAGGGGCGCGGAGAAGGGGCAGGGTGTGAGGTCGTCATGGCATCGGGGTTCAAAATGGGAACAAAGGGAAAACCGGGCACGCAGTGAACACCGGTTGGGCAAGCCCCCACTTTACCTGCCGCGCGAACCACCCTAACGCGAATGGCACTGGCTTAATCGGGTGACGCTTTCGGCTAACCCGACCTGCAACGGAGATGTTGAAAGTTGAAAGTCACTTTGAAGGTTGGCAGAGCAACATGAACCCCACACCTTTAAAAACGCGGCCACATACGGCTGTTAAAGGCCAGTTTGAAGGTTGGCGGCTCACGGTGAACTCAACCACTTCCAACATGCGGCCACATAGGGCTGTTGAGCTCCCCTTTCCCGCCCGGCGGGGCGGGAGAGGGGTTGGGGGTGAGAGTGGGGGTTGCAGCGCAAGAATTGCTACATCGTTGATAGCTGCTCACGCAAGACCAGCAAGGGCTACAGGCCGAAAACACCCATCATCCATGAGCGCAGGGGGTCACTGAAACCGCACGGGTAACGTTTAACAGTTAACAGTTAAGGGTTAAAACTGAGGTGAGTGCCATTCCGACAAAGGCAGGTTTTGAAATCGCATCCGTGAGATGGCGTGTGTGTGCTTTGGAACCTCGCGTAGCATCGTGCATTGAACAGGGCGATCCAAAGGCTACGCGCGTGGGTCACGCACCCTATTTCCCCCTAGAAAGTGCCCATGTCAGAGACCCATCGGACCGATTCCACCGACGCCACCAATTTGGCGGGTCGGTTTGACCCGGCACCCGGACAATCAGAAGCATCGAACGACGTTGCTCTGGTTTTACAGCCAAACGGTAGTCTGCCCAGTACCGAGCCACTTTGCCGTTTTCGATTGCCTGCGGCCCATCATTCGGGCGCAGCTGACGCACCTGTACCGCGCATTGCGCACACCTACTTCGCAGTACGGCTCAAGTTTGGCTTGGCATCCGCCTTTGCGAGTGCGTGGATGGTGTTTTCCATTTTTGCAGCAGAGGCCTGGATTCTTGATTTTTCACAGGTTGTGGGCGTCCTCCCTGCCTACCTCAGCATCTACGGCATTGCGGTCGTACCGGGCTTCATGAACGCCTTTTTGTTTGCCAGTCTGATGTTGGACCGAAGACCGCGACTGACCGATGTCGGAGGCGCATTGCCTGCCATTACCGTCCTTGTCGCTGCATACAACGAGGAAAAAAACATTGTCGAAACCATCAACAGCATTGCCTTCCAAAACTACACCGGCCCCATGGCGGTCATCGTTATTGATGACGGCTCAACTGACGCCACCGCCCGCAAGCTGTCTAAATTGGATTACCCGTGGCTCCAAGTAATCACCTTGGAAAAAAATGGCGGTAAAGCCAGCGCGCTTAACCAAGGACTGGCGAAGGTGCGCAGCGCCCTCACCGTCACGATCGACGGTGATTCCTACCTGTACCGTCATGCCCTCAACAATTTGGTACGGCGGTACATGAGTGATCCACCCACGACCCGCGCGGTTGCCGGTGCGGTGTTGGTGCGCAACTCGCGCAAAAATCTGGTAACTGCCGTCCAAGAGTGGGATTATTTTCAGGGCATCGCTGCCATCAAACGATTGCAGAGCCTCTACCAAGGAACACTGGTCGCACAAGGCGCGTTTTCGGTCTATGACACCGCCTTGCTGCGTGAAATGGGAGGCTGGCCTCGCACTGTGGGCGAAGATATTGTCCTCACCTGGGACATCCTGAAACGGGGTCACCGCGTCGGCTTTGCGGAAAACGCCTGCATTTTCACCAACGCGCCAGAAACTTGGGGGCAATTTATACGCCAACGTCAGCGTTGGGCGCGCGGCATGATTGAAGCCTTCAAAGCGCACGGGGGTCTGCTGGTCCAGCCGCGCATGACCACACTGTTTATTTGGTGGAACCTGCTTTTTCCTTACCTGGATGTGGCTTACACCTTTGCGTTCATTCCGGGACTGGTACTGGCCCTGTTCGGTGTGTACTGGCTCGCCGGCCCCATGACCTTGCTGGTGCTTCCACTGGCAATGGTGGTGAATTACCTCATGTTCAGCATCCAGAGCAAAATGTTCACTGAACAAGGACTCAAGGTCCGGCGCAATGTGGGGGGCTTCATCTTCTATGCCTTGCTCTACAGCGTCGTTTTGCAGCCCGCTTGCGTCATCGGTTATATCCAGGAGTTGACGAAGCGAAAGAAAAATTGGGGAACCAAATGAAGACAGCGTTAATAGGGTCCCTGCTGATCTGTGCGGCGTCCAGCGCAGCATCCCAAGCCATCACAGGCGCACTGCATGCGAGCCATGATTCAGATGCTTTCAATGAACGAAAACAGACCCTGGGCTACGCCGGCGCTGACGGGTGGGGCGTGAAGGCGGGTGCCGTGCAATACGCCAAACCCGGGTGGTCCACTGCCGGAACCTCGCTGGTAGGCACTTACCACGAAGAAAACGCGCAAAGGCAAGTGAATGCGACGCTCGGACTCGCCCGTATTGCGCAGCATGGCCTTTGGGTTGGGTCGGTGGACTATTTGCAACCTCTGCAACCGGGTACCGCATGGGGTGTGAGCGTAGAGCGTGATGTGGTGAACTCCCAACTCGGACTGCAGCGAGGGTTGACTTACACCGCTTTCGCGCTGGTCGCTGACCATGCGTTCAACAACCGATTCGGTGTGGGATTGTCAGGCGGCGTCACCGCATTCTCCAACGATAACCAACGACTTCAGCTGCGCACTCGGTGGAGCTACTCGCTGGATGAGGCGTACGGGTTTAACGCCTATCTCAAAACGCGCAGCTACCGCCACTCCCAACCGAACCAGCCGGAGTATTTCTCACCGAATCACCTCCATGAGGCGGCTCTGGGACTCTCCGTGCGCCTCGCCGTGGCGGACAACGTGGTGCTCAACGCCAGCCTGGATGCGGGTCAGCAGTGGGTTGATGCAGGCTCGCAGGCCATTTGGAGCGCGCTGGTCGGCCTCTCGTCCGGGCGGGGCAGCAGCACGCAGTGGAAGCTGGGGCTGGAGACCAGCAATTCGGCATCACAGCTGTCTTCTCAGTCCGCCTCCTATCGCTACACCAGCGCGGTGGCTCAGCTCACGGTTCCTTGGTAGGTTGGGGTCAATCTGTGCGCACAAGAGTGCACAGGAGCGCCCAGGCAAAGCCTGTGCAGGGGCAATTCAACCCATGTTGTCGCCTCGACCGGTCGTCTTATGCCCCGACTTCTTGGCCTACAAGCCACTTGACTCAGCCACAATCGGCGCACAGAGTCATTTCAGGGGTTGCGCGTGAATATCAAAAAAACAGGGTTCTTCGTTGGCCTGCTGGTTGCGGCGGGTTGGGCTCAGGCATTTCAGGTCAGTAGCCTCTCACCCCAAGGTGAGGTGGCGCAGGTGCGTCAGCTGGTGGTCAAGTTTGACGAAGCCGCCGTGAACTTTGGTGACCCCAAAGCGGCAGCGCCGGTGAGCTTGAGCTGCTCGGACGCGCAGGCCAGTGCGGGCTCGGGCCGCTGGATCAACGAGCGGCAATGGGCGTTTGAGTTTGAGCGCGATTTGCCGCCGGGCGTGACTTGCACCACGCAAGTCAAACCAGATTTGAAGTCCGCTAAAGGGCTTGTACTCAGCGGCACCACTCGCTTCAAGTTCAATACCGGCGGGCCGTTTGTGCAAAGCACCCAACCCTACGCTAACAACCGCATCGACGAGGAACAGTTTTTTACTCTGCGCCTCAATGGCGACGCCACACTGGCCAGCGTACAAGCGAATGTGTGGTGCGCCGTAGAAGGCTTGGGCGAGCGCGTGGCAGTGCGCATGATTGAAGGAGCCGACCGCGCCGCCCTGCTGCAAGCGCAAGGACTCACTGAGGCGGCCAAACGCGCGCCTTTGAGCATCGTCACCTTGGCCTGCAACCGTCGCCTCACGCCCTCCAGCAAGTTGCAACTGGTGTTTGGCAAAGGCGTGGCCACGCCCAGTGGCATCTTGAACTCTGTCGAAAAACGGTTTGATTTTCAGGTGCGTGAGCCGTTTTCTGCCAGTTTCAGCTGTGAGCGTGAAAACGCCCAGTCTGCCTGCCTGCCGTTGCGCCCCATGCAACTGCAATTCAATGCGCCCGTGCCTGCCAAGTTGGCGGCAGCCATTCAACTCAAATCGGGCCAATCCAAGTTTCAACCTAACCTGGGTGATGGCGACACCAGCGACGAGGCCGAAGTCACCAGCCTGAGCTTTGAGCCGCTGTTTCCCGAGCAAACCCAATTCACGCTGAGCCTGCCCAGCGGGTTCAAGGACACGTCCGGCCGCACCCTTCGCAACGCCGACAGCTTTCCACTGAAGGTGGCCACAGGCGCCATGCCGCCCCTGGCCAAATTTGCCGCGTCGCCGTTTGGCATTGTTGAGCGCTTTGCTGAACCCAGCGGCGTGGCACTGCTGCCGGTGACGCTGCGCAATGTGGAAGCGGCACTCCTTGTGAAAGGGCTGGATGCCAGCCACGGCAAAGTCAGCGATTTACAGCTCAAGACGGACGCCAACATCATTGCCTGGTACACCACCGTGCGCCGCTTTGACGATTTCACCGTGTCACGAAAAATGGCTGCCGCGCAGGTCAAAGGCGCCTTGCCGCCGGTGCTGGACGAACGCGATAAAAATGACGTGCAATCACGCCTGCTGTCGCTTCTGAAGGGGCAATCTGACGTCAAAACCCTCGACCTGCCCAAGCCCGTGTCCAACGATCCCCGCCCATTTGAGGTGGTGGGTATTCCGCTTACCCCCGGCTTTCATGTGGTGGAGATTGCCTCGCAACGCTTGGGGCAGTCGCTGCTGGACGAGCGTTTGGGCAATGCGCGAACCATGTATGTGCGCACCTCCGCGCTGGTGACCAACCTGGGGGTTCACTTCAAACTCGGCCGAGAAAACTCGCTGGCTTGGGTCACGACGCTGGACAAAGGCCAGCCAGTGGCCAACGCCAAAGTGCAGGTATCTGACTGCCGCGGCAACCCCGTGGCCAGTGCCACCACCAATGCCCAAGGCTTGGCGCAGTTCACTGACATCAGCCCCGAGGCCCCCACATGCCAGTCAGAAAATTTCTACAACCAAGCCTATTTTGTGAGCGCCCGCGCCAACAACGCCGGAGCCGAGGACATGGCCTTCACCTGGAGCGACTGGAACCGCGGTATTGAGCCCTGGCGCTTCAATGTGCCCACCAGCAGCAGCGCGGAGCGCGACGAACTGGCCCACACCGTGTTCGACCGCACCCTGTTTCGCGCCGGGGAGACGGTGTCGATGAAACACCTGCTGCGCAGCCAAACTGGCAAAGGCTTCGGTTTGACAGACACGCAACCCACCACCTTGGTGATCACCCATGTGGGCAGCGGCCAGCAGTACACCCAAGACTTGACTTGGCGCAAAACCGGCACCGGCGGCCAAAGTGCCGAAAACACTTTTGCGATTCCGCCTGCCGCCAAACTCGGGGTCTACCAAGTGGAATTGCGCGCCGGTGAGCGAGAGCGCAGCTTCGCCACAGGCCAATTCCGAGTGGAGGAGTTCCGCCTGCCCGTGCTGGAAGGCCGGGTCACCCCCACTGACAAAAAACCCTTGGTGCGCGTGGACACCGTGCCGGTGGACGTGCAAATCAACTACGTGGCCGGAGGTGGTGCCGCCAACCTGCCGGTGCGCGTCTCAGCGCTGGTGCGCGCCAAGTCGTTGGATTACCCTGACTTTGAGGGGTTTAGCTTCTCGGCCCCGCGCGGCGACCAAAATCGCAACAGCGAGGGCGAAGAGGAAGCCGATGCAAGCACTGACAGCCGAGTGATAGCCGACAAACTGCCCCTGACGCTGGACAAAAACGGCGGCGGCAAACTCACCGTGCCTGAAGTACCCACCCGCAGCCAGCCCCAAGAACTGTTGCTGGAAGCCACCTACGCCGACCCGAATGGCGAAGTGCAAACCCTGCGCAGTGTGAATGCGCTGTGGCCCGCCAGTGTGGTGGCAGGTATCAAAACCGAAGGCTGGGTGTCCAGCGGGCAAAAGATCAAGTTTCAAGCGTTGGCGTTGGACCTGAACGGCAAAGCCCAAAGTGGCGTGGCCTTGGAGGTCAAGGCGGTGGCCCGCATTGTCACCACCAGCCGCAAGCGCATGGTGGGTGGTTTTTACACCTATGACAACAAAACCGAAGTCAAAGACTTGGGCTCCGTGTGCAGCGGCAAAAGCGACTCGCGTGGCCTCTTGTTGTGCGACACCCGCCTGTCCGAAGCGGGCGAAGTGGAACTGATCGTCACGGCCAAAGACAGCGACGGGCGCACCATCCAAGCCGCCTCCAGTGTCTATGTCACCAAACAAGGTGAGCTGTGGTTTGGCGGTGAAAACCACGACCGCATGGACCTGTTGCCCGAGAAAAAGAGCTACCAACCGGGCGAGACCGCCCAATTTCAGGTGCGCATGCCCTTCCGCTTTGCCACCGCTTTGGTGGCCGTGGAGCGCGAAGGCATTCTGCACACCGAGGTGGTACGGCTCAACGGGCAAGACCCCACTGTTCACCTCAAAATTCAAGAAGGCTGGGGCCCCAATGTGTATGTGAGCGTGCTGGCCCTGCGCGGACGCCTGCGTGAGGTGCCGTGGTACAGCTTCTTCACCTGGGGCTACAAGGCCCCACGCGAGTGGTGGACCTCGTTTTGGTATGAGGGCAAAGAGTATGTGGCCCCCACCGCGCTGGTTGATTTGAGCAAGCCCGCCTTCCGCCTGGGTCTGGCCGAGATTCGCGTCGGCACGCAGGCGCACCAACTGGCCGTGACCGTGAAAGCGGACAAAGAAAGCTACCCAGTGCGCGGCAAAGCGCAAGTCACTGTTTCCGCCAAACTGCCCAACGGCCAACCGGCCGCCGGTGCTGAAGTGGCGTTGGCCGCCGTCGACCAAGCTCTTTTGGAGCTGATGCCCAACACCAGTTGGAACCTGTTGGACGCCATGCTGCAGCGCCGCGCTTGGGGCGTGAGCACGTCCACAGCGCAAATGGAAATCATTGGAAGGCGCCACTACGGACGCAAGGCCGTGGCAGCCGGTGGCGGTGGTGGGCGCAGTGGCACCCGTGAGTTGCTGGACACGCTGCTGCTGTGGAACCCGCGCGTGGTGCTGGACGCCAATGGCCAAGCCGTGGTCACCGTGCCGTTGAATGATGCGCTGACCACTTTCAAAATTGTGGCCGTGGCGGATGCCTCCACAGGCTTGTTTGGCACCGGCAGCACGACCATTCAAGCCACCCAAGACCTGCAAATCATCAGCGGCCTGCCGCCCTTGGTGCGCGAAGACGATCAGTTCCGCGCCCAAATCACCCTACGCAACACCACCAAGCAAGCCATGAAGGTGGAAGTGACCCCGCGCGCCACGCTGCTGGAATTACCGCCCCAAACGGTGGAAATACCCGCTGGCGACGCCCGGGAAGTGGCTTGGAACGTGACCGCGCCGGTGCAACTGGCCCTGTCGCGGTTCGAGTCAATTCTGTGGGAGATTGAAGCCAAAGACACCACCAGCGGCGCGCGCGATGCACTCAAAGTGCGTCAACGCATCATTCCCGCCGTGCCACTCACCGTGCAACAAGCCACGTTGGTGCAAATTGATGGCGCATTGGCGCTGGACGTGGCCCCTCCCGCTGACGCCCTGCCCGGTCGCGGTGGACTCAAGATGTCTTTGCAACCCAAGCTGGCTGAAGGCCTGCCCGGCGTGAAAGACTGGTTTGCCAACTACCCGTTTGTCTGCTTGGAGCAAAAAACCAGCAAAGCGGTGGGTCTGCGCGACGGCAAGATGTGGCAAACCGTGGTCGGTCAGATTCCGGGGTATTTGGACAGCGACGGTTTGGCCAGCTACTTTCCCCCGCGCGACGGCGAGTCCAACCGGGGCAGCGACACGCTGACCGCTTACCTGCTGGCCAGCACCCATGAAGCCGCCACCCTAGACCCCGCCTTTGCCTTGAGCGACGAAGTGCGCGCGCCGATGGAGCGCGGTTTGATTGCGTTTGTAGAGGGGCGCATTCAGCGCGAGTTCTGGAGCCCGCGCAAAGACCTGGACATTCGCAAACTGGCCGCCCTTGGGGCCCTGTCTCGCTACGGCCAGGCCAAAGCCCGCATGTTGACGAGCATCACCATCGCCCCGAACCAGTGGCCGACCCATGCGGTCATTGACTGGTACAACATTTTGACCCGCGTCCAAGACGTGCCTGAGCGCGACAAACGCTTGGCTGAAGCCAGCCAAATACTGCGCAGCCGCATCAGCTACCAAGGCACCAAAATGATTTTCAGCACCGAGAAGGACGATTACTGGTGGTGGCTGATGCAAAACGGCGACGTCAACACCGCCCGCCTCACGCTGGCCGTGATGGACGACCCGGCCTGGAAAGACGACATGGGCCGCCTGGCCAATGGCTTCATCGGGCGTCAGCAAAACGGCGCGTGGCACACCACCACTGCCAACCTGTGGGGCGGTTTTGCACTGGAGAAATTCAGCGCCAAGTTTGAAGCCGTGACCGTGGCTGGCACCACCAAGGCCAGTACGAGCACCGGCTCTGCCAGCGTCGACTGGAGCAAGGTCGAGCGCATCAAAACCACCGACGCCTCGGGCGCTGCGCACCAGACTAGCTACTTTGGCGCGCCAGCGGCACCCGGCAACTTGCGCAACAACACGATGTTCCTGCCGTGGGGCAAAACCCAGCCCAAGGACACCTTGAACGTGACCCACGCCGGTGCAGGCAAACCGTGGCTCACCCTGCAGTCCGTGGCGGCGGTGCAATTGAAAGCCCCGTTCAACGCGGGCTACCAAATCAAGAAGACGATCACCCCGGTAGAGCAAGCCAACAAGAGCCTGCCCAGCGGCAGCTACACCCGAGGCGACGTACTGCGCATCACCCTGGAAGTGAACGCCAGCGCCGACATGACTTGGGCCGTGATCACCGACCCCGTGCCCAGCGGCGCCACCATTCTGGGCGGCGGCCTGGGCCGTGACAGCGAAATCGCCACGCAAGGCGAGAAGAAAGAAGGCGCTGCCTGGCCTGCGTTTGAAGAACGCAGCTTCGAGTCTTTCCGCAGCTATTACCAGTATTTGCCCAAAGGCGTCATCAAAATGGAATACACCATTCGTCTGAACAACGTGGGCGAGTTCTCGCTACCGCCCTCAAGGGTGGAGGCCCTGTACGCACCCGAGATGTTTGGCGAGTCGCCCAACGCGAAGATCAAGGTGGGGGCCGTGAAGTGACCCCTCTACCACCTGAGGTGAGGCGACGGCGTCTGCGCTGATCGTGGTGTTTTTGGGCCTCCGATGGTTCAGTCGCACGCCCGAAGATTGGCATTAAACTCTTCCCGGCGAAACGCAGCACTGTGCGCCGGGTTCCCACGCATCGGCCAGTGACAAACAACAGGGTGTTGGCCAGCGTGGCAAACCAACCCAGGAAAAGGAGCCATCAATGAGGGGAATGCTGGATTTTCTAGAAAAAGCCGGACTGGTCAAGAAAGACGACGCCACGGCAACGCGCCTGCCAGAAGTCGATGACACAAGCCTTGTTGAACCCGCATTGGCGCCAGCGTCACCGGGGATTGAGCTGGCAGCTCACGCCGCTGCACCGCTTGATCTGGACACCATTTATGCCAACGCAGGGATGGTGGCGTCGGCTTATCCTGCGGAACGTTTGTTGCGTTTGTTGGATGGACTGAGCGCCATGGACGACGCGACGCGACTCATGGCTATCAGGGCCATGGACGCCGCTGACGAATCCTGGACCATTGACGACCCGCTGGCCGATGCGGCTGCCAAGGTGAGTGCACTGGCGCGACACGCCGAGCAACTGCAACTGAACCTGAATCAACTGGAGCGCGAAACCCAAAGCCGACTCGCGGAAGTGTCGGCACGGCGGGACAAAGTGGTCGGCGACATTCGCCAACAAATCGCTGAACTCGACGCCCTGGCCAACCGCGAGATCGCCCGCAGCGCACAAGAAACCGCAGCCCAAGAGGCCAGCCTGCGCACCGCGACCGAGCGAACCACCCGGGAACTGGCTGAGTTGGCCCAAACCAGCCAGCGCCTGCAGGGTCTGGCGACCCGGTTTGGCGCCCCCGCAACCCCGTCCAAGGAATAACAGCATGGCAAGTTTGACCCCTCTCTCCAAAGGCCTGATTGGCTTGGCCGTGGTGGGCGCCATGGCCTCGGCCGTGTGGCACCTGGGGCTCAAGGAAAAATTTCAAGGCGCGATGGGGACGGCGCAGCCCACGGCACAGGCACCGGCGGTGCAAGCCACGCCTACAGAGGCCCCAGTCGTCGTCACCATCCCAGCGCCTGCTACAACACCCCCTCAAAGCACGCCCGCGCCTGCCAGTACTTCCCCGGCTTCAGCCATCGGTATGAGCGCAGCCGAAAACGCCGAGGCGGGACGCAAGCTGTTAGAAAGCGGCAACCCCGCTCAAGCCCGCGTTCACTTGGAACAAGCCGTGCAAGGCGGTGATGCCAGCGCCGCCTGCCTGCTGGGCGAGATGACGCTCAAAGGTCAAGGGGGGCTGGTCGCCAACCACGACAAAGCGGCGGCCCTGTTCCAACTGGCACAGTCGCGCAACACCATTTGTTTTGCCTCGGGCCAATAGGTTTCGAGCGCTATTTGACAAGGATATTTTCATGAGCATTCGCCCCCTTTCCCTGCTAAGTATTTTGGTCAGCGCCACCTTGATGGTGGGCACCGCACAAGCGCAGGGCTTTGTGTTTGGCACGGCCAAGCCAAAAACCGAAGCGGCTGCGCCCTCTGGCGCGCGCAATGCCAAGGTGGAAACCGCCCAGCGTTTATTGGCACGCATGGGGCTGTTCCGCGAATCCCCCAGCGGCACCTTGACACCCGCCACGCTGGAGGCGATTCGCAATTTTTCCGTGCAAAACGGGCTGGCACCTGCCAACCAAGTCAGCGACGCCCTGTTGAATTCGATTCGCCGAGTCATCTGGCAAACCCAAAATTGGTCCAGCGGCAACTACAAAGGCCGCGAGAAATTGGTGGACGCCGCCGGCCTGCGTGAAGCCCAAATTCTGCTGGGCAAACTGGGCTTCAATGCGGGCCCCTTGGACGGCACCTTTGGCCCGCAAACCCAAGTGGCCACCGAGGCATTTCAAGAGTCCCAAAGCGTCACCGTGGATGGTCTGATCACCGCCACGGTATTGATGAACCTGCGCCGTGCTGTGAACGGCGTGGGTGCGCAGGCCAAAGCCACCGTGCGTATTCTCAACTGGTCTGACTACATTGAGCCCAGCGTGCTGGAAGACTTTGAGAAGGAATACGGCATTCGGGTGATTTACGACATCTTTGCCAGCAACGACGACTTGCAAGACCGGCTGCGCTCAGGTGCCACGCCTTATGACGTGGTCTTTCCCACCGCCAATGTCGTGCCCGCCATGGCGGCCAAGGGGCTGCTGGGCAAACTGGACAAAGCCAGCCTCAGCAACCTGGGCAACATTGATCCTCGGGTGGATGCCACGCTGCGCGCTTGGGACAAGGACGGTGCCTACAGCTTGCCCTATATGTGGTACACGGTCGGCATCGCTTGGAACCCCAAACTCACCGCGCGGGCTTACCCCGGCCACGCCATGGATTCGCTGACCAATGTGTTTGACCCGGAAACGGCTCGGCGCTTTCAATCGTGTGGCGTGGGCATGGTTGATTCAGCCTCCGACGTGATTCCTTTGACGGCCATGGCCGGTGGACAAGCCAAATGGAATGGCAAAACGTCGCTCAACGCCGCCACCCAAGTGCTGGACCGCCTAAAGGGCATCGTGAAGATCATCCCCACCGACCAGTTCATTGACATGATGGCCACCGGCAAGCTGTGTGTAGCCATTGGCTTCTCGGGCGACGCGGTGCAGGCGCAAACCAAGTCGCGTGGCAACGTGGAGTACCGGGTGCCTGCCGAGGGCGGCTTGCTGGCCATTGATGCCATGGCCGTTCCTGCCAATGCCAAAAACCGGCGTGAAGCCCACTTGTTCATCGACTACCTCATGCGCCCGCAGGTGATTGCCAAAATCTCCAACACCGTCGGTTTTGCCAACGCCAACCTCAAGGCGGGTGAGTTCATGAGCGAGAGCATCAAGTCCAACCCGGCCGTGGTGCCCAGCACCACCGCCCTCAGCCGCTCCTCCCCGATCCCCATCCTGGGCGAGCAGGACCAGCAGGACATGGAGCAGATCTGGTCCCGATTCTCCAACTAGCGTGAACGAGAGACCCTCTTACCTGGGTGCTTTTTTACGGCACCCCACAAACCGTGTGGCAATGCTGGGGGTGGGCTGTGCCGCCATTTTTGCCTCCATCCCTTTTGGGTGGGCTGGGTTGGCGTTGGTGGGTGTGGTGGGCCTTGGCAGCGAGGTGCTGGCTGCTTTGGCCATACCCGAGTTGCCCTCGTTCAAGGCGTGGGCAGACCGCGAACACAAGCACCAGGTGCGCAACGCGCGGCGCGAGAGTCTGTTGACCGAGCTGGCCAATTTGGGCGGCACCGATGCCTTGGCCAATTACCAGCACATGCGCGCCCGCGTGCTGTCTTTGTACCAAACGGCAAAAGACAGCCGCACCACCCTCACCGACCAAGACGTGGACAAGCTGGAAGACCTGACGGTGGACTACCTGGGCTTGAGCGCTGTGAACCTGTCACTGCGCCAACGCAAAGACCACGCCAACGAAGACACGGTGGTGAAACGCATCGCCAGCCTTCAAGCGCAGCTTCAAAGCCCCTTGTTACCCGAGGACGAGCAGCGCCAGTTGCGCACCGCCTTGGCCCAGTACACCGAGGCCCTGCAGCGCTCGCGCCGTTTGGCAGTGCGTCGCAGCGCGCTAGAGGCCACCTTGATGGCCATGCCCGACAAGATGGAAGAGGTGTACCAACTGGTCATCACCTCGCCCTACGCCACCGACATGGGCAGCAAACTCGAAGAGTCGCTGGACCGCCTGCGCATTGCCGAAGAAGTCGCTGCCGAGTTTGATACGGGCCTGTCTTTTGACCTCGACGCCCCGAACCTGAACGCATCACCGCCCGGTGTGCGTCCTTCGATTCCCCAAACTGCAGCCCAAAAGGCGGCGCGCGCCCTCAAGGCGTGATCCTCATCCCCTTTCATATTCAATCAGGAGAAACACATGGCCAACAACGCAATCTTCGCCCGACTCAGCAATCTGTGGACCGGCTTCATTTCCCTTTGGGTGTCCGACATTGAAAAGGAACACCCCGAAATTGCGTACCAGAACGCCATTGCGTCCATGATTCAAAAGTACACCCAGCTCAAGGCGGCCACCGGCTCCATCATTGCCCGCCGACAAGAGATTGCATCGCGCCTGAGCACCAGTGAACGCGAACTGGCCGCTGTTGCCGCCGACTTGGAGGCCGCCTTGGCCACCAACCAAGATGACCTGGCGGTGGTGCTGATTCAAAAGAAAAATGCGCTCGATACGGCCATTACAGAGTTGCGCGAGGACGCCGCCCAAGCCACCACGGACGCGGACAGTGCCAAAGACTCGCTGATACAAGTCAAGTCCGAAATCGACAAACTGAAAGCCGAAAAAGACCGCATGCTGGCCCAAATGCACAGCGCCCAGGCGCGGCTCAAAATTCAAGGCCAGCTCGATGGCCTCTCGGTCGATGCCGAGGTGCAAGCGCTGGGCGCGGTGCGCGACCACATCAAAAGCCAAGTGGCACAGGCCAGCTTGGGGGCCGAGTTGCAAAGCTCAGACCTCGACACCCGCTTGGCCAAGCTGCGCCAAAGCAGCGGCAGTGTGACGGCCAAAGCGCAGCTCGACGCCATGAAGCAAGCCCGCGCCGCCGCCGCTCAGGCCCCCGTCAAAACCTTGTGAGTTCAGGCCCCGCATGACCGCTCCTGCGATCCCACGCCACCCTCTGCCCGTTTGGGCGGAAACGCTGCGGCAAAAGTATTTGGCCGGGGAGGCGTCCACGTTTGTGCTGTACCGCAATGTGTTCGACAACTTTCTGGTGGGGGAAACGCTGCACACCCTGCAATCGTTTTTGGTCACCGAGTTGTTCAAAGACACCAAGAAACAGGTGGTTGAGGTCAGCTTGGAGCGCGGTATTCGGGTGCTGAGTGGCCCGCTCGACAGTGCGCTGACGGGCTTGGCGGGCGAAGACTCGGACGGGGTCAACTTGCTGTCCTCACTGCATGCGCTGGAGAACCAGATGCGCAGCCAGCAGTCCACCGCCGTCATCGTGCCCTATGCCGATGCGCTGCTGCCTGCGGGTGACCCCAGCTTTATGGCGCAGCAAGATCGCCAAACCTACCTGGCCTTTCACCGCTGGTCGCTGGATAAAACGTTAACCAGCGGCGACAACATCACCATTTTGGTGACCGAGTCGCTCAACGCCATCAACCCGGGCTTGCTTTCCAACCCCAAGGTGGCGGCGATTGAAATCCCCATGCCGGACTTGCCCACGCGCAAACGCACCATTGCTTTTTTAGCGCC
>JBAQDW010000102.1:0-2739 GCA_049286445.1 Rhodoferax sp. | reverse complement strand
GCAGCGCGCCAATCTCGTGCATCAAGTCGCGCTCGATTTGCCGCTCTTCAGTCTCCACAAACATGGCCGCGACTGACGCCGTGACCAGCGAGAGCACCGCCAGACCCAGCAACACCACCAGCACGGAAAACGCGCGCGACGCGTGGGTGCTGGGCACAATGTCGCCATAACCCACCGTGGCAGCGGTGGTGAAAGCCAGCCACAAGCCGTCACTCAAATTGTGCGCGCGGGGCTCCAGTATCCAGAACCCCACGCCACCCAAGCCCAGAATCATCAAGCACAGCACCAGCGAGTACACGAGGCCCCGGCGCGTGATCAGTCGCTTTCGGTGTTGCCATTTCTTCATGCACGCACTGTACAACGGCGAGATGGGCTTGTGCTTGCGCGGCAACGCACAAGCGACAATGGCACCATGTTGAACCAGCCTCCCCAACCCAGTGGTGCCCATGCGTTTGAAGCGCTCACCCCCGATGTCGTCATGGACGCGCTTGCCAGCGTGGGCCTCTACGGCGATGGACGCCAGCTCGCGTTAAGCTCCTATGAGAACCGTGTTTACCAGCTGCATCTGGAAGACGGCCAAGCTGTGGTGGCCAAGTTTTACCGGCCCAAGCGTTGGACGACCGAGCAGATTTTGGAAGAACACGCGTTCTCCCGCGAGCTGATGGACGCTGAAATTCCCGTCGTTGGGCCACTCACCCTGCAGGGCAGCACCCTGAACCATTTTGGAGGCTTTGCCTTCAGCGTTAGCCCGCGCCGAGGGGGGCGTACGCCAGAGTTGGACGACCCTGATGTGCTGGAGTGGGTGGGTCGCTTTTTGGCCCGCATTAACACCGTGGGCGCTGCCCAAGCGTTTGCCAGTCGGCCCGCCTTGAACCTGCAAACCTTTGGTGTCGCCTCTCGGGATTGGCTGCTGGCCCATGAAAAAGTACCGCTGGATGTGCAATCGGCGTGGAGCAAAGCCTCTCAAAGCGCTCTTGATTTAATAGCTGGTTACGCAGATCTGACGGGGGCTAAAGGCCGAAAAGATGCTTATTCTGAGCCCCTTCAGCAGTTGCGTCTGCATGGCGACTGCCATCCGGGCAATATTCTCTGGACGCCCTTGGAGTCACCCCCCAGCGCGGGCCCTGGCCCCCACTTTGTGGACCTGGATGACGCCCGCACCGGCCCCGCCGTGCAAGACTTATGGATGCTGCTCAGCGGGGACCGCTCGCAACGCAGCCGGCAGCTCGGGGCTTTGGTGGACGGCTACGAGCAGTTCCGGGAATTTGACCGGCGCGAATTGGCGCTGATTGAGCCGCTGCGCACCTTGCGTTTGATTCACTACAGCGCGTGGCTGGCGCGCCGCTGGGAAGACCCCACCTTTCCCATCAATTTTCCCTGGTTTGGCTCTAGCGACTATTGGCAAGGGCAGGTGCAAATGTTGGAAGAGCAGCTGGAAGCCATGCAAGAAGACCCTCTGGTGGTGTAGGGTGGAGGCCTGGGATGTGATGTGATGGGGAAAGGGCAGTGAGCATGAAAAAATACGCGGTGTGGCTCGTTTTGGCGCTGACCTGTGGCCTGGTGCACGCCGAGTGGGTGAAAGTGGCCAGCACCGAAACCTCGGTGTTTTACCTGGACACGAGCATGTCAAAAAAGGTGGCCGGCACGCTGATGATCTGGATTTTGCGGGAGCACAACAGTCCGCGCATGGTGCCTGAAGGGCGTTACCGGTCGTCCAAAGACCAGCTTGAAATTGATTGCAAGGGCCGACGCATCCGATTGATCTACACCTCGCACCACCCCGACCTGTTGGGCGAGGGCCAACAAGTGCATTTTCAGCATGGGCCCATGAGTTGGAACGATGTGGCGCAAAACCCGGTGTTCTTGCGCATCGTCAATATTGCTTGCAGCGCCCCCTGAGCACAGACGCCAGGGGCACAAGGCGCGGCTTATTCCAACGCCATATCAATAGGATCTGTTGTTGCTTCGCCTTGCCGTGCGTCTGCACTGTCTGCGGCTTCGCGCCTAAGCTCCTATCGATCTGAAAATGGAATTACTTGCCGTTTATGCCCAGCAATTCAACTTCAAATAACAAGGTGGTGTTGGGTGGAATGACGCCGCCTGCGCCACGCGAGCCATAGGCAATGGCTGCGGGGCAAGTCAGCTTGGCTTTGCCGCCCACCTTCATCCGCTGCACGCCCTCCGTCCAGCAGGGAATCACGCCCGTCAAGGGGAACTCAATGGGCGCGCTGCGTTTGTAAGAGCTGTCAAATTCTTTGCCGTCAGCAAAGGTGCCCCGGTAGTGAACCTTCACCTTGTCAGAGGCTGTGGGGCTGCTGCCCGTACCGTCTTTGAGAGACCGGTAAACCAGCCCCGAGGCGGTCACCACGGCCCCGGTTTCTTTGGCTGACGCTGATAACAGCGCATCTTGAGCGAAGGTGTGAGAGGCCGCCAGCAGCGACAGGGTGAGAGCGCCAACGCGCAGAGAAGTGGTCATGTCCATAGCGTCCAAAGAAGTCAATTCAGGACCGCTATTGTCACCTCGGCCCGGCAAGGCCCCAATTGACAGAGGTTGAGCCTGGCGGGACGGAAATGCCTTTTCACTGCCCCGGGAGAGAAGTAATTTGCCCCACTGCCGTGTTTGGGCACCGCATCAAGGCAAAATAATTGAACGTGCTCCCTGTAAGCTGTGCTGCCCCCTTTGATTCCTTCATTCCTCTTGATCTCTCACCCCCTCTGCCATGAAAAAAGACAAAACCT
>JBAQDW010000101.1:0-1718 GCA_049286445.1 Rhodoferax sp. | reverse complement strand
ATGGCCAAAGAAGACTGCCCCAACCCGTGGACGGCGGTGCGCGAACGTTGGTACCTGCTGCTGCCGCTGGCCGGTTTGGTGGCGCTGCTGTTTTCGGGCTACACCCCCTTGTTCTCCGGCACAGTGGGGCTGGGGCTGACCGCCATTTTGATTTTTGGCGCGGCGGTGCTCACCGGGGTCAAAAGCCTCGCATTGCGCGGCTTGTTTTGGGCGCTGCTGGGCATTGCCTGCTCGGGCTTCTTCCAATTTGGCGTGGGGGCTTTCTTTGTCTTGATTGCCCTGTTGGTGGCACTGACCTACGCCCGCCGCGTCGGGGCTGATGCCCGACGGCTGGCCATCACCGCGTTGGTGGACGGCGCCCGTCACGCGTTGCCGGTGGCCATTGCCTGCGCTCTGGTTGGTGTGATCATTGGTGTGATCAATTTGACCGGTGTCGCCGCCGAGCTGGGCGGCCACATCATTGCCATTGGCAAAGAGAGCCTGTTCTTGGCGCTTTTTCTGACCATGGTGACCTGCTTGGTGCTGGGCATGGGCATTCCCACCATTCCCAACTACATCATCACCAGCTCACTGGCCGCGCCGGTGTTGCTGGAACTGGGGGTGCCCCTGATTGTTTCCCACATGTTTGTCTTCTACTTCGGCATCATGGCCGACTTGACGCCCCCGGTGGCGCTGGCGGCGTTTGCCGCCGCGCCGATTGCACGTGAAAGCGGGTTAAAGATCAGCATGCAGGCCATTCGCGTCGCTATTGCGGGCTTTATCGTGCCCTTCATGGCGGTGTACAGCCCGGCCTTGATGCTGCAAAGCGGCGATTGGACCGACACCGCGTGGATCGTTTTCAAGGCCTTGGTCGCCATTGCAATGTGGGGTGCGGGGGCCATTGGCTTTTTGTTTGGGCCACTGAACTGGATCGAGCGCGTGGTGGCCATTGCCTCTGCCAGCCTCTTGGTGGTGGCTCTGCCTTTCACGGACGAGCTGGGATTGGCGGGCGTGGCCGCTTTTGTGGCATGGCACTATTGGCGCAGTCGCCAGTCCACCGCGATGGTCACTCCCCGGTAAAAATTGAGCCCACGGCGTGAGCAGTCTCCTCGGGATTTGTCTGGTATTGGCGGCGTCTGTGAAGGCTGACCCTGCAGCCGTGCCCGTCTTTGTTACGGGCAGTTCCGTCACGTTGGCGTGGACCCACTCGATCGAGAAAGTGCGCTGGGAAGAGGACTACGAAGTGAGCGTTGACCCCGGCGCTACCAACACCCTCCTCCTGCACGCGGTCCAGGCCCGGGTGCGTGGCTCGGCAGCGGGCATGGAGCCACCGGACGATGCCGTGTTGAAAAACGGTTGGTACACGTACACCCCGCCTCTCACGCACACCCGTGCTTTGCGTTTGACCCGCTCTGAGTTCACCGCCGACTATGAGCTGTGCCACGCGTCCGTCTGCCGGCCCCTGTCGGATTGGCTCCCGTCCGACCAAGGCATCACCTTGATGACAGCGTGCCTGGCACCCTGAATGCTATGAATAAAGTAGCTATTTTCGCAGGCTCCACGAGGGCTAGAGCCGAATGGCACTTACTTAACTGATGTTACGCAGCCGCCACCTGATAGGCTCCCCGGATGAAAAAAGCTGACCTTGATTTGTACACAGACTATTTGTTGAGCACTTTTGGTGCTGCAACGGCGACGGGCTTGTCGGCGATGGTCGATGGTGACGTCAGCCATGACCA
>JBAQDW010000100.1:0-2292 GCA_049286445.1 Rhodoferax sp. | reverse complement strand
GGTGGTAGTGGCAATGGCGGTGGTTACTCCCGGCCCGCGCCTGCGTCCCGCCCGGTGGCCGCAGCACCGGCAGCACGCCAAGCCCCGGCACAGGCCCGCCCGGCCGGTGGCTTTGACGACATGGATGACGACATTCCTTTTTGACCGGGAAATTATTGTTTTGTAAAAAAAGGGCTGTCGCTTCAACGCGGCAGCCCTTTTTTTTCAAGCGACCAGGGGCAGCTCCGCAGGGCTGACCACTGGCCGCCTCGCGGTGAGGGCACTGCCCATGGATGCCGCCACGATGCAACCAATGGCCAACCACTGCACCAAGTTCAAGTGTTCACCCAGCAGCACCCATGCCAACAGGGCCGCCACAGCGGGCTCCATGCTGATCATGATGCCAAAGGTTTCCTTGGGCAGGCGTTTCAACGCCATCATCTCTAATGAGATCGGAATGGCGCTCGACACCGCCGCCACGGCCAGACCGATGAGCAGCACCGTGGGCGTCAGCAGCGCAGCACCGGCGTGCGCTATACCGACGGGCACCACCACAATCGCCGCCATCAGCAGGCCCAACGACACCGTGTGCCCCGCATGCAAGTGGCCTGCGCGTTTGCCAAACACGATGTACAAGGCCCAGCACACTGCCGCTGCCAACGCGAAGAGCAGGCCGACCGGGTCGAGCGCGCTGGCACTTAAGCCCAAAGGCAGCAGCATCGCCAGCCCGGCAATCGCCAACGCCACCCAAACAAAATCGACCGCCCGGCGCGATGACCAAATCGCCACCGCCAGCGGGCCGGAAAACTCAATCGCCACGGCCAAGCCAAACGGCAGTGTGCGCAGCGACATGTAAAACATCAAGTTCATGCCCCCCAGCGCCACGCCGTACAAGGCAATGGCCCGGGCGTCAGTGCGCGACAAGTGCCAGCGCCAAGGCCGCCACAGCAGCAACATCAACACCGCCGACAAGCCCACGCGCACGGCGGTGGTGCCCTGCGCGCCCACCAAAGGGAACAGCCACTGCTTGGCCCATGACGTGCCAATGCCCAGTGCGATGACCGAGCCGAGCACGGCCAACAGGGGGACAAAACGTTGAAACCCGTGCGCGTGCATGTGAGCGCCCGCCTTCAAGCGCGCTGCAGCAACATCGCGTCGCCGTAGCTGAAAAAGCGGTAACCCTTGGCAATGGCGTGACGGTACAGCGCCATGATGGGCTCATAACCGGCAAAGGCACTCACCAACATCATCAGACTCGACTTGGGCAGGTGAAAGTTCGTCACCAACGCATCCACCCTCTTGAATTCAAACCCCGGCGTGATGAAAATCTGCGTGTCGCCCGACACCTGTCCGCTCTGCGCCCACGACTCCAAAGTGCGCACCGTGGTGGTGCCCACCGCAATCACGCGCCCACCGCGCGCCCGGCACTCGGCAATGGCTTGCTGGGTCGCCAGGGGCACGTCATACCACTCGCTGTGCATCTGGTGCTCAGCCAGCACTTCAGTTTTGACGGGTTGGAAAGTGCCCGCTCCCACATGCAAGGTCACATGCGCGCGCTTGACGCCCATCGCATCAATGGCGTCCAGCAGGGCTTGGTCAAAGTGCAGGGCGGCAGTGGGTGCGGCCACGGCGCCGGGGTTTTTCGCAAACACCGTCTGGTAGCGTGCCGCATCTTCCGCCGAGTCGGTGTGGGTGATGTAGGGAGGCAGCGGCACATGGCCGTGGCGCTCCATCAGCGTGTACGGGTCATCACCTAGGTCGTTGGACAGCACAAACCGAAACAGCGGGCCATCGGCATCGGGCCAGCGGCCCAGCAAGGTGGCGCGCAGGGGGTCGGTGCTGCCGGGCGCACCGGTCAGCGCCACGGAGGCGCCCACTTCTGGCTTTTTGCTGACCCGCATGTGCGCGGCCACCTGGTTGCCGGTGAGCACCCGCTCCACCAACAACTCCAACTTGCCGCCCGTGGCTTTTTCACCAAACAAACGGGCATTGATGACCTTGGTGTCGTTAAACACCATCAGGTCGCCGGGGCGCAGTTGGGTGATGATCTCTTTGAACACCCGGTCTACTGGCTCGGCGGCTGTGCCGTCCAGCAGCCGCGAGCCGCTGCGCTCAGGCGCAGGGTGCTGGGCAATCAGGTCTTGCGGCAGTTCAAAGTCAAAGTCGCTTAAAGCGTAAGCACGCTCGGTGCCCGGGAAGGTCGGTGTCATGGTGCTTGAGGGGCGAACAGCCCCGTGCCAAGGTTGAAGAAAGGGCCGCCATTGTCGCAGGCGTTGGCTGGTATTCACACGTCCGGGCGGCAGTACCTCAGAG
>JBAQDW010000099.1:0-2676 GCA_049286445.1 Rhodoferax sp. | reverse complement strand
TGATCAGCCAACCCGACACCGGTGAACAGGCGCTAGAAATCGTCGACAGCTTGGTGCGCTCTGGCGCCGTGGACCTGATCGTGGTCGACTCCGTCGCCGCCCTCACGCCCAAGGCCGAGCTGGAAGGCGAAATGGGCGACTCCTTGCCCGGTCTGCAAGCCCGGCTGATGAGCCAGGCCCTGCGCAAGCTCACGGCTCACATCAAGAAAACCAATTGCATGGTGATTTTCATCAACCAGATCCGAATGAAAATTGGTGTCATGTTTGGCAGCCCCGAGACCACCACCGGCGGCAACGCACTCAAGTTTTACGCCTCAGTTCGCTTGGACATTCGCCGCACGGGCACCATCAAAAAAGGCGACGAGGCCATTGGCAACGAAACCAAGGTCAAAGTGGTGAAGAACAAGGTGGCATCGCCCTTCAAAACGGCCGAGTTCGACATTTTGTTTGGCGAAGGCATCAGCCGCCATGGCGAGATCATCGACATGGGCGTGACCGCCAACATTCTCGATAAATCGGGCGCTTGGTATGCCTACAACGGTGAAAAAATCGGCCAAGGCCGTGACAACGCCCGCGAGTTTTTGCGTGAAAACCCGGGTCTGTCGCGTGAAATTGAAAACAAGGTGCGGGCCTCGCTGGGCATTCCGTTGGTGCCGGGTGACGATGCACCTGAGGCCGAGGCCAAAAGCAAGCCTGCAAGCAAAAAGGCCCCGCAGCCCTGACTGGGTATGCGCAAGCAGCTACTTAATCAATAGCATTGGATCGGCATGATGGGATGCGACGTATGCTGCTTTCGCTGACCTGACCTGACCTGACCTGACCTCCTGCGAGAACCTGCATGTCGTTGCCCCCACCCTCACTCAAAGGCCGTGCTCTGCGCCTGCTCAGCATGCGGGAACATTCCCGGGTCGAGTTGGAGCGCAAGCTCGGCCGCTTTGAAGAAGAGGAAGGCACGCTGACCAAGGCGCTGGATGAGTTGCAGGCCAAAGGCTTCATCAGTGAGGCGCGGGTCATTGAATCGGTCTTGCACCGGCGTGCCGGCAAACTAGGGGCTGCGCGCATCAAGCAAGAACTGCAAAGCAAAGGACTCGATGCTGAAGCGGTACGGGATGCTGTGGCGGGCTTGCAAGACACCGAGCGCGAACGAGCGCAGGCGGTATGGCGCCGAAAATTTGGTGCAGCGCCCACTGACGCCAAGGAAACCATGCGTCAAATGCGCTTTTTGGCAACCCGGGGATTTGCCACCGACGTTATTCGCCGAGTCGTGGGCGGCAAAACAGATGACTTTTAATGGAAATCGCCGCTAGCCCTTGTGCCACTTGCGCAAGCAGCTATTATAAATATAGCAAATAATTTATTTCAACCCCAACATCAGCTGCATGTTTTGCACTGCAGCGCCACTGGCGCCTTTGCCCAGGTTATCCAACCGTGCCACCAGCAGTGCATGGCGGAACGTATCTTGCGGGTCGGTGTTGGCGAACACGCGCAGCTCCAGCTGGTTGGTGTCTGCCAAGGCCACGGCATCGAGCTTGTTGTCGGCGGTCGCCTCTTCCACGGTGACCCACTCGCTTCCGGCGTAATGTTTGGCGAGCGCGTCATGCAGATCTTTCGCACGGGGTCGGCCCGGCAGCGGGTCCAAGTCCAGCGGCAGTTGCACCAACATGCCTTGGCGGAAGTTACCCACCGACGGCACGAACACCGGGCGGCGGGTTAAGCCGGTGTATTTCATGATTTCAGGCAAGTGCTTGTGCTTCAGGCCCAAGCCATACAGTTCAAACGCAGGCGCCTCGCCCTTCTCATACGCCTCAATCATGGGCCGGCCACCCCCCGAATACCCGCTGACCGAGGGCAGGCACAGCGGAAAGTCTGGGGGAATCAACCCCGCCTCAACCAGCGGGCGCAGCAGCGCGATGGCACCCGTGGCGTAGCAGCCCGGATTGGCGACGCGGCGCGACTCGGCGACCCGCTTCGCATGACCCGGTGCCAGTTCAGGAAAACCAAACACCCAGGCCGGGTCAGTTCGGTGCGCGGTAGAGGCGTCAATGATCTTGGGGCCCAACTGGCCGGAAGTGGCGGCAATGCGGTCCACCATGGCCACAGACTCGATAGCGGCATCGTCATGCAAACACAAAATAACCAAGTCCACTTGCGCCATCAGCGCCTCTTTGGCGGCGGCGTCCTTGCGCAATGCGGGATCAATGCTCACCAGTTCGATCTCTGGCATGGCCTGCAAACGCTCGCGAATTTGCAGGCCGGTGGTGCCTGCTTCGCCGTCAATAAATACTTTATGCATGGTGGGGGCTCTCTCGTCAGTTTCAGTAAAGCGGTGCATCCTTACAATAGGGCATTGTGCGATTCGCGCCCGATCATTTTGTTTTGGTGCGTTGCAACATGATACAGTTTCACGCTGAAAAAGTACCGGCGACGGCGTTCTTCCAAGTGGCCGCACCGGATGACCCCCTCCATTCCTGAGAGAGCCCTCATGAAGATTCACGAATACCAAGGCAAGGAAATCTTGCGCCAAGCTGGTGTACCGGTGCCTCGCGGCATTGCGGCATTCACCGTTCAAGAGGCTGTTGAAGCCGCTCAAAAACTGGGCGGCCCCGTGTGGGTTGTCAAGGCACAAATTCACGCCGGCGGCCGCGGCAAGGGCGGCGGCGTCAAGCTGGCCCGCTC
>JBAQDW010000098.1:0-16188 GCA_049286445.1 Rhodoferax sp. | reverse complement strand
CTCCTTCTGGCTGTATTTGCTTGATCGCGTCTCCCTGACCAACGCCATCCCGCCCCTGCCTTCGCTCATTCGCAATGCCGCGATGGCTGGTGCTTTGCCTTGAGTTATTGAGAAGTTACACTTTTATGCCGCCAGCCCTTTCCGGACCTGCGCAAGCAGCTACCGAAAATATAGCAATTCCTAAGATGCAACCCCAACGCTCACTCCGCCAGGCGGCAGAGGGGGACAACAGCCGGATGCGGCCGCGTGTTGGAAGGGCTTAGCGCTGGCGGCGCATCATTTCAAAAATGAGGTCATCCATGCCGAGGAATTCATCGGCCTCGCGTACATGGACTTTATTGATCCGCGTTTGCAACTTGAGCCACGCTTTGAACGCCTTGTCGTCCTGAACCTGTGCCAGGTCGGCGCGCATGAAGTCAGCCTCATCCTCCAGGGACCATTTTTGTTCCTGCAGCGCTTCAAGGAAATCATCTTCCCTGAACCGCATGTGGGGGGGAAAACCAAAATCATGCGCCAAAGCCATGCGATGGCTCATCAAATCGGCCTGCATGGCCAAGAGTTGCTCGTTCAACAACAAACACATGGCCTTCAGTTTGTCGTCTGACAGGGCCCCTACCTTGCTGGCATCCACCCGCTCACATTGCAGTTGAATGCGCAGCAAGGCCGTCAAGTCCTTGCGACCATAGGCGGCGTTGACCTCGCTCATCAGCGCCGTCTTGCGCGCACGCTCAGCCGAGTCGGACTCGCGGTCAGGGTGCAAGGTGCTGGCCAGCTGGCGAAAAATGGTGCGCAGCGCGTTTTGCGCGTCTATTTGCAAGTCTGCCGCGGCTTGCTGACGCGCGGTGGGCGCCTTCTTGGCTTTGCGGGCTTGGCGCTTGGCCTCGCGCTCCTCCTCTTCGGCGTGCATGTGCTCCATCGCTGCTTTCAGCACCTCTTCAGGGCTGCTGAAGTCTTGGTCTGGGGAGAATCGTTTGCCTAAAACATTTTCCATGAAGTCCCGGGCCTCCTCGGCGGCGGCGGCCTCGTCGTGTTCAAGCTCCGCCACATCCTGCTCTGAGCGGTGGCGCGACACAATTTCCTCCAGTTCGGGGGCGTGCAGATCCGCCAACTGGTCGCACAAGCTCAACAAAATGCGTGTGGTTTGCTTCTTTTGGTTGGCAGTCAAGCCTTTGGTTTGCAGACGCTGATCCAAAAACTGAATCATGTCTTTGCGAAACTGCACCAGCTGCTGGGCCAGTTCGCGCATGGTTTGCACATGAGCCGGGCGGTGCGCATCGACCACGCGTTGCAGCTCCTCACTCTCGGCCCGGGTGGCTTCAATGGAGGCCATCAGCTTGTTGAAACGTTTTTGGGCCGCTGTGGGCTTGCCCATGTGGGCCACCACCACACCCGCCACAACTTCCAAGCGAGCGGGGGTGGGCGTAGATTCAGGGCCTTGATCGGCGAAAAGGTCAGGGTTTTTAGGCATGCCTCAACTTTACCCGAGCCGAATGGCCGGCTTCCTTGGCACGTGCTGCTTGGCACGGTTACCTTGGTCCACACCGGGGCATGAATTCAGAGCCTTTTTTTGCCAACCGGCTGGCAACGCCTGTTTGCTTTCAATGTGGTGTATTCTTTGACCACCATGACTATGCGGCATTGAAAGGCGCTCCCATGATCCCCGTTAACCCCCTTCAAGCCGATTCGTCGGCCACGCCCGCAGGCTGTGTGCAATGCAAAGATGACACGCCGCTCGGCTTTGACTTTGTATTTGCCTACCAACCCATTGTGGACCTCAGCACCCGCACGATTTACGCCCATGAGGCGCTGGTGCGGGGGCCTAACGGCGAGTCAGCGTATTCCGTGCTCTCCCAGGTAACCGATGAAAACCGCTACCGTTTTGACCAAGCCTGCCGGGTGGAGGCGATTCGGGGCGCGGCGGCCATTGGCATGAAAGAGTTGCTGTCAATCAATTTTCTGCCGAACGCGGTGTACCAACCGGCCGCCTGTATTCGCACCACGTTTGAGGCCGCGCGCAAGTACAACTTTCCGATTGAGCAAATTATTTTTGAGGTGACCGAAGGCGAAAAAGTCATAGACCGGCCTCATCTGGTCAACATTTTTCGGGAATACAGCCGCTTCGACTTTCGCACCGCCATTGCCGATTTTGGTGCGGGCTATGCCGGTTTGAATCTGTTGTCTGAATACCAGCCCGACATCATCAAGATCGACATGGACCTGGTACGCAACATTTGCAGCAGCAAGCCCAAACAAGCCATCGTGAACGGCATTGTGTCGATTTGCGCGGCGCTTGACATTCGCGTGCTGGCTGAAGGCGTTGAAACGACCACAGAGCGTGATTTTTTGCGCCGCGTCGGCATTGATTTAATGCAGGGTTACCTGTTTTGCAAACCCGCGCTGCAGTCCATCGGCACCATCAACCCCTCCTCGTGGGAGTAAGGCTTGGCCAGCCGCCTGCTCGCACCTGACTTCCGTTACCCCAAGTTCCCTTGGCACCTGCCCCAGGGGATGGTGCTCCTATTTAAAGCCTAAATCAGGCTCTAGCCCATGTACCACCTGCGCAAGCAGCTATTTAATCAATAGCAAATGACATCTGCCACAGCCCAAGAAATCTCCCCCGGTTTGGTCCTTCAAAACCTCCCGCCCCACCTGAGACTGAGCGACTTCAAGCTCATTGCTTTTGACATGGATTCCACCCTGATCAATATTGAGTGTGTGGACGAGATTGCCGACGCGGTGGGTCGCAAGGGGGAAGTGGCCGCGATCACCGAGGCCAGCATGCGCGGCGAAATAACTGACTTTAAAGAGAGCCTTCGCCGCCGTGTGGCGTTGTTAAAGGGCGTGACGGTGGCCGACATGGAAGCGGTGATCGTGCAGCGCCTGCAACTCAACCCCGGTGCGGCGGACTTGGTGGCGGCTTGCAAGGCAGCGGGGCTCAAAGTTCTGCTGGTGTCAGGGGGGTTCACCTATTTTGCCGACCACGTGCGTGAACGCTTGGGCATCGACTTTATTCGCGCCAATGTGCTGGAGATTGAAAGCGGTCCCCACTGCGGCGCTTTAACCGGCCGCATGGTGGACCAAAGCTGGGGCGATATTTGTGATGGCGCTGAAAAACGCCGAACGCTGCTTGAACTGGCCTCGCTCATGGGCATTCCTCTGCATCAAACGATTGCAGTGGGGGATGGCGCCAATGACCTGCCCATGATGGGGGCAGCCGGGCTGTCCGTGGCCTACCATGCCAAGCCCACGGTGCGCGAACAGGCGATGGTGGCCATCAATACCGGCGGGCTGAACCGCCTGTTGGAAATTCTGACCTAAGATCCCACCTCCCCCCAATCATCTTTTCCAACGGAGAAAAAGCAGTATGAAGATCGAAACCATCGCCGTCCATGGTGGCTACACGCCGGACCCCACAACCAAGTCCGTGGCGGTGCCGATTTACCAAACCGTGGCCTATGCGTTTGACAACACGCAACACGGCGCTGATCTGTTTGACCTGAAGGTGGCCGGCAATATTTACAGCCGCATCATGAACCCCACCAACGCGGTTCTTGAGGCCCGTGTGGCGGCCATGGAAGGCGGCATTGGCGCGCTGGCCATGGCATCTGGCATGGCGGCCATCACAGCGGCGATTCAAACCATCGCCGAGGCGGGTGACAACATCATCTCCACCGCCACCTTGTATGGCGGCACCTACAACCTGTTTGCGCACACTTTCCCCCAGCAGGGCATTGAGGTGCGCTTCGCTGACGCAAATGACCCCGCCTCCTTTGCCAAGCTGATTGACGAGCGCACCAAGGCCATCTACTGTGAATCGGTGGGCAACCCCTTGGGCAACATTACTGACATTGAAGCGCTGGCCATCGTGGCGCATGGCGCAGGCGTGCCTTTGATTGTGGACAACACCGTGTCCAGCCCGTACCTGTGCCGCCCGTTTGAGCATGGGGCCGACATCGTGGTGCATTCGCTGACCAAGTACATGGGCGGTCATGGCACGACCATTGGCGGCATTATTGTGGATTCGGGCAAGTTCCCGTGGGCCATGCACAAAGCGCGTTTCAAGCGCCTGAATGAACCCGATGTGAGCTACCACGGCGTGGTCTATACCGAGGCTTTGGGCGCCGCCGCCTACATTGGCCGCGCCCGTGTGGTGCCCTTGCGCAACATGGGCGCTGCCCTGAGCCCCATGGCATCGTTCCAGATTTTGCAAGGTATTGAAACCCTGCCTTTGCGCATGGACCGCATCTGCGAGAACGCGCTCAAAGTGGCCACGCACCTGAAATCCCACGCCAAAGTGGGCTGGGTCAATTACGCCGGTCTGCCTGACCATGCAGACCATATTTTGGTGAAAAAGTACATGGGCGGTCGTGCCTCCGGCATCATCAGCTTTGGCCTGAAAGCCAGTGACAGCCTGGAAGCGGGTGCGCGCTTCCAAGATGCGCTCCAACTGTTCACCCGCTTGGTCAACATCGGTGACGCCAAGTCGCTGGCCTGCCACCCTGCGTCCACCACGCATCGCCAGCTGAACCCTGCCGAACTGGCCAAAGCCGGTGTCAAGCCCGACATGGTGCGTTTGTCCATTGGTATCGAGCACATTGACGATTTGCTGGAAGACTTGGAGCAGGCGCTGGCAGCCGTCTGATCCCGCTGCCAAAAGCTTGGCCCACGACCAAGGGCGCCACAGAATGACAAAAAGCCCCAGCAATGGGGCTTTTTTTTATGGCAAGGGTCGATCTGACCCCGGGGAGGTTAACCGTTGCGGAATATGAAGCTGTAAGCGCTGAGCGCAGGCACGCCACCAAGGTGGGCATACAGCACTCTAGAGCCTTCAGGAAACTCGCCGTTGCGAACCATGTCGATCATGCCGTGCATGGACTTGCCCTCGTACACCGGGTCAGTGAGCATGCCCTCTTGGCGGGCACACAGGCGAATGGCTTCCAGCGTGCCTTCGTTAGGCAACCCGTATTCAGGGCCGCCAAAGCGGGCGTCCAGCACCACATCGTCCTCGCTGATCGTGTGGCCCAGCTCCACCAGCTCTGCGGTATGACGTGCAATACGCAGAATTTGCGCATGGGTTTTTTCAGGCTTTGCCGAGGCGTCGATGCCAATCACCCGCTGTGCACGGCCATCCGCCGCAAAACCCACCACCATGCCCGCCTGCGTGCTTCCCGTAACAGAGCAAACCACGATGTAGTCGAACTTGAACCCAAGTTCAACCTCTTGCGCGCGCACCTCCTCGGCGAAGCCGACAAAGCCCAAACCGCCCAAGGGGTGCTCAGAGCAACCGGCGGGGATGGGAAAGGGCTTGCCACCCGCTTGGCGCACATCTTCCATTGCTTGCTCCCAGCTGGGGCGAATGCCAATGTCGAATCCAGCGGCGTCGAGCCGAACATCAGCGCCCATGATGCGCGACATCTCAATATTGCCCACGCGGTCGTACACCGCGTCAGAGTAGTTGACCCAGTTTTCTTGGACCAGCACACATTTCATGCCAAGGTGAGCGGCGACAGCGGCAACCTGGCGGGTCTGGTTGGATTGAATGCCGCCAATCGACACCAGTGTGTCGCAACCTTGGACAATGGCCTCGGGAATCAGGTATTCGAGCTTGCGGGTCTTGTTGCCACCGAAGGCAAGACCGCTGTTGCAGTCTTCCCGCTTGGCATACAAATGCACTTTGCCGCCCAAATGTGCGCTCAGTCGCTTCAGGGGCTGAATGGGCGTGGGGCCGAAGGTCAGGGAATGGCGCGGAAATTTATTCAGGTTCATGGTGGGGGCTCGTGAAGTGGAGGGATGCGCTCGAACCATGAAGAAAACCAGAAACAAAACCAAAGACCCTCAAGGCTCGTCTTCATTGGCACCGATGCTCACAAAATTGTAAGAAAAGTTGCACCTAACAGGGTTGCAAAAAGTGGTCTATTTTTAGGGC
This sequence comes from Rhodoferax sp., assembly GCA_049286445.1. Lineage (GTDB taxonomy): Bacteria > Pseudomonadota > Gammaproteobacteria > Burkholderiales > Burkholderiaceae_C > Rhodoferax. Next base: position 10,262 of record JBAQDW010000098.1, on the reverse strand, counting down.
GTCGTTAATCAAAATTATTTTTTTGAGTAAATAAATTTTTACAATCATTGAATGAACGCAATAAAAAATCGCAAGGCGAAAGCCCCTGACTCGTCGTTGACGCACGAAATAGATCGCACAGACAAAGCGATTCTCCGGGTGTTGCAGCGAGACGCGTCGCTGACGAATGTGGCCTTGGCGGCCTTGGTGAACCTGAGCGCGCCGGCCTGTCTTCGACGGGTGGAGCGGCTCAAGCAGTTGGGGTTGATCTCGGGCATCGTGGCGCTGTTGAACCCTGTTGCGCTGGATGCGGGCATGCTGGTTCTGATTGGTGTGGTGCTGGACCGGTCCACGCCCGATTCGTTTGCGCTTTTTGAGAAAGCCGCAGCCAAGGTGTCGGGGTGCATGGAGTGCCATGTGGTCACGGGGGAGTTTGACTATTTCATGCACATTCGCACGCGCGACAACGACAGCTTCAATCAACTCCACGCCACGCAGTTGTTGCAACTGCCGGGGGTGCGCCAGATCCGCTCGTTTATGGTGCTCAAGCAGGTGCTGTCAACAACCCAGTTCCCCATCTGACTGCGTTGTTTGGCCCCAAAAGGGAAGTCAGCAACCGTGGAGACTGGCCCTACCCAATGGGCGGTGCCCTGAGCGCCCGTCAGGTTGGGGTGCGCACAGACGCCCGCTCGCGTACATAGTTGAATCCAAACGCCAACGCTTCTTCCATGGTGCGCTCAATGTCATGGCGCTCTTGCTCCGTCATGTAAAACATCAAATCCACGTCGTGCCGGATGTAGCGCACCGGCAAGCGGTTCAGCACAATACACGCGACATCGGCCAGCATATCGGCAGAAAAATCAGGATTCGCTTCCACCAAGCCGGCCACCGCGCCAAAGACCAAGCGTTCGTAAAAATTGTGAACCTGTTCAAAATTCAAAACCATGGCGGCGCTCCGTTTCAGCAAATAAAGGGGTTGGGGGTGAATGACCCTCTGCCCAAGACGTTAGCACTACCAGGCTCACTTGACAACAAAAGGCAGATGAAACGACAAGTGCGCCTTCTCAACTAGCTATGAATCTTGTAGCAGGCAGAAAGTTGGGCTATAGTTTGGACCCACGTCGGAGAATAGGTAGCCATACCCGCCTGAATCTGAATTCAAGCGCCCGTCGACCCATCCATGCTTTGAGGAGAGCCCGTCCATGAGTTCTAAAGAAAACGCCGCCGTCGGCCCGTTGTTGAGTTTGCTTGAGTCCCGTTACGCCATTCGGGTGCTTTGGGCATTGAAAGATGGCCACGCGCAAACTTTTCGGTTGTTGCAAGACAGCGTAGGCGGTATTACGCCTAACACCCTGAACACGCGAATCAAGGAATTGCGAGAGGCCGGCTTGGTCACCCATGGCAGTGACGGCTACGTCGTTACGACGCTGGGCGCTGATTTGCTCAAACGCATTGGTGACCTCTCGGCCTTTGCAACCAAGTGGTCGGCGAGTCTGGCGAAAAAGAACGTGGCATAACGGCCCCGTCGCCCAGCCGGCCAATCGCCGGCACCCTTCAAAAAACAGGCGATGCCTGTTTTTTTATGTCAGTTCCCGACCCGTCCGCCACCTGCACCGAGACCAGAGTGCGCCCCAACCCTTAAAACGACCTCAGGGGTGCTGGCATAATTTACAGCTTTCTGGGCCCGGCCATTCACTTGATTACGCGCCCAGCTATTCATTTCATAGCATTCAAGGAAACTCCATGACAACAACCGCTACCGGCCTGCAATACGACGACACCGTGATGGGGTCTGGCGAAGTCGCCACCAAAGGGCAAAGTGTGACGGTGCATTACACCGGCTGGCTCATCAACGATGGCATTCAAGGCGCTAAATTTGACTCCAGCAAAGACCGGGGCGATCCATTTGTGTTCGCGCTGGGTGCTGGCATGGTAATTCGCGGTTGGGACGAAGGCGTGGCAGGTATGAAAGTGGGTGGTGCGCGCACCTTGATCATCCCCGCAGAGCTGGGTTATGGGGCACGCGGTGCAGGTGGTGTGATTCCCCCCAATGCCACCCTGAAATTTGATGTGGAACTGCTGGCAGTTGCCGGTTAAACGACTTGTGGTGAACACGCAGGGTCTGGCGTGTTCAAAAAATGAGTTCCGTTTTAATTCCGTTTTAGCTCTGGCGAGCAGGGTTCTGTTGGCTCCTGCTCTTGAAGTTTAAGACTCCCTCCTCATGTAAGGGTCTTAGTAGTTGTTAATTGGCTTATCTGTATGACTGAAACCAACCAAAACCAAACCCACTCAAGCCCTCCCGATCAACCGAGCACGCAAGACATGGCCAACGCGCGCGCCACGCCAGAGATGGAGGCCATGGCCAAGGTGCAGGCCGAGCTGACCGAGTTGCAAGCCAAAAGCGCGGACCTGGCCGACCAGTACCTTCGTGCCAAGGCTGATGCCGAGAACGCCCGCCGCCGCGCTGAAGAAGACGTCTCCAAAGCGCGGCGCTTTGCGGTTGAGGCCTTTGCCGACAGCCTGTTGGCTGTGGTTGACAGCCTGGAAGCAGGTTTGCTCGTCAAGGAAGCCACCAATGAGCAGATTCGCGAGGGTGCCCAGGCCACTTTGCGCCAATTGTTGGCAGCGCTGGAACGCAACAAGGTGATCGCTATCAACCCCACTGAAGGGGATAAGTTCGATCCGCACCACCACCAAGCCATTAGCGTGGTGCCTTCCGAGTTGGAGGCGAATTCGGTCGTCAACGTGCTGCAAAAAGGGTATTCGATCGCTGATCGCATCATGCGCCCTGCTTTGGTCACTGTTTCTGGACCTAAATAATTCAACGGTGGCTTGAAAACGTTCAAGTCATCCACAAATCTAAAACATCTAAAAACTGGAGTTAATCATGGGAAGAATCATCGGTATCGATTTGGGCACAACCAACAGCTGCGTGTCGGTCATGGAGGGCAATACGCCCAAAATCATCGAGAACTCTGAAGGCGCTCGCACCACCCCCTCCATCATCGCCTACCAAGAAGATGGCGAGGTGCTGGTCGGCGCATCTGCCAAGCGCCAAGCGGTTACGAACCCAAGAAACACGCTTTATGCAGTCAAGCGCCTGATTGGCCGTAAATTTGCCGAGAAAGAAGTCCAAAAAGACATCGACTTGATGCCTTACAAAATCACCGCTGCAGACAACGGTGACGCTTGGGTCGAAGTGCGGGGCAACAAAATGGCGCCCCAGCAGGTCAGTGCAGACATCTTGCGCAAGATGAAGAAAACCGCCGAAGATTACTTGGGCGAAGCGGTCACCGAAGCGGTCATCACCGTGCCCGCCTACTTCAATGACGCACAGCGCCAGGCCACCAAAGACGCCGGTCGCATTGCTGGTTTGGATGTGAAGCGCATCATCAACGAGCCCACCGCTGCGGCGCTGGCCTTTGGCCTGGACAAAAAAGAAAAAGGCGACCGCAAGATTGCGGTGTATGACTTGGGCGGTGGCACATTTGACGTGTCTATCATCGAAATTGCCGATGTGGACGGTGAGAAGCAGTTTGAAGTGCTCTCCACCAATGGCGACACGTTCTTGGGCGGTGAAGACTTTGACCAACGCGTGATTGACTACATCATTGCCGAGTTCAAGAAAGACCAAGGCGTTGACTTGGGCAAAGACGTGCTGGCCTTGCAGCGCTTGAAAGAAGCGGCTGAAAAAGCCAAGATTGAGCTGTCCAGCAGCGCGCAAACTGACATTAACCTTCCCTACGTGACGGCTGATGCCTCCGGTCCTAAGCATTTGAACGTGAAATTGACGCGTGCCAAGCTTGAGTCCTTGGTGGAAGAGTTGATCGAGCGCACCATTGCGCCTTGCCGCATGGCCTTGAAAGATGCGGGCGTGAGCGCCTCTGACATCAACGATGTGATTTTGGTCGGCGGCATGACCCGCATGCCCAAAGTGCAAGAAAAAGTCAAAGAATTGTTTGGCAAAGAGCCGCGCAAAGACGTCAACCCTGACGAAGCCGTGGCCGTGGGTGCCGCCATTCAGGGCCAAGTGCTGTCGGGTGACCGCAAAGACGTGCTGCTGTTGGACGTGACGCCCCTGTCACTGGGTATTGAAACCCTGGGCGGCGTGATGACCAAGATGATCACCAAAAACACCACGATTCCGACCAAGTTTGCACAGACTTTCTCGACTGCAGATGACAACCAGCCTGCGGTGACGATCAAGGTGTTCCAAGGCGAGCGCGAAATCGCCACCGGCAACAAGATGCTGGGTGAATTCAATTTGGAAGGCATTCCACCCGCATCGCGTGGCACGCCTCAAATTGAAGTGTCCTTTGACATTGACGCCAATGGCATTCTGCACGTCGGCGCCAAAGACAAAGGCACGGGCAAAGAAAACAAGATCACCATCAAGGCCAACACAGGTTTGTCGGAGGCTGAAATTCAGCAAATGGTGAAGGACGCCGAGCTGAACGCCGAAGACGACAAGAAAAAGCTGGAACTGGTTCAATCCAAAAACCAAGCCGATGCCAGCCTGCACAGCGTGAAAAAGAGCATGACCGACTACGGTGACAAGCTTGAAGGTGAAGAAAAAGCCAAAATCGAAGACGCAATCAAGCAACTCGAAGACGCGTTGAAGACGGACGACAAGGCCGCCATCGACGAGAAGAGCACGGCTTTGATGACCGCCAGCCAGAAACTCGGCGAGCACATGTACGCGGATGCCCAAGCCAAAGAAGCGGCACAGGCTGGCAGCGCCGCTGGTGGAGCGTCTGCTGAGCAGGCCAAAACGCACGAACCCGACGACAACGTGGTGGATGCAGAAGTGAAAGAAGTCAAGAAGGACTAAGCGCTTGCGCTGACGACTGTTGATGAGCGCCGCGTTGAGCACTTTGAGTGCAACGCGGCGTTTGTACTGAAACCGGGCAAATAAGACAATGGCAAAAAGAGATTTTTACGAGGTGCTTGGGGTTCCCAAGAACGCGTCTGACGACGAAATCAAAAAGGCCTATCGCAAACATGCGATGAAGCACCACCCTGACCGCAATCAGGGCGACGCCTCCAAGGTGGCCGAAGAAAAATTCAAGGAATCCAAGGAAGCCTACGAAATGTTGTCGGACCCGCAGAAGCGGGCCGCCTACGACCAGCACGGTTTTGCAGGTGTCGATCCCAATATGCGGGGTGGCGCTGGTGGCGAAAACATGGGTGGCTTCGCGGAAGCCTTTGGTGACATTTTTGGTGACATGTTTGGCCAGCAGCGCGGACGCGCGGGCGGCGGTGGACGCCAGGTTTTCCGGGGCAGCGATTTGAGCTATGCCATGGAAGTCACCTTGGAGGAGGCCGCCAAGGGCAAAGACGCACAAATTCGCATCCCCAGCTGGGACAACTGTGAGCTGTGCCATGGCAGTGGCGCCAAAGCAGGCACGCAAGCCAAAACCTGTGGCACCTGCTCAGGTTCGGGGCAAGTGCAAATGCGCCAAGGCTTTTTCAGCGTGCAGCAAACTTGCCCCACCTGTCGCGGCAATGGCAAGGTAATTGCTGAGCCCTGTACCGGTTGCAGCGGTCAAGGCAAAATCAAGAAGCAGAAAACACTCGAGGTGAAGATTCCCGCAGGCATTGACGGTGGCATGCGTATTCGCAGCTCGGGCAACGGGGAACCTGGCACCAATGGGGGCCCACCGGGCGATTTGTACATTGAAATTCGCCTCAAGAAGCATGACATTTTTGAGCGCGACGGGGATGACATTCATTGCTCCGTGCCCATTAGCATCATCACGGCCTCTTTGGGCGGCGAGATTGATGTGCCCACGCTGGCGGGCAAAGCTGCCATTGATATTCCAGAAGGCACCCAAACCGGCAAACAGTTCCGCTTGCGCGGCAAAGGGATCAAAGGCGTGCGCGCCAGTTACCCGGGCGACCTGTATTGCCACATCACCGTGGAGACCCCTGTCAAGCTCAGCGAACACCAGCGCAAGCTGCTGCGGGAGCTCGACGATTCCTTCAAAAAAGGCGGCGGCAAGCATTCTCCCGGCGGTGACAGCTGGGCGAACCGCCTGAAAAGCTTCTTCAGTTGATCCCAATCAAGTGGCAGCCGAGCCACTGATGCCCAATGAAAGCCATGCGCTCTGACAAGGACCGCATGGCTGTTTTATGCCTTCACATCGCAGCCACGTCAAAAGAGAGGGAGCAATATGAGCGTCAACATCACTTTTTTGGGGGGCACCGGCACGGTCACGGGGTCCAAATATGGGGTGCAGTACGACGGAAAGTGCTTGCTGGTGGATTGTGGTCTGTTTCAGGGCTACAAGCTGCTTCGGCTGCGCAACCGCACCCCCTTGCCGATCAGTCCCGGTCAAATTGACGCGGTGTTGCTGACCCATGCGCACCTGGACCACAGCGGCTACCTGCCTTTGCTGGTCAAAGAAGGATTCACCGGACATGTTTTCGCCACCCGTGGCACAGTTGATTTATGCCGAATCCTGCTGCCCGACAGCGGCCACATTCAGGAGGAAGATGCGGCGTTTTCCAACCGACACGGATTCTCCAAACATGCCCCCGCACTGCCGCTGTACACGCGCCAAGACGCATTGGACTGCCTACCGCAGTTGAATTTGGCAAAGCCATCACGCTCATGCCGGGTTGGCGGGCCACCTTTCAGCCGGCGGGCCACATTCTGGGGGCAGCCAGCATTTTGCTGGAGGTGGGGGGCCGACGCATTCTGTTTTCAGGCGACTTGGGGCGGCCCGACGACCTCATCATGAACCCACCGCAGTCAGCGCCTCGGGCCGACACCGTGTTGATTGAGTCCACCTACGGCGACAGGACGCACCCTCGGGAAGATGTGCTGGCAGAGTTGGGCCCGGCCCTCCAAAAACTCGCCAAGCGGGGCGGTGTCGCTGTTATTCCGGTCTTTGCGGTGGGGCGTGCTCAAGCCCTTTTGCACGCCATTCACCTGCTCAAGCTGCGGGGCGTGTTGCCCAAGTCATTGCCCGTCTTTCTGGACAGCCCCATGGCGGTTCACACCACCAAATTATTTGACAAACACCCGGACGATCATCGCTTAAGCGCCAACGACACCCACGCCCTCACGCACTGCGCCGTGATGGTCAACAGCACCGATGAATCACGGGCGCTGGCCAATCGGCATGGCCCGATGGTGATTCTCTCGGCCAGCGGCATGGCCACGGGCGGGCGGGTGCTACACCACATCGCCCATTACGCTGCTCACCCCCGCAACATGATTGTGTTGACGGGCTTTCAGGCGGCGGGCACCCGCGGTGCTGGCTTGGTCGCCGGTGCGGCGACCCTTCGCATTCATGGCAAAGACGTGCCCATCAAGGCCGAAGTGGTGCAACTCCAGTCCGCCTCGGCCCATGCCGATGGCAATCAACTATTGGGCTGGTTGAACACAATGCCCGAAGCGCCCGCGCAGGTGTATGTCGTGCATGGCGAGATGGAACAGTCAGATGCGTTTCGCAAACGCATCAAACATGAACTGGGCTGGCGTGCGGTGGTGCCCGAACACGGCTCCACTTGGCCCGCCTGACCGTGCACTGGCAACGCCCTCGCCTGCTTGCTGCGTTCATTCATGTGGCGTTGCGCGAAAATGCCGTCTTGGCCCCCTGACACCTTGACTGAATTGAAGTACCCCCACTCTTATGCGTGAATTCCTGACCGCTGCGTTCTACAAATTTGTAGACCTTCCCGACTTTGCTGATTTGAAACCCCCCCTCTTGGCCAGCTGCGAGGCCAACCAAGTCAAAGGCCTAATTCTGCTGGCCGCTGAGGGCATCAACAGCACCATTGCCGGTCCTGAAGCCGGTGTTCGTGCCGTGCTGGCCACCCTGCGCCAAGACCCCCGATTGGCCGATTTGCAGCACAAAGAGGCGTGGTCGAGCAAATCACCGTTTTACCGGATGAAGGTTCGCCTGAAAAAAGAAATCGTCACCATGGGCGTGCCGGGTATCAGCCCGACGGTGATGGCAGGCACTTATGTGAAGCCGCAAGACTGGAATGCGTTGATCAGTGACCCCGATGTGGTGGTGGTGGACACACGCAATGACTATGAAGTGGGCATCGGCAGCTTTGCCGGTGCGATGGACCCCAACCTCAAGAGTTTTTCCGAGTTGCCTGATTGGGTTCAGCGCACGGCAGTCCTGAACCCGGCCACCGGCAAAAAACCCAAGGTCGCGATGTTTTGCACCGGCGGCATTCGGTGCGAGAAATCAACCGCGTTCATGCGTGCGCAAGGCTACGACGAGGTGTATCACCTTGAGGGCGGCATTCTCAAATACCTGGAAACCGTGCCTCAGGCGCAAAGTCTGTGGGAGGGGCAGTGTTTTGTGTTTGACGAACGTGTCTCAGTGGGCCACGGCTTGGTACCGGGCCCACACGGTCTGTGCCGCGCCTGCCGCCATCCGCTCAATGACGCGGACATGGCCTCGCCCTTGTTTGAAGCCGGAGTCAGCTGCCCCAAATGCCACGCCACACTGCGTGAGACCCAAAAAAACAGCGCTCGCGAACGCCAACGTCAATGGGATTTGGCCAAGGCCCGCGGGGAACACCCCCCCATTGCGCACACGATGCCTCACGTCAAATGAGCAGGTCCGCACCCTACCCCGTTCTTTACTCGTTTCGACGCTGCCCCTATGCGATGCGGGCACGGTTGGCGCTGCTGGCCAGCGGCCAAACCTGCGAACTCCGGGAAGTGGTGCTGCGCGACAAGCCAGCCGCCTTATTGGCCGTGTCACCCAAGGCGACGGTGCCGGTGTTGGTCACGGGTGAGGGACAGGTGATCGAGCAGAGTCTGGACATCATGCTCTGGGCGCTGCGCCAGAACGACCCGCAAGGCTGGCTGGGAAAAGACGAATCATGGCTAGCCCGCGCTTTGGCGTGGATTGAGCGTTGCGATGGTGATTTCAAGCAGCACTTGGACCGCTACAAGTACCCGCACCGATACGAGTTGCCGGATGGTTTGGCTCATCGGGCGCTGGCCGTCGATTTTTTGAACGACTTGAATGCCAGCCTCCAAACGCATGGCCATGTGTTGAGTGAGTCACCGAGACTGGCAGATATGGCCATTGCGCCGTTCGTGCGGCAATTCGCCCACACCGACCCGGCGTGGTTTGAGGCTCAGCCGTGGCCGAACTTGCAGGCTTGGCTGACTCAATTTGAAGCGTCGCCCTTGTTCGTACGCGCCATGCCCAAGTTCGCACCGTGGGCACCGGGGCAGTCGCCTCGCCTGTTCCCTGTGGTCGATTCACTATTGATTTGATAGCTGCTTGCGCAAGTAGGACAAGGGCTAGAGCCCGATTAGGCTTAATTTTTTAGCAACAACCGTTCACGCGCGGCCTGGTATTCCCGCTTCAATTGCGCGATGTAGTGGCCCGCAGTTTGCACCTTGGTGACGGCACCAATGCCCTGGCCGCAACCCCAAATGTCTTTCCAAGCTTTGGTTTTGTCACCGGCAAAGTTCATTTTGCTGGGATCGCTCTCGGGCAAGTGGTCAGGGTCCATGCCGGCGTTGCGAATGCTGGAAGCGAGGTAGTTGCCATGCACTCCTGTGAAGAGGTTGCTGTAAACAATATCGTCGGAGTTGCTGTCCACGATGGCCTGTTTGTAAGCCTCCGAGGCTCGCGCTTCCTCGGTGGCAATAAAGGCCGAGCCAATGTAGGCAAAGTCAGCCCCCATGGCTTGTGCCGCCAACACGGCGGCACCGGTTGAGATGGCGCCGCTGAGGGCGACGGGGCCGTCAAACCATTGGCGAATTTCCTGAATCAAGGCAAACGGACTTTTAACGCCCGCGTGGCCGCCTGCACCGGCTGCCACCGCAATCAGTCCGTCAGCGCCCTTTTCAATCGCCTTGTGGGCGTGTTTGTTGTTGATGACGTCGTGCAACACCACACCGCCATAGGCATGGGCTGCTGCGTTAATGTCCTCGCGCGCACCGAGACTGGTGATGATGATGGGCACCTTGTACTTCACGCACAAGGCCATGTCATGCTCCAGGCGTTCGTTGCTCTTGTGCACGATTTGATTGATGGCAAACGGTGCTGCCAAGGCATCGGGGTGCGCTTGGTTGTGGGCGGCCAAGGCCTCGGTGATTTCAATCAACCACTCTTCCAGCAGTTCGGCCGGACGGGCGTTGAGCGATGGCATCGCCCCCACCACGCCAGCAATGCACTGCGCAATGACCAGCTTGGGGTTACTGATAATGAAAAGGGGCGAGCCAATCACCGGAAACGGCAACTGGTTCAAAGGTGCAGGAAGCTGGGACATGGGGTCTTTCTAAAGGCAGGTCA
>JBAQDW010000097.1:0-9017 GCA_049286445.1 Rhodoferax sp. | reverse complement strand
TTTCATGAGTGCACTGCGGGCAGCGGCCAATGTGAAACCGGTGGTGGTGCTCAAAGCAGGCCGAAAAGCGGCGGGCAACCGGGCCGCGCTCACGCATTCCGGCACCATTGTGGGCAGCGACGATGTGTTTGACGCGGCGCTGCGCCGGGCCGGTGCGGTGCGGGTGCGCTCGTTTGTGGCGCTGTTTTCGGCGGCCAAGTGTCTGGCTTCGCGGTACCGCCCGGTGGGGCGACGTTTGGCGATTGTCACCAATGGCGGTGGCCCAGGCGTGCTGGCGGCTGACTGGGTGAGCGAAATTAACCTGCAACTGGCGTGCTTGACGCCGGCGCAAGAAAAACAGCTGGCGCCGATGCTGCCGCCCTTGGCGTCGCTGTGTGACTTGATTGATATTTCTGAAGACGCAGGGCCCGAGCATTTCAAAGCGGCCGTGGAGTTGGCGGGTAAAGCCCCGCAGGTGGACGGGGTGCTGGCCATTTATTCGCCCAAGATTGGCACCGACAGCAGCGGCATCGCCAGCGCGCTGGCCGAGTCAAATAAAAAAATATCCAAACCCCTGCTGACCTGTTTGATGGGCGACGCCACGGTGGGTGATTCGCGCGCCATTTTGAATGCCGCCGCGATTCCCACTTTTCGCACGCCCGAGGCGGCGGTGGGTGCCTTTGGCAACATTGCCTCCTTCTACCAAAACCAGCAACTGCTGCAGCAAACGCCGCCGCCGCTCACCAATTTGGCCAAGCCTGACGTGGAGGGCGCTCGCATTCTGATTGAAAGCGTGCTGGCCGAGCGGCGCAAGGTGCTGACCGAGATGGAGTCCAAAGCCTTGCTGGCCGCATTTCACATCCCCGTGACCCGCACCATCTTGGCGCGCAGCGTGAACGAAGCCATCATGATTGCCACCCAGCTCGGGTTTCCGGTGGCGCTCAAGATTGATTCGCCAGATATTTCCCACAAATCAGACGTGCAGGGCGTTGCGCTGAATGTGCTCAACGCCGTGGGTGTGCGCGACACCTACACCGACATGATTCAAACCGTGACCCGCTTGATGCCCAAGGCCCGCATCAACGGCGTGACGATTCAAAACATGTCCGCCAAGAAACGCGGGCGTGAGATCTACATCGGGCTGGTCACGGACGACCCCTTTGGCCCCGTGATTGCGTTTGGCGCGGGCGGCACCATGATCGAGATGATGAACGACCGCGCCATGTCGCTGCCACCTTTGAACCAGTTTTTGGCCCGCAGCCTGATTCAGCGCGCCCGTGTGGCCGACATTTTGGGTGAATGGCGGGGTGCCCCGCCGGTCAAGATGGACGCGTTGGAGCAGGTCTTGTTGCGCGTGTCCGAGATGGTGTGTGAACTGCCCCAATTGCGCGAGATGGACATCAACCCCATCATCGTCGATGAGAGCGGCGCGGTGGCGGTGGACGCGCGCATTGTGGTGGAGAACGCACCCCCGTCCGCACGCAACTACAACCACTTGGCCATTCTTCCCTACCCCTCCCAGCACGAGCAAGTGTGGCCGTTGTTGGGGGGCGGGGAGTACACGGTGCGCCCGATTCACCCCGACGACGCGCAGATGCTGCAAGACTTTGTGCGCCAGCTCTCGCCCGAGAGCCGCTACTTCCGGTTTGTGTCGAGCATGCAGGAGTTGCCGGCCACCATGCTGTCACGCTTCACGCTGATTGATTACGACCGCGAAATGGCGTTGGTGGCGGTGTACCGAGAGCGGCGCGTGGGGGCCGATGGCGCGGCCACCGAGTCGGCGCGTATTGTGGGGGTGTCACGCTACATCACCAACCCGGACCGCACCAGCTGCGAGTTCTCGCTGGTGGTCTCAGACGACTTCAAGGGCAAGGGTTTGGGGTCACGGCTGATGCTGTCCATCATGGACTTCGCTCGCGAAAAAGGGCTGGAAGAAATTGAAGGGCTGGTGCTGGCCAACAACCCCAATATGCTCAAGCTCATGAAGAGCCTGGGCTTTGGGGTGAAGCCGTTTGCAGAAGACGCCGACTTCAAGCTGGTGAGTCAGGCGCTCTGATGCGCCTGTGAGCGCCCACCTGGTCCATCAGATGGGGTAGGTGCCGGGTAGCAAGATGCTTTTGTCCACGGTGTTAATGTTGGTGTGACCGCAAAACGCCATGGTCACATCCAGCTCTTTGTGGATGATTTGCAGCACCTTGGTGACCCCTTCTTCACCCATTGCCCCCAGCCCATAGACCATGGCGCGGCCAATCATGGTGCCGCGTGCGCCCAGTGCCACGGCCTTGAGCACGTCTTGTCCGCTGCGAATACCGCTGTCCATCCACACCTCAATCTGGTCGCCCACCGCCGCCACAATGGCTGGCAAGGCGGCGATGCTCGACGGTGCGCCGTCAAGCTGACGCCCCCCGTGGTTGCTCACCACGATCGCATCCGCCCCACTGGCCACGGCCAGCTGGGCGTCTTCCACGTCCATGATGCCTTTGAGAATCAGCTTGCCTCCCCACTGCGCTTTGACCCAGGCTACATCAGCCCAGGACAGGGTGGGGTCGAACTGCTCGTTGGTCCATGAGGCCAGCGACGCCATGTCGCTCACCGATTTCACGTGACCGACCAAGTTGCGAAAAGTGTGGCGCTTGGTGCCCATCATGCCAAGCACCCAGCGTGGCTTGGTGGCAATGTTGACGATGTTGCCCAGCGTTGGCACCACCGAGGCACGCATCTTGTTCTTCAGGTCTTTGTGGCGCTGGCCAATGACCTGCAAGTCCAGCGTCAGCACCAAGGCACTGCAACGCGCCACCTTGCAGCGCTCGATCATGGCCGCCATTGCGTCACGGTCACGCATCATGTAGAGCTGGAACCAAAACGGCGCTTGGGTGTTCTGTGCAATGTCTTCGATTGAGCAGATGCTCATGGTGGACAGCGTGAAGGGAATGCCAAATTTTTCAGCCGCCCGGGCCGCCTTGATTTCACCGTCCGCGCTTTGCATCCCCGTCAAACCCACCGGGGCAATGGCCACCGGCATGGCCACTTTTTGCCCCACCATGGTGGTGGTGGTGCTGCGGTTTTCCATGTTCACTGCGACCCGCTGGCGCAGTTTGATGCTCTGAAACTCGTCCGAGTTCGCGCGGTAAGTACTCTCGGTCCAGGACCCCGAGTCCGCGTAGTCGTAAAACATGCGAGGCACCCGCTTTTTCGCGAGAACACGTAAATCTTCAACTGTGGTGATCACCGACATGCAGGCTCCTTAAATGTTGCCTGCATGTTAAAGGTTACGCGCCGCACTGCGCGTGAAATATGCACGGGTGCGATTGAAAAAAATGAGGGGCAGGCGCTGTCGCGCCTTGATTTAGCGGGGCAACACGATGGTGAGCAAGGCGGTGGCATCGCTGACCGCCAGCACGGCATGGTCCACGCCACCGGCCAAGAACATCAGATGGTTGGCAAGCAGGGTGTGCACCTGGCCCTCTGCGCTCACTTCAAGGCTGCCCTCCAAACACTGAAGGGTGATTTCACCCGGCACGCTGTGCGCAGGCAACGATTTGCCTGCGCTGAGCACGAGCCGGATGACTTCCAGCTGCTCGCTTTTAAACAAAGCCACAGAGCGCTCCCCGTCGATCGTTTTTCCAAACGGCATGAGGCGAATAGGCTCGCCCGAGTTCATATGTGAAATAGCCATCGTTGCTTCTCCTGGTGGGTTGCGGTAACGCCTCATTCTGCGACCAAAGCGCAGGCAGGTGGTTTTGTATTGAAAGAACTCTGCCCGTTGGGAATAAATTCCCCTATATTCAGTGCATTCCACTGGCTCCACCTCAACGGAACTGCCCGGCCCGACCCCCACCTCATTAATGAAATGTAAATAAACCGTGGATTTAATTGAGCTCTCAAAAGACAAGCTGACCCTGGGAATGTCGTTGGCCTACACCTTGCGCGACGACAAAGGGCTGGTGTTGTTGGCCAAAGGACACCGCATTGAGTCCGCGCAGCAGCTCAATGGGCTGCGCAGCCGAAGCAAACTGTTTGTCGAGATTGACGAGTCTGAAGACGGTGTTCGCATCATGATGTCGGGCATCACCGCCCTGAATCTTGTGGGCGCTCCCATCAAAGACTTTTCTAAATACATGACGGTGGACCGTCAGCATTCACCCAACGAGGTGATCGTGGGCACCCTCGTGGAGCGCTGGGGCACGGTGGAATCCAAGTTGGGCGGGCTGTTGGCCAGCGTGAGCACCACGCCTGAGTTTGATGCCAAAATTCGCGGCTTGGCGCAAAACATTCAACTGCTGATGGCGCGCGAGCCCGCGGCGTCGCAGTTTCTGCTCTTCAACCGCGCCATTACCCAATTTCAAAATTACAGCGTCACCCATTGTTTGCTGTGCGCCGCCTTGGTGCAATCGCTGGTGGGCCTGTTTGAACTGGACGAAGCGCAGGGCTGCAGCTTGGTGTGCGCGGCCCTGACCATGAACGTCGCCATGACGCGCTTGCAAGACCAATTGGCGCTGCAAAAAGAGCCGGTCACCGTGATTCAGCGCCGGGAAATCGAAGCGCACGGCAGCGCGGGTCGGCAAGCGTTGGTCAGCGCGGGCGTGACCGATTCACTTTGGCTGGAGGTGGTGGAGCAGCACCATGCCACCGTGTCCGGCCCCGAGTCACTGGCAGACTGGCCCTTGACTGAGCGGTTGATCAAAATTTTGCAAACGGTGGACAAATACACCGCCGCCATGAGTCCGCGCAAATCGCGCATGGGGCGCACAGCCCGTGATTCGGTGCACTCGGTGGTGGTGCAAACCGGGGGGCCCAAGCTCGATCAGGTGGGCACTGCGCTGGTCAAAATTTTGGGCGTCAGCCCGCCCGGCACTTACGTCAAATTGGCCAATGGAGAAATCGCGATTGTGATGCGACGGGGCATCAAACCCACCGAGCCCATCGTGGCCAGCGTGATCAACCGCAATGAAGACCCCATTGCCGAACCCCGCTTGCATGACACCGCCAAACCCGCGGTGGCCGTTCAAGCCACGTTGGTGGCCAGTTCAATCCGCTTGAACTTGAACCTGGAGAACATGCTCAAGCTCATCCCCAAGTGAGCGACGCGTCTGGCGACGCCTGGCCGGCGCAACAAAACCGCACCCTGATGCAGGCCGCTCAACGTGGATCGGCTTCGCGCAGCCTCACGCCCCCGGTGTATCTGGTGTACCCGGTGTATAAAAAAATGGCCCCTGTGACGCGTCACAAAAATACAAGTGTTTTAGGCCTCTAGCCCATACCCTGCCTGCGCAAGCAGCTCTGTTTTGTATAGCAAATTAACGGGGTTTATTCATTGCTGGCAACACCAGAACGCCGGCCGCTGGGGATGGGCCAGCGTCCCTTGTGCTTTAGAGGTCATACTGATTGCCATGGCAAGGGGTCGGTGGCGGGGTCATTTTCCGGCCTGACTGATCCCTGATGCCCCCCATTTTTCAACTGAGACCATGATGGACAAACAACGTTTTGTAAAAGCCACGCAGTGGCTTCGGCCCTACACGCGCTGGGCCACGCGCTTTTCACTCAACTCACCCCAGTGGCTGCCGGCGTGGATACGCCATGCGCCCTTGAAACTGTCCGCCCTGATTTTGAAAGGCTACCACCGCGCATTGCGCTGAGCGCAACAGCTGCGCCTGATGAACCCTCTCGGGTTTACAGCGGCCCAGCGTCTTGGGCTGCGTCCCCCGTCATTGGGGGCACCTTTGCGGCCAAGGCGTGGGTCGGGTGCTGATGGGTCAGCAGCAAAAACAGGGCGAACACAGGGGCTGGCATGTTGCGCGCATCGGTGGCGCTCTCCAAGGCCTGCCAAGTTCGCGACTGCAACCCACCTCGGCTGCCCGGCTGCACCGGGTAACCCATCAATTCAGCGGCTTCCACTTGACTGAGCCCTGCGGCCAAGCGCGCTGACTTGAGCGTCAGGCCCTCGGGGGTGGGCAGTTCCAGGCGAATAAGAGGGGTCATCGTGGGGTGCATCAAAGAAGGTTGGATGAAGGGCGGCGAAGGGTTCAGGTGATCTGAAACACCGTGCGAACTTTCTTGGCGCCTGATTTTTCCTCAAACACCGCCCATTGTTTAACGCCCTTCACCAACACGGCGTTGCTGATGTCTTTGACCGGTGTTTTCGCCTTGAGCTTGGCCGTCACCCAGTCTTGCACGTGGGGGTAAAACGCGCCTTGTTGGCCGGTGGGAATCAGCATGTCTTTTTCCCCCACTTTGCCAGCGGAGGTCACAAAAAGTTCGGTTGCAGGCATCGGGGCAGCTCTTGAGAGGTTAAGGCGCAGGGCAGCGCGGTAGGGCAAGCGTGCAATGGTAGCGGTTGGCGCATGGTTTAGCACCGCCGGTCAACGCGGCCTAAGCGATTCCTGCGAAAGAACTTGCCACCACAAAAGCGGGCCCATGGCGTCCAATGCGGCCCCTAAAAGCGACTTTGAAATCTGTCTGTCTGGGTCGATTTTTTGGCGCACGACGTACTGAGTCGGGTGACGCATTGGGCCCACCCAACCTGGCACTGCGGTGTTGATGGTTTCTTTAAAAGGGGGCGGCTCACGGTGAACTTATGCCCTTTCAACATGCGCCTAAATCCGTCTGTTGTCACCCCCGGCTCGGCGGGGTGAGAATGAGGGTTGCAGCGTGAAAAATGCTATGTTTTCGGTAGCTGCTTGCGCAGGTGTGGCAAGGGCCAGCGGCATTAAAGTCATTCAAAGGCCTTGCGGAACCAAGTTGCAGAAATTTCAAAGCCTTGTTCTTTCCCCCCCTCTCCCCCAACCCCTCTCCACCCCCGCCGGGGGGATCAGGGGAGCTCAACAAACATATTCGGCCAACGTTTTGTGCGGGGTGGCGTTCACGGGCAGACGCCAACATTCAAACTCACCGGGAACCTCCCGAGTGTGGGACTCCAGTAACTGCTGACGCTGCCTGCGTTCAGTTTGAAGGTTGGCCGGGCACCGTGAACGCCCCATCTTTAAAAACGCGGCCACATACGGCTGTTGAAGGCCAGTTTGAATGTTGGCGGTTCACGGTGAACTCAATCACTTCCAACACGCGGCCACATAGGGCTGTTGAGCTCCCCTTTCTCGCCCGGCAGGGCGAGAGAGGGGTTGGGGGTGAGAGTGGGGGTTGCAGCGCAAGAATTGCTACATCGTTGATAGCTGCTTGCGCAGGTACAGCAAGGGCTACAGTCCGAAAACACCCACAATCCGAAACGCATGGGGTAGCGCTGAAACCGCCCGCTTGGCGCTTGTGCAAATGCCATTCGCACACGGCCCGGTATCAAGTGGTCACTGGCAGGGTGGTGCGCGGTCAAGGGGTGTCGAGGGGGCGTGATAACAGCGCCTCACACAGCGGCACCGCGCTGGCAAAGTCCAAGTGGTCAATGGCAGATTGCAACGGTTTCAAGGGTTCACCGGGCGCGCCTTCATACCCTTGCTGCACCTCGTCCATGGCGTGAAGGGCGGCCATGTCCGAGTTTTTCAGGTGCTTTAGCAGACGTTGCAGCGCGGCTTGCAGCGCTTGGTTGTCGGGAGATGCCGCGAAGGTGGCGCTTGTGGGCTGGGCGGCAGGGTGGTCGCTTTGCTGCAGCGCGCTCAACACCGCCTCCAGGCCCGGCAAAGCGGCATCAATGGCTGCGCACACCCGCTCAGTGGCCCGGGTGACATCGGCAGAGCCGGCGTCGTCTTCCCCCATTTTTTCAGCAGCGGCAGCCTCTTGGGCCAAGGGCAACGCCCCCATCGTGGCGGCCAGACCTTTCAAGGTGTGGATCAAGCGGCTTGACCGCTCGGTTTGCCCGTGGTCGAGGTAGCCCTTTAACTCCCCTGGCATGGGGCGCAAATCATGCACAAAGGTAGCCAACAGTTTTTCATACAGCGGCTGGTTTCCCCCCAACCGGTGCAAGGCCGCCTCAATATCGATCTGGGCCGCTGCCGCGGCGTGGCGCACCGTTTCGGGCAGGGGCAGGGGCGCTGATTCGCTGGGGGCGGTGAGGGCGGGCCACTGGGCTTGCCGACGAAGCACGTCCACCAGTTTGGTCAAGTCAAAAGGTTTTCCAACGTGCTCGTTCATGCCCGCCGCCAGGCAAGCGTGCCTGTCAGAGTGGAGTGCGTTGGCGGTCATGGCCACGATGGGCAGATCGCGCAGCCCCATGTCGTCGCGGATGATGCTCGTCGCCTCAAACCCGTCCATCACCGGCATTTGTAAATCCATCAACACCACGTCAAACGGGGGGTGGGCGCGGACAATGGCCGCCACAGCCGCCTGCCCGTCGTTGGCCACTTGCACGAGGGCGCCTTCGCCTTGCAGGAGTTCGCGCGCCACTTGTTGGTTGTTCAAATTGTCTTCCACCACGAGCAAGCGCATGGCAGTCAGGCGCGGGGCCTTGACCTGCAGTGGCAACCATCGGCTGGCGTGGGCTTGCACTTGAGTTGCGGGTGAGGGCGTCTTGGAGCATCGCTGCCGTCACGGGTTTGACCAAAAAATCGTCCAACAAGGCTTGGTCGGCTTCACTGCGCTTCAACAGCCTGTCCCGCCCATGGCCAGTGACCATGGCGATTACCGTGGTTTTTGCTATGTCATCGGACTCACGCAGGCGTTGCACCGTTTGCCACCCGTCCATGCCGGGCATTCGCCAGTCCACAAAAATCGCTTGGTAGGGGGCGGCCCTGACCGCTTCGGTGTGCAGGGCCGCCAGCGCTTGCGCACCGCCCTCGCAGGTGTCAGCAGACCAGCCCAAAGACCGGCAGGTGCGCTGCAAGACCGCTCTGGCCGTGGGGTGGTCGTCAATGATTAAAACGCGGGGAGCGTTGGGTTGGGCGGCCAAGTGGGCGTGCGGCTTGGGTGGCGGGGCGTCGCCAATTGGCAGCGTGAGGGTGAAGAAAAAACAGCTGCCCTGGCCGGGCGTGCTGTGCATTTGCAGTTCACCCCCCATCAATGCCACCAGTTGCTGACTCATGCCCAAGCCCAAGCTGGTGCCGCCAAACCGCCGTGTGGTGGACGCCTCGGCCTGGGTGAAGCCTTCAAAAATGCGG
>JBAQDW010000096.1:0-5797 GCA_049286445.1 Rhodoferax sp. | reverse complement strand
GCCTTGTGGCTTTACGCGCTGGGCTTTGTGCTGGTGATTGGGTTTGACAAAATGTTCAGCGTTTACGTGCGCAGCCTGCGCCAAGCCATCATTCCCCCCGGTGACTACGGCAAAACCACCGGTGTGGTCATCATGCTCAACAACCTCTCGCAACCCGCAGCGGGCCTGGCGGTGGGGCTGTTTGCCGCCAAGACCGACCCCAGCGCTGTGATCGCGGCGTTGACGGGTGTGATGGGTTTGCTGGGTGCGGCGGTGTGGGTGACAGGTCGCCGCGCGGGCGCTGGGGTGGTGGAGTGACGCGGGGTGCCCCATCGCCCCACCTGGCGACAGGCGCACCCGCACCTGCCGGACGCGCCTCATTGGCACGCGCACTGAGCGCGGATCAGGGCTATCGCCCGCGCAAAAACAGCGCGTCCAGGTCTTTCAGGGTGATTTGCCGCCAGGTGGGGCGGCCGTGGTTGCACTGGTCGGAGCGCTCGGTGGACTCCATTTGGCGCAGCAGGGCGTTCATTTCATCGAGCGTCAGTTTGCGGTTGGCGCGCACCGCGCCGTGGCAGGCCATGGTGGACAGCAACTCGTTTTGCGCGCGTTGAATCACGGTGCTGGCCTCGTGCTGGCTCAGTTCGGCCAGCACACTGCGGGCCAGTTCAATCGGATCGCCCTTGGCCAAGGTGCTGGGCACGGCGCGCACGGCCAGCGTTTTGGCGGAGAACGGCGTGATCTCCAGGCCCAGCGTGCCCAAGGTGCCGGCATGTGCCTCAGCGGTGGCGATCTCAATGGGGGTGGCCGCGAAGGTGGCTGGAATCAGCAGCGGTTGGCCGAGCAAGCCCGGCAAGGCGCTGCCGTTGGGGCCTCGCTCATGGAGTTGGTTTTTCAGCCGCTCGTACACGATGCGCTCGTGGGCGGCGTGCATGTCCACAATGATCAGCCCCTGCGCGTTTTCCGCCAGGATGTAAACCCCTTGCAGTTGCGCCAGGGCGCGCCCCAACGGCCAGGGCTGGTCGGGCAGCGGTGCATCAACCGGGCGGAGGTGACCGGCCTCGTGGAGGCTGGCTTGGGCCGTTGGCGCGGACACAGACGGTTGCCACAAGGCACCCAGATCGCTGACCCGGTGGCCACCTGGATTATCAAAATTCATAGCGGGTTGCGCAGAGTACATCGGGGCCAGAGGCCGATTGGATGCATAAACCTCTTGACTGACGCCTGTGAGTGAGCCCTGCGCGTCCTCTGTACCCAACGAGGCGGTCGCCGCTGCCGCCAGTCCGGCACGCGGCGTGGCCAAGGCGTCTTCCACGGCGTGGCGCACGGCTTGGTGCACCTCGCGGCTGTCCCGAAAACGCACCTCGATTTTGGTGGGGTGCACGTTCACGTCCACCCGGGTCGGGTCAATCTCGATGTACAGCGCATACACCGGTTGCCGGTGGCCGTGCAGCACGTCTTCATAAGCACTGCGGGCCGCGTGGGTGAGTACTTTGTCGCGCACAAAGCGGCCGTTCACATAGCAAAACTGCTGGTCCGCGCGCGAGCGCGCGGCGTCGGGAATGCCGGCGCGGCCCCAAACCCGCACTTGGGTCGTGGACTCAGGGCGGCTGTGGCTGGTGCGGTAATCCACCACCACCGACTGGTCGATAAAGTCCATGCCCAACACGTCATGCAGGCGCTGGCCCAGCGGGGCTTTGGCGTGGCCTAAAGGCTGCGGGGTATCGGTGGCTTCAGGGCAGCGACGCCATTGCTCCACCAGCTTGCCCTCGTGCCAAATGGCAAAACCCACATCCGGGCGGGCCAAGGCGTGGCGGCGCACGGCCTCAATGCAGTGCGACAACTCAGTGGCGTCGGTTTTGAGAAATTTGCGCCGCGCCGGGGTGCTGTAGAACAGTTCTTTGACTTCGACGGTGGTGCCGGTGCTGCGCGCCACGGGGCGAAGCTCACCCGTGCGTCCTTCCAGAAGATAAGCACTGTTTTGGCCTGTAGCCCTAGATAGTATTGCGCAATCAGCTATGGAGTTGATAGCGGCCAGTGCTTCGCCTCGAAACCCCATGGTGCCCACCGACTCCAGCTCCGTGAGGTCGCGAATCTTGCTGGTGGCGTGGCGTTTGAGCGCAATGGGCAGTTCTTCGCGCACGATGCCTGCGCCGTCGTCTTCGACCGAGATCAAGCGCACACCACCGGCCAGCAGGCGCACCGTGACCTGCGTGGCGCCAGCATCCAGCGCGTTGTCCACCAGTTCGCGCACCACCGAAGCGGGGCGCTCCACGACTTCGCCAGCCGCGATTTGGCTGATCAGCTCGTCAGGGAGTTCAAGAATGGGGCGGCGGGGGGAGGGGGTAAGGGGGGCGTTCACTGCTGCATTTTAGGGAAGCAGCGTCGCCAGAGCTGAGCCAGTAGAAGCCCGCCATGCGTGCTTTGATGGTTTTTTGAATATGTTTCATGAGTCGACCGGCCCCACGGGCGTCTGGCGTCCCCCTTCATTCCTCTGAGTTTCATTTAACTATTGGCGATAGAGGCGTCGTGTGGGTGGTGTTTACCTGCTTTAAAAGCCCCAACCTTTGTTGTTTCTGGCGTTTCTGGTCAGTTATCGCCTTTGCTCAAGGCTGCCAATTCAAGCGTTTGCAGTTCAGCCAAAGCCGCTTTGCAGCGGCTTTCATGGGGAAACACATGCACCAGACGCTGGTACAAACGGCGCGCGCGTGCGCAATGGCGGTCAGCCTCATCAATCCTGTCAAGCTGTGCCAAGGTCAACCCGAGTTTCATTTCACTGGATGCCAGCATATCCAGTGCACTGCCTGTTTCACCGTAGGCCTCCACCAACTCGGTGGCAACATCAATCGCCGCCTCAAAAGCCAGTTGGGCCTCATCCAATCGCCCTAGTGCGCGGGCCACATCGCCGAGTTTGCCAACGGAGACTGAGAGATCGCGCAGGCGCTCCGGTGTCTTGCCGAAGTCGCTGATCAAGGCGCGGCGAAGTGTTTCGCTCTCACGGTAAGCCAGCTGAGCCTCATCCAGTTGCCCCAGCGCGTGGGCCACATCGCCGAGTTTGCCAACGGAGACTGAGAGATTGCGCAGGCGCTCCGGCGTTTTGCCAAAGTCGCTGATCAAGCCGCGGTCAAGCGTTTCACTCTCGCGGTAGGCCAGCTGGGCCTCATCCGGTCGCCCCAGTGCGTGGGCCACATCGCCCAGCTTGTTTATGGAGATGGAGAGATCACGCAGGCGCTCCGGCGTTTTGCCAAAGTCAGTGATCAAGGCGCGGTGAAGCGCCTCGCTCTCACGGTAGGCCAGTTGGGCCTCATCCAGTCGCCCCAGTGCGTGGGCCACATCGCCCAGTAGGCTCATGGAGATGGAAAGATCACGAAGACTTTTAGGCGTTTCTCCGCGTTCTTTCATCTGGCCCCTAAGCTGATCAACAGTCGCTTGGGCAATTACCCAAGCCAACTCGGTGTGGCCCGTTTTCAACGCCGCTTCGGCCGCCTGCGTCGCGCTCCAAGGTGAGAGTGGAGCTTGGCGGCCGTCACGGGCGGCCATCCAGCGCAACACGGTGGCGGGCAACTCGCCTGTGGGCTGGACGGGTGCCGTCTCCTGGGTTTGTGCGGGGAGTGCTTGGGCGGTGCCACTTGTGTCGAGGTAAACCGAAGGCTGGCGAATGGTCCATAGATCGGGCGCGGCTTCAGCGGCCTGTTTAGTCCAATCCAGTGGCAACACCAAGACGACGGTGCGGTGGTGCTCGCGGGCCATGGTGGCGCGCCGTTCATTGAGCCGTTGCAAGAATTCTCGCCGCGCATGATCCCAAGCGGGGTCACCTGTGTGCCCGCCCAAACCCAGCCACAAGGGCATCCCCATCTCGACATCGGTTTGCGTGGGATTGATGGCCAGGGGAAGTAACTCTGGGACCAAGGAGTCCGCCTGTTTGGCTTCAAAGCGTTGAAAGGGGCGCACCTGAGTCAGCATCAGGTCATTGGCTCTTTTAAACAAGTCCTCAATTGCAAATCGATCACTGCAAAAAAAGAAGACCAGCCCAAATTCTTGAGCCCACTCCAGCGTGCCTCTTAGCGTTTGCCACGCCGACTCACGCGGTAGTAGCGGGCTGCTCATAGAGCTTGTCAATCAGGGGCCAAAGCAGGGGGTGGATATCAAACCACTCTGCACCATTGCGGTAGTTCAGAATGACACGCGTGTCGAACAAGCGTGCCAAGGTGCGCAGCGATTCGCCCCGGTCGGCCGCTATGGCGTTGTGGGTGCGCGCAATGTCCGCTAGCAAGGGCCATTCGCTTTGCACCGTCAAGCGCTCGGTCTCGCCCCGGTTTTCGTCGATGACTTGGTTGAGCACCGGGTCACCCGCGTTGAGTGGCACACGGTCTAGGGCAAATTGCGCTTTGCCCACCACACCAGACACCAGCCGTTGCATGAAGTGGCGCAGGTCACCGCCCGAGGCTTTTGCCAACTCGTCCAATGCAGACGCATTCAAAACCTGTCCCCAATCAGCGTAACGGCGGTCGATGAGGCTGCGCATTTTCTCTAAACCCTCAGGGCGAGGCTGACGCCGATGGGCGGTGGGGTTGCCGTTGGAGATGGGTTTGCCATACACACGCACCGACGCCAAAGCAAAGCAGTTGACGAAGTTGCGCACATCGGCCATCAAGGCCAAATAGGGTGGAACCGAATACACCACGCTGGCGCCGGGAACGCGCAAACGGTCAAAGTCCCCCGCAAATGTGGTGATGACGTGCTGGAACATGGCATCTTGTTCGGCACCAGAAACACCACGCAGGCGTTCCAGCGAGTCAACAATTACAACGACTCGCTCTCGGCGGGTTTGTTTTCGGATGAATTCAACAATTTCGCCCGCAAATTCTTGGACCTTCTTCGTCCACTCCAGCGGGGTCGATAGGCTGCGAATCTTTGCCGCGACTGAAACCTGTTGCTCTTTGAGTTTGACGTTGAGCCCCTGTGCAGTGAATCCTGTGAGCTCCACGTCGGTTTGCAGCCAATCCGAGAAGCGCGTCCATGCACTGGCTTTCAGGAAGTTTTCGCGGTAGTGGGTGTCTGCCCATGCGGCCAAGCCCGCCGTGACCAGAAGCAAGACGCTTTCGACCGTGACCTTTTCCGTCTCGGTGATGAAGTCCAGGCTGTCAAATCGAATCACCTGAGCGCTTTCATCCAAAAGCAATTGCTCCAGTCGGCGCAACTCGGTGCTTTTGCCTGTGCCTCGTTGACCACTGAAATAGAACAGGTGGCTGTCCAATGCAGGACGGGTCAAGATTTCTTCAAGCAGCGCACGGATCACATCTTCGTCGTCACTTCCGTGCAAGCCTGGAACGTACTTTGGGTCGTCAGGCGCAATGGGCGTGTCGGTTTCGATCAAAGCGGCTCTAAAGACACGAAGTTGAAGTTTGTCCATGCGTGAAATTATCCTTGATGTACTGTTGACGCTGTCTGTATGGGGGGCCGTGCAGGTGGCGCATGCAGCTACTGCACCGTATGGGTTTGTGCTTGGTGGTTTTGCAAGCGCGTGATAATCCCCCTCCATGGAAATCATCACCTTTTTGATCGACTTTATTTTGCATGTGGACAAGCACTTGGAGGTGTTTGTTCAAAGCTATGGTCTGTGGGTGTATGCCCTGTTGTTCCTGATCATTTTTGTAGAAACAGGGCTGGTGGTGATGCCGTTTTTGCCCGGCGACTCGCTCTTGTTTGTGGTGGGGGCGTTGTGTGGCGCTGGGTTGATGAGCTACCCTTTGGCGGTTGGGTTGTTGGTCGTTGCGGCTATTTTGGGCGACCAATGCAACTACACCATTGGGCGGTA
>JBAQDW010000095.1:0-6070 GCA_049286445.1 Rhodoferax sp. | reverse complement strand
GTCGATGGGTAGACAAACAACGTGAGTTTTTAGGTCTGCAAGCCAAAGCGTCTGACCATGCTGGTTTTTACCAAGCCATTTCCAAATTTTTGCAAAACTTTGTCAGCTCGATGCTGCTCGGCTTAGGGGCTTGGCTGTTGCTGCGCAATGAACTCAATGGCGGTGCCGCTTACATGATTGTGGGCTCGATCTTGGGTGGGCGTGTGCTGGCACCGTTGATCCAGATCGTGGCGCAGTGGCAAGCGGTGATCAATGTGCGTGATGCCTACAGCCGTTTGGAGAACCTGCTGGCCCAAGTGCCCAAGCGTCCGCAGGGCATGCCCTTGCCTGCCCCACAAGGTCACCTGTTGGTGGAAGGGTTGGTGGCGGGAGCGCCTGGCGCCCCGGCTCCAATTTTGAAAGGCGTGAGCTTTGCGCTGCAACCCGGTGAAGTGCTGGCCGTGGTTGGCCCGTCGGCCTCTGGCAAGACCACTCTGGCCCGTATGTTGGTCGGCTTGTGGCCGGCGGCCAATGGCAAAGTGCGACTGGATGGCGCGGACGTTCACACGTGGGACAAAAACGAACTCGGTCCCCATATGGGCTACCTGCCCCAAGGTGTTGAATTGTTCGACGGCTCGGTGGCTGAGAACATTGCCCGTTTCGGCGAGATGGATCAAGCCAAAGTCGAGGCGGCAGCCCGCTCGGTGGGGCTGCATGAGTTCATCCTCGCGTTGCCAAAGGGTTACGACAATCCCGTCGGCCAAGAAGGTGCCATGTTGTCGGGTGGTCAGCGGCAGCGCGTCGGTCTGGCCCGTGCGATCTACGGCAACCCCGCCTTTGTGGTGTTGGATGAGCCCAACTCCAGTCTCGATGAGCAAGGTGACGCCGCATTGACCAGTGCCATTGCCCAGCTCAAATCGCGTGGCACCACTTTTGTGGTGATGACGCACCGCACCAGCGTGCTCGGCGTGGCCGACAAAATGCTGGTTTTGCGCGACGGTCAAACCCAAATGTTTGGTCCGCGTGATGAGGTTCTCAAAGCGTTGAACGATGCCGCCAATCAAGCACGCCAACCGGCTGCACCTGCGGCTGCTGCACCCGTTGCCGCTTGATGACGGTCTGATGGACACCTAAATAATGAAAACACCTGACTTTTTCCTGCGCAGCGAACTCACCCAAACCCTGTGGGGATTTCGGCGCGAGTTTGTCATCGTAGGTGCCTTCAGCATGGTCGCCAACGTGCTCATGCTGGCCCCTACTTTGTACATGCTGCAAATTTATGACCGTGTGCTCCATGGCCAGAGCGAGGTCACCTTGCTGGCAATCTCACTCATCACGCTATTCTTGTTTGCAGTGATGGCATTTGCCGAGTGGATGCGTTCGCGTTTATTGGTGGGCACGGGCCTGCGCTTGGATGAGCAACTCAGCACCCAAGTCTTTAACGCCAGCTTTGAGGCTCGCCTGAGCCAGTCTGGTGCTAGCCCGTCGCGCGCCTTTGGCGACCTGATTCAGATTCGGCAGTTTTTGACCGGCAACGGCGTTTTCGCGTTTTTCGATGCGCCTTGGGCGCCCATCTACATGGCAGTGCTGTTCTTCTTGCATCCTTGGCTGGGCGTGATGGGTATTGTGTTTGCCCTGATTCAAGCGTCATTGGCTTGGTTTGGTCACCGTCACACTCTCGCACCTTCTGAGGCGGCCGCCAAAGCGGGCGCTGAGTCAGGCAGTTTTCTGCAAAGCAAGCTGCGCAACTCCGAAGTGCTTGAATCCATGGGCATGGTGCGCAACTTGCAAGTGCGTTGGGCCCAGCGCCACCAAACACATTTGGCGCGCAATGGCGACGCACAGCATCTCACCCACCGCCTCACGGCCATCAGCAAATTTCTCCGCTACACCCAGCAATCTTTGTCGCTGGGCATTGGTGCCTTGCTAGTCATTGATGGTCAGTTATCACCGGGCGGCATGATTGCAGCCAACGTACTCATGACCCGTGCCCTCTCACCGATTGACATGATTGTGGGTAGCTGGCGCCAGTTCATTGGCATGCGCGCGGCCTTTGATCGCCTGGAAACTTTGCTGAAAGACTACCCGGCCCGTGACCCCGCCTTCAAGCGAGTGGCCCCCAAAGGACAAATGACGCTTGAAAACGTGGTGGCCAGCGCCGAAGGCCGGGTGACCCCTATTCTGAAAAGCATCAACCTCAACACCCCTTGCGGCACCGTCACCGCCGTGCTCGGCCCTTCAGGCTCAGGCAAGTCCACGCTGGCGCGCGTGATGGTGGGAATTTGGCCTGATGTATCGGGCAACGTGCTGATCGACGGCCTGCCCATCTCGGGCTGGAACCGTGTTGAGCTTGGCCCCCATATCGGTTACTTGCCGCAAGACATTGAATTGTTTGAGGGCAGCATTGCGGAAAACATTGCCCGCTTTGGCAAAGTGGATCCGGCTCAGGTGATTGCGGCTGCGCAAAGCGCCGGATTGCATGACATGATCTTGCGTTTTCCCAAGGGCTACGACACCTCCATTGGTGAGGCCGGTAACTTGCTCTCCGGCGGGCAACGCCAGCGTATTGGCCTCGCCCGGGCCATTTACGGTAACCCCGTGCTCGTGGTGCTGGACGAGCCCAATGCCAATTTGGACGACGCAGGTGAAGCCGCGCTGTACCAAACCATTCAAAAGCTCAAGGCGCAGGGCAGTACCGTGTTTTTGATCACCCATCGCCCCGGTGCCGTGTCCGTGGCAGACCGCATACTGTTGCTTCGTGACGGTCAAGTGCAAGCGGACGGGCCTCGCGATGCGGTCATTGCCGCACTGCAAGCCGCTGCCAAGCCGGCGCCCCCGGCATCCGCACCTGCCACAAACTCACCCCCCACCAGCGCACCTGCGCTGGGAGCAGCCTAGTCTGCGCCCTCCTTTTATTTGTAGAGTCTATTAAGGCGAAGCCTGCTATGTCCCAAAATACTACCCCTCTCTCCAGCGCCTCCCCCTTGGACGCCACGGACGTTATTCCTAAAGAAACGGTAACCCACACCGGACGCTCGGCCCGCATTGGCCTGTGGGCGCTGGGGATCGGCTTTGGGGGCTTTTTGCTCTGGGCCGGTTTGGCCCCGTTAGACGAGGGGGTGCCTGGCCAAGGAATGGTCACGCTGGATACAAAAAGCAAAACCGTGCAGCATTTAACCGGTGGGCTGATTAAAGAAATCTTGGTGGGCGAGGGCGATCACGTTCAGGAAGGGCAGCTTCTGATTCGCTTGGACGAAGCGGTAGCGCGCGCCAACTTTGAAGGTGCCCGCCAGCGCTACGTTGGTCTTCGCGCCATGGAGGGGCGTTTGTTGGCCGAACAACGCAACCTGTCAAAAATCACCTTTCACCCCGATGTGGTGGAAGCCAGCCAAGACCCGCAAATCCGCGAGGTGGTGCGCACCCAAGAGCAGCTGTTTGACTCCCGTCGTGCGGCGTTGCGCGCTGATTTGCAGTCCACTGAAGAAAGCATCCAAGGCCAACTCGGCCTGATACAAGCCTACGAAAGCATGCTGGTCAACCGCAAAAACCAGCAGGCATTGCTGACCGAAGAACTCAACAACACCCGGGGTCTGGTGAAAGAAGGTTACGCCCCGCGCAACCGTCAGCTGGAATTGGAGCGTATGGCGTCCGAATCCAGCTCGGGTATTGTCGAATTGCAGGGCAATACGGTGCGTGCCAAGCGGGCCGTGGCCGAACTCAAGCAGCGCATCATCGTGCGCCAGCAAGAGTACCGCAAAGAGGTGGAGGCCCAGTTGGCCGAAGTCGGTCGTGAAGTCCCCGGCGACGAAGAAAAGTACCGCGTCTCTAAAGGTGATTTGGGCCGTATCGCCATCAAGTCGCCCGCCACAGGACAGGTCGTTGGTCTTGCTTTCCAGACCGTGGGCGGCGTCATCGGCCCAGGCCAAAAGCTCATGGACATCGTGCCTGAAGACCAAACCCTGTTGGTTGAGGCGCGCGTTGCGCCGCATCTGATTGACCGCGTTACCAAAGGCTTGCCCGTCGATGTGCGCTTCTCATCGTTTGCCCACACGCCGCAATTGGTGGTGCAAGGCGAAGTGGTCTCCATCTCGGGCGACTTGTTGGTCGATCAGCACTCCGGCGCAGGCTATTACCTCGCTCGCGTCGCTGTGACCGCAGACGGTTACAAAAAACTGGGCAAACGTCAATTGCAACCGGGTATGCCCGTAGAAGTCGTGTTCATCACCGGCGAGCGCTCCATGCTCACCTACCTGCTGAACCCCCTGACCAAGCGTATCGCTGCGTCCATGAATGAAGAGTGAGAACCCTGATGCACAACCTCTCTAACTCAAAAAACCGACACAACCCCTTCAAATGGTTCGCCGTGAGCAGTGCCCTGCTCGGGCTGTCCATGGCCGCCCATTCGATGGATTTGCTGCAGGCCTACCAAGCTGCACAGCAACAAGACGCGACCCTTTTGGCGGCGCGCGCTACCGCCATGGCCGAGCGTGAACGGCTGCCCCAAGCGAAGGCACAGTTGCTACCCAGCCTCAACGCCAGCGTGTCGCGCACTGCCAATCGGCTCACCAGTGTCACCCCCAACGCTTTTGGTACAGAGAAAACCTCTCATACTCGTTACCCCAGTAGCAATCAGACCCTCACCCTGCGCCAGCCCCTCTACCGTCCCCAATTGGTCGCTCAGTACCGACAAGCCGAAGCCCAGATTGATGACGCAGATGCCACGCTGCAATTGGAAGAGCAAAATTTGGCTGTGCGTGTCAGCAGCGCCTACTTTGAAGCCATGCTCACCCATGATCAGCTCGCACTGGTACTTGCTCAACAAGCAGCCTATACCACTCAGCTCGATGCCGCTCGAAAATCGTTGACCGCCGGCTCTGGCACTCGCACCGATGTGGATGAAGCACAAGCTCGACTAGACATGAGCCTTGCGCTTGAAATTGAGGCGCGCCAAAACGTCACTTACACCCTCCAGCAGCTTGAGTCACTCGTCAATCAACCCATCGAAACACTCGCGACGCTCAACATTGCCAGCCTCACACTGCAACCGCCCCAGCCCAACAACTTGGAAGACTGGTCTGCTCGTGCCGAACTCAATAGCCCGCAGATGCAAGCACTCAAAGCCCGCATCGAAATAGCCCGGCAAGAAGTAAAGAAAGCCAGTTCTGGGCATCGCCCCACCCTTGATGCCGTCGCTCAGTGGTCAGACAGCGAAAGCGAAAGCGTTACCAACGCGAGTTCGCGGTACACCAACAGGTCCGTCGGCTTACAACTCAACATACCGCTGTTTGCCGGTGGTTATGTGAACTCACAGGTTCGGCAAACCTTGGCGGGTCAAGAGCGTGCGGAACAGCTTTTTGAAGCGGGTCGGCGGGACTTGGTCATGCGCGTGCACAAAGAGTTTCGAGGTGTCAGCGAAAACATCCCCAAAATCAAAGCGCTTGAGCAAGCCTTGCGATCATCTGACCAGCTTGTGCTGTCCAGCCGCAAATCTTTTCAGGCAGGCAGTCGCACCGTGATTGATATATTGAACGCCGAACAACAACGCGTCCTGGTTTTGCGCGATCTGGCGCAGGCCCGTTACATGTACTTGATTTCCAACATGAGGTTGCTTGCACTGGTCGGCGCAGCGGACAGTGAAGCCGTTGCGCAAGCCAATCGAGTTCTACAAAACTAGGGCAAGCACTCGTGAGCATTGTCAACTCCGTTGGATAGAGTTGCTATTTATTCAATAGCTCTCTGTCGAGTTAAAACAGGCGCAAGTGAATAGCACTTATTTAGTCGGGTGACGCCTTCGGCCAACCCGACCTGCCACCGAGATGTTGATAGCCACTTTGAAAGTTGGCGGCTCACGGTGAACTCATCGCCTTCCAGCACGCGGCCACATCCGGCTGTTGGCCCCCCTTTCCGCCCGGCGGGGCGAGAGAAGGGGTGAGGGTTGCAGCGCAAGAATTGCTACATAATTAATAGCTGCTTGCGCAAGTTCAGCAAGGGTTACAGGCCTAAAACACCGCTAATCTTGAACGCATCGCATCGCTGAAGCGTAAGCGTCTGGCCGCTCACATCTTGAATAGCGTCTGAAAGGTTGAGATAG
>JBAQDW010000094.1:0-2726 GCA_049286445.1 Rhodoferax sp. | reverse complement strand
TGCAGCGGCGCGGTGAACGCGGTGGCCTTGCCCAGCGCCGCCGCCACAAACGCTTCCCCCATCACGCGTTGGCGGGTGGCCAGGCCTTTGTCGTATTGCGACGTCATTATTGGCGGCCCTTTTGGTCGCAGGGGGGTCGATGGCCCAGCGGTACAGGCCCTTGGCGGCAACGTCGGGCAAGGCCCAACCCGGTTTTTTTCTTTTTTGTCATCACGATAAAAGTTGAATTAATGCTACAAATAAAATAGCTACTCGCGAAGGTTTAGCAAGGGCCAGAGCCCGTTTTCATTCATCACCTTGCACCGATTCAGGCCGCTCAAGGTCGCTCAAGTTAGCTCAAGGCAGGTGGGGCGAGCGCCGCGTCACCCGACCCATTCCGAAGCCCCGTCATCGCGGGTCAGCGCTTTCCAACGACCCCGTTGGCCTGACCACTAACGCACCAGCGTGCGCACCCAGGCCGGCAAATCTTTGGCTTTTTGTGCCAAAAAATCCACCCAAATGGTGGTCGCGCCACCCGCGGCGTAAACAACGCCGGGTTGGTCCACGCGCTCCATCGTGCACCAGGTCTCAAAGGTGGTGCGACCCGGGTCGCTCACATACATCTTCACCAGCACGTCACCCGGGTACTCCAACTGTTTGTAGAAGTTGCAAAAAGCGTTCACGATCACCGGCCCCTCACCTTGCGGGTTGGGGGTGCAGCCAATGGCGTGCAACCAATCAATGCGGCAGGTCTCCAAATAGCGAAAGTACACCGTGTTGTTGACATGGCCCATGGCGTCCATGTCGCCCCAGCGAATGGCAATGCGGGTGTCGTGCACCCATTTTTTGTGCGCTGGCAGTTCGATTTTCATGGCTATTTCCTTGGTAAATAGGGTTTTCGACCCACCCGGTGGGGACTAGGCCAGCCCCAAGGGTGCTGTGCAGAGGCAAACACTTCCATCACCAGCAACGGCGCACCATACCGTGTGAACACCGAGCGACGCGCGGGCAAAGCGCTTGCGTTCACGGCTTGGCCGGTGGACTTTGCCCACGCGGTTTCCACATGCCGGGCCAAGCCGCTGGCGGGGGTCAGATGGGCGAACGCCATGGGTGCGCGGGCAATCCCCATGCGCTTGAACAACACGTCGGCCAGCGGCCGCGTGCCCAAGCCCCGAATGGCCCGCCAAGGTCCGAGGGAGTGGGTGTGACTGGTGACACTGCGGGCAAACACCACCGGCATGCCATCCACACTCAACACCACTTCGCGCACATAACCCGTGCTTCGCCCTGACAGACCCAGCGCACGGGCTTCGTCCGCATGCAAGGGCTGCATGCCTTGGTCCAGCACCTGCACCCTGAACTGCGTGCCGTGTTGCGCCAACCGGGCACTCAAGGAACCGGAGGCCGCCAGCCACGGACGCACCCGCCGAGCAAACCCGTTGTGAGTCGACCAAACCGTCATCGGTGCGCCCTGATTGAGGCCAGAATGCCCAAGGTGAACAAACCGGCGGCCAACAGCTGAAGACCACCCGGCCATGCGCCGTCCCACAGAAAAGAATAAAACAACGCAAACAAGGTCTCGCTCACAATCAGCTGGCCGCACAAACTGGCGCTCAGGCGCTGGCTGGCAATGTTCCAAAGAATGCTGCCCGCCCACCCCGACCCCACACCAGTTGCTATACAAATAATAGCTATCAGCGCACCATCATCAAGGGCTAGAAGCTCATTGGGTGGAGAACCTGCGACCCCCCACAGCAACAACGCCCCTACGCCGGTGGCAATACCGACCCAGTTAGACCATTCAGAAGCCCGAATCTCGGGGTGACGCTTCAGCCATGCGGCATTGAGAATGGCAAACACCGTCCAGCACACCATGGACGCACTGGCCAGAGCCACACCCCACCAAAAGGTGTCGCCTGCGGAAGGCACCGCACTCAGCTCTGAACGCGTCGCGATGACCATGATCATGAGGCCGCCCGCCGTCAGCGCCAGGCCAGGCAGCAAGGCAGACCATTTCAAACCTGCGGGCTTGCCAAACAACATGACCCACAGGGGAATCGTGCCAATAATCAGCGTGGGCACCTCGGTACCCGCCCGGTGAATCGACAAGGCCAACAGCAGGTAGTACGCCGTGGCACCCAGCACACTCATGCCCAAGGCCGTCAAGGCTTGGCGCAGCGTGGGCCAGGTGTGAGAGCGCCAGGTCAGTCCCATCACCAGCGACGCCATGACACCGTAGCTCAAAAATCGCCCTGCGGTGAGGTCCACCGAAGACACATCGGGAATCATGCGAGGCACGACAAAAACCGCCCCCCAAAGGGCGCCAGCGGCCAGTCCGGCCAAAATACCAGTCAACATCATGGGCGGCTTCGGTCAGACTCCAAAGCCATCGTCGGCGGCAATGACGGCACCGTTGATGAAGTGACTCTCATCCGAACACAGCATCATCAGCACCGCATCCAGGTCCTTGGGTTGCCCCACGCGTTTGCGGGGCAGCATTTGAATCAGTTTTTGGCCTGACTCGGTTTGCCAGTGGTGGTGGTTGATTTCGGTGTCGATGTAGCCCGGGCAAATGGCGTTCACGTTGATGCCAAAGCGCCCCCATTCCAACGCCATGGCTTTGGTCATCTGCACCACGGCCGCCTTGCTCATGGCGTAAGCGCCAATTTGCGGCAGCACCTTCAAGCCCGCCATGGAGGCGATGTTGACAATGCGCCCGCCCGTGAAATGCCCCGGTGCTGCGCCTT
>JBAQDW010000093.1:0-2165 GCA_049286445.1 Rhodoferax sp. | reverse complement strand
CTTGGTCGCGGTCGATGATCAAGGTCACCTCGCTGATCATGGGATAGACGCGCGTCACTTGGCCCAAAATGCCGTTTTCATCCAGCACTGGGGAGCCCGAAACGATGCCATCAACCGAACCCCGGTCAACAATGACTTTGTGGCTGTAGGGGTCTGCGGCGTCGTACAGCACCTGTGCGGCTTGCGCCGGTGTGCTCAATCGCTCTCGCAGCCCGAGCAGGTGTCTCAAACGCTCGTTTTCCATTGCCAATTGCTCCACTTGGTTGGCACGCTGAGATTGCAAGCTGAGTTGGCGTTGAGCGGTTTCTGCTTTGGCTTGGGCCTGTTGGAGAGAGCCAAAATATTGACCGCCCGATTGCGCCCACATCACGGGTTGCATGACAGTCCATTGGACGGGGTAGAGCACGGTAGCGAGGGCGACACGCAACGGTTGTGCAATTTGGAGTCGCGTGTCGGCGACCATCAGGAACAGCGCCAACGCGCTGAAGAACATCAATTTAGACAGGGCGGAGGGGCCTTGCCTAAAAAATGGGGGAGGAGTCCCGTCCAGCGTACCCAGTGGCATCGCCGCGTCCCAGGATTATTCGTTGGTGAAAATGGAGCCTAAACGGTCCATTTGTTCCAGCGCGAGGCCACAACCGCGCACCACGCACGTCAGCGGGTCTTCAGCCACCAGCACGGGAAGACCGGTTTCTTCGTTCAACAAGCGGTCCAGATCGCGCAACAAAGCACCCCCACCGGTGAGCATCATGCCGCGGTCGGCAATATCGGCACCGAGTTCGGGTGGTGTTTGTTCCAGCGCGTTTTTGACCGCAGAGACGATGTTGTTGATGGGTTCGGTCAATGCTTCCAGAATCTCGTTGCTGGAGATGGTAAAGCTGCGCGGCACCCCTTCGGAGAGGTTGCGGCCACGCACTTCCATTTCACGCACTTCGCTGCCGGGAAAGGCCGACCCAATTTTCTTCTTGATGGCTTCGGCAGTGGGTTCGCCAATCAGCATGCCGTAGTTGCGGCGAATGTAGTTGATGATGGCATCGTCAAACCGGTCCCCGCCCACCCGCACACTGCCTTTGTAAACCATGCCACCCAAGGAGATCACGCCGACCTCGGTGGTGCCACCGCCGATGTCCACCACCATGGAACCACTGGCTTCACTGACCGGCAAGCCCGCGCCAATAGCCGCCGCCATAGGCTCTTCAATCAGGTACACATCGCGTGCGCCAGCGCCTAATGCCGATTCACGGATGGCGCGTCGCTCCACCTGCGTGGAGCCGCAGGGGACGCAAATGATGATGCGAGGACTGGGGCGGAAGATGCTGCGCGGGTGCACCATCTTGATAAACTGTTTGAGCATCTGCTCTGTCACCGTGAAATCAGCAATGACGCCGTCTTTCATGGGACGAATGGCTTCGATATTGCCGGGCACCTTGCCGAGCATGGCCTTGGCCTCTTTGCCTACTGCTTGGATGGTCTTTTTGCCCTGCGGTCCGCCTTCATGGCGGATGGCAACCACAGAGGGCTCATCCAGGACAATGCCTTTGTCGCGAACGTAGATGAGGGTGTTGGCTGTGCCAAGGTCAATGGCTAGGTCAGTGGAGAAATACTGACGAAAAGCTCCGAACATTAAATTTCCTCTCGGGCATGGCTGGCACTTCGGCGAGCCACCACCACTGGTTGACGGGTTCAAATTAGATTAATTTTGGCCAGAAAAGGCACTTTTGTAAGCGCTCAGCCAAAGGCGGGATAATACCCCATCCCTTGTGAACAACCCAACCGGCCACGCTTCTTTGCATGCGTGTTACATCCGGTTTCCACTGAAAATCTGCCATGTCCCTGACCTTGAATGACATCGCTCGCATCGCCAATTTGGCTAGGCTTGAACTTCAACCGCTTGAGTGTGAGCGCATGCTGACGCAAATGAACGGGTTTTTCGACATCGTTGAGAAGATGCGCGCGGTTGACACGTCAGGCATTGAACCCTTGGCGCACCCGGTGGCCATCATTCACGACATCGCGCTGCGTTTGCGTGACGACGTGGTGAGTGAATCCAACCACATTGAGGTGAACCAACGCAATGCGCCTGCCGTGGAGCGCGGACTGTTTCTCGTGCCCAAAGTGATTGAATAAAAGAACCCCCTATGACGAACGACACATTGGAACTCCAT
>JBAQDW010000092.1:0-6778 GCA_049286445.1 Rhodoferax sp. | reverse complement strand
AAGGGGGGCCAACAGCCCTATGTGGCCGCGTGTTGGAAGTGGTTGAGTTCACCGTGAGCCGCCAACCTTCAAACTGAACGCAGGCAATATCAGTGTGGCCCCAGGCTCCCGTGGTTCCCGGCGAGTTTGAATGTTGGCGTCTGCCCGTGAACGCCACCCCGCACAAAGCGTTGGCCAAATAGGGCTGTTGAGCTCCCCTGATCCCCCCGGCGGGGGTGGAGAGGGGTTGGGGGAGAGGGGGGGAATGAACAAGACCTTGAAGTTTCTGCAATCTCGCCCCGCAAGGCCTTAAATGACTTTTTAGCCGCTAGCCTTTACCGGGCCTGCGCAACCAACTACAAAAAATGTAGCAATTCTTGCGCTGCAACGCCCACTGTCAACCCGCCGGGCGGGAAAAGGGGGACAACAGCCGGGTGGGGCCGCGTATTGGACGGGGATGCGTTCACCGTGAGCCGCCAACATTCAAAGTAACCTTCAACACCACAGTGGCAGGTTCGGTGAGCCAAAAGCGTCACCCGACTCGGTGAGTGGCATTGCGCTGAACCCCACCTTGCGCAGCGGTGAAAATGAGGCCATGCACAACTCACCTTCCCGTTCACTGCCACCCGCCCCTCGCTGGCTTGCCCCCACACTGCTGACGGTGGCGGTGGGGGTTGGCTGCGCTGCGGCGCCCAAAACCTCCGCGCCGGCCGCAACCGCTGCTCCTGCCCCAGCGGTGCAGGCGCTGCCTGCGGTCGTGCAAGCGGCACCGTTCGCCCACCCCGAGCCGACATCAGCAGCACCAGCATTAGCACCTGGGCCGGTACTCGCACCGGTACCGGTACCCGCCCGGGCCAGCACATTTGCGCAATGGGTGGCCGAGTTCAGCACCACGGCGCGTGCCGCTGGCATCACCGAGGCCACCCTGCACCAAGCCTTTAACAACGTGCGCTTGGTGCCCAACGTCATCGCCTCCGACCAAGCGCAGCCTGAGTTCACCCGCACCGTGTGGGCTTACCTCGACACCGCCGTCTCGCCCCAGCGCGTCACGCGCGGACAAGCGCAGTTGCGCAACTTGCCAAGGCAAGTGGATACTGTTCCGTCGCGCTACGGCGTGCCGCTTGACATCATTGCCGCCATCTGGGGCATGGAAAGCAACTACGGCAGCTTCATGGGCACCATTCCCACCATCGACGCCTTGGCCACTTTGGGGTTTGAAGGTCGGCGCGAGGCGTGGGCCAAAGACCAGTTGCTGGCCGCTTTGAGGATTTTGCAAAACGGCGACATTGCGCGCGCCAACATGATCGGCTC
Source organism: Rhodoferax sp. (assembly GCA_049286445.1). Classification (GTDB taxonomy): domain Bacteria; phylum Pseudomonadota; class Gammaproteobacteria; order Burkholderiales; family Burkholderiaceae_C; genus Rhodoferax. The sequence continues at coordinate 5,488 of JBAQDW010000092.1, read as the reverse complement.
GTGGGCCGGAGCCATGGGTCAAACCCAATTTTTGCCGTCAAATTACCTCGCCTACGCGGTGGATGCGGATGGCGACGGAAGGCGCGATATTTGGAGCAGCCTGCCCGACGTGATCGCCTCCACCGCCAACTTTCTCGCCCGCTCCGGCTGGCAGCGCGGCCAGCCCTGGGGCGTGGAAGTGCGCTTGCCACCCGACTTTGATTACGGCGGCTCTGACGTGCAGCAAACCGCCGCGCTGTGGGCTGCTGCGGGCGTGCAAACACTGGACGGCACGCCGCTGCCCGCGTTGACCGACAGCTCCCTGCTGCTGCCCGCTGGTGCACGCGGACCGGCGTTTTTGATTGGCACCAACTTTCGCACCCTGCTGCGCTACAACAACTCCACCAGCTATGCCTTGGGCGTGAGCCTGCTGGCCCAGCGCTTGAGCGGTGGGGCAGCCGTGCAAACCCCTTGGCCGAGAGATTTACAGGCCTTGTCGCGCACGCAAATACAGGCGCTGCAGACCACCCTCAACGCCCGTGGTTTTGAGAGCGGCACGCCCGACGGCATCATGGGCCCCGCCACCCGCAGCGGCGTTCGGGACTACCAACGCAGCTTGCATTTGCCCGCGGACGGCTACCCAACGGTGGAGTTATTGCAAAGGCTGAAGTGAGGCCTCAACGGCCCGCAATCACCATCAACAGAGGCGCTGTACGCCCTCTCTTTTTTCAGATGCCCATGATCGAAAGTTCACGCCCACAGCAAGCATCCCAAACCAACCGCTGTCGCCCCATCACAAGCGACCCAAGCACGTCGGCAAGCAAGACCTTGGGCGTCAGCCAGCCAAACCTTGCGCCAGCGCTTCGAACACCAATTGAATCCGCCGCGAAGTGCGCAGCTCTCGGTGGGTGACCAACCAGATCGGAAACCGCACGGGCGGTACATCGTCAAGCACCCGGACGATACCGGGCGTGGCGAGGGCAATCTCATCCATCATGGCGCCCACACCCATGCCTTGGCGCACCAACGCCCAGTGGGCAACCGAGTGGTCTGCGTAGCAACTGAAGTTCGCCTCACTCAGAGGCAAACCATGCTGGCGCAAATAACTCAGGTACTGGCCTGAACGGTCAGAGCCCACAAAGGACAGCGCGGCCGCTTCTTTGGCACTGCGCGGATGGCCATGAACCTTGACCCAGTCCTCTGAGGCATAAAAATGGGCTTGCGCATCGCGGATCAACCGGGCAATAAGGTCAGGCTGCGTCGGTTTGACATGGCGAATGGCGATGTCTGCTTCGCGTCGCTGCAGATCACTTAGCGCATTCGTCGAGATCACCTCGATCGCAATACCCGGTTCCTGTTCGCGCAGCCGTCGCACCAACGGGGGCACCAATAGAGCAGCCACGATGTCACTGGCTGAGACAGACACCACACCCGCCAGCGCTTGCGAGCTGCCCGTGGCAGCCAGGCTCAGCGCTTGGGCGGCCGCGCCCATCGCGCGCGCATGCTCCAGCAAGTCCAGCCCCGTAGGGGTGATGGCCATTGATTTGCCTACACGTTCAAAAAGGGTCACCCCCATGCGTTTCTCAATCGCGGCAACTTGGCGACTCAGAGTGGGCTGTGTCAGGCCCAACTTGCGTGCCGCAGCCGAAAGCGTGCCTGTCTCGGCCGTTTCAAGAAAGGCATTGAGCTGGTTCCAATCAAGTTTATTCATGCATAAAAGTATAGGTTCACTGCAGTTTTCCGCTATTCCCTGCGATCTTATGCATAGATATCATCCCTCCGTATCCGCATTCACCCCTCCGCTGAACTCCCATATGCCCTCAATCACCGCGTCTCTCCCCAACGGCTCGTCCAACACTCACCTTAACGCCTCGGCCACCCGAAAAGCCCTTTTTTGGGACCGTATTGCGACGCAGTATGCGGCAGACGCGATTGCCGACATGGCGGGCTATGAGGCCACGCTTCGGCGCGTGAAATCCTTGTTGTCCGTAGATCAAGAGGTGCTGGAGATCGGTTGCGGCACCGGGTCAACCGCGCTTCGCTTAGCCCCATTGACCAAAACCCTTCTGGCCACCGACGTTTCCACTCGCATGATCGCTATTGCCAACGAAAAGCGAGCCGCTCAAGCAGTGCAAAACCTGAGCTTCGCGGTAGCCGATGCGGAATCGCCGGTGTTTGGGCAAAGTGAGTTCGACGTGACACTGGCATTCAATGTGCTCCATTTGGTCACGAACTTGGACGCCACCTTGGCCCTTGCGGCGCAGGCCCTGCGGCCCGGCGGCCTGCTCATCTCCAAAACGCCTTGTGTGGCCGAATTGAATTCCCTGATTCAGTATGTGGCGCTGCCAGTCATGCGCGCGATCGGTAAGGCACCTCACGTGCTGTGCTTCAAAGAAGATGCATTGCTGTCGGCAATCACCCGCCAAGGGATGGAGATCGTATCGATCGAGCGACACGGCACCATGAACAAAAAGGACATCCGCGTCTTCATTGTGGCCCGCAAGAACATCTAGCCACGCCCCCCCTTTCTACTCATCGCTGGATCAAGGCGGGGCTTTCGCGCGCCCGTCCGATGTCTGTCCACCCATTTTTTTCAACGACCCCCAAGGAAATTTCCATGAACTTTCGATCCATTGCCTCCATGGCCTCGGCCTTTGCACTTCTGACCGGATGTGCCTCCACCCTCAGCAGCGAAGGCCTAGAAAAGCGCACCGCTCAAGCACTTGGACGCTCAGTCGGCCAGTTCACCATCAGCGACACATCGGAGGAAACCGGCGGTCGTATCAACTACCTCGTCAAAACCAGCGATGGAATGGCTTACTCCTGCTACCTGTATGGGGTCACGGGTTTTCAGAAGGTCATGTCCTTTGGACAGATCCCCCATTCCGACGCCATTTGTACCGTCAAGGTGGGTACAAATGGGTCCAACCGGGGCAGTAGCCAGAGTCCTGGAAGCAATGGCAAGCCCGCCAGCCGAGCCGGCGAAACATGCAATGCATTGCAACAAGCCGCAGGACGATGCTGAACAAGGCGTCCACCTCATACAACTAAATCAAACGTTTGATTTAGTTGTATGATCCGGGTCATGAAAACTGACCCCTTGCTTTCTAAGGAACTGCGCGTAGACGGGCAAGAAGCGCGCACCCGCCTATTGGATGCCGCGCTGGCCTTGTTTTCCGACCAGGGCTTTGCCAAAACATCGACGCGAGAAATTGCGCTGGCGGCGCAGGTCAATATCTCTGCCATCAGCTACTACTTTGGCAATAAGCAAGGCCTGTACACCGCACTGTTTGAAGACCCGCGCATCAATCCTCCCTTCACACCCGCCCACGGCGCCAGTTTGGGTGAACTGATTGAGAACGTCTTGCGCACCCTGACCGGGCAGCTCAAGCAAGGCGACATGGCGCGCCAGTGCGTGAAGCTTTTTATGCGCGAAATGCTGGCACCCACCGGGCTGTGGCAAGCCGAAATCGAGAACAACATCACCCCCGTGCACCTGGGGTTGGTGGACGCCTTGTGCCGTCATCTTGGGGTCATGGCTGACGATGATATTCACCGTTTGGCGTTTTCCATCACCGGTTTGGGCTTGATGTTGCAACTCTCCTCCGACGTGTACACCGGTATTCACCCCAACGTGATCAACAGCGCTGACGCCATTGACGCCTACACCGACCGCCTGATTGGCTACGCCTTGGCCATGGTGGCGGCAGAGGCACAGCGTCGCCAGCCCACCCACTCTCCCTCTACCCCCAACCCTCCCGCTGTATGACACTCCATCCCTTTCGATTGTTGGCCACCGCCGCCGCTGCCCTGGCTTTAAGCGCCTGCAGCATCACCATGCCGGCCACGCAGGTGGACGCGCGCCTTGCGCCGCAATGGCAAGCGCCCCTGCCGCACCAAGGCCAGGTGCAGTCACTTGCGCTGTGGTGGCAACGCCAAGGCGACCCCTTGCTGGTCGAGCTGATTGAAGCCGCCCAAGCCCAAAGCCCGTCCTTGGCCCAAGCCATGACCCGCATCGCCCAAGCCCGGGCGAATCAGGCGGCAGCCAACGCCGCGCTGTTGCCGCAAGCCAATGCCTCAGCCGGCCTGAGCCGGGGCGTGAGTCAGCCCAATGTGCCGGCGGCCACCAGCGCCAACGTGGGCCTGCAAGCCAGTTGGGAGTTGGACTTGATGGGGGCCAACAAGGCCGTGAACGAGGCGGCACTTGCCAACGTGCAAGGCAGCCAAGCCCTGTGGCACAACGCCCGCGTCTCCGTGGCGGCCGAAGTGGCGCAAAGCTATTACCGCTTGGCCACCTGCCAGCAGTTACTGGGCGTGGCGCAGGCCGACGCGACCTCTCGCGGCGAGACCGCGCGCTTGTCTGAGATCAGTGCCAACGCCGGGTTTACCGCCACCGGCACGTCGGCTTTGGCCCGTGCCAGCGCAGCCGAAGCACGCAGCCGCGTCACCAGCCAGCAAGAAAGCTGTGACTTGGGCACCAAAGCCTTGGTCGCACTCACCGGCATGGACGAAACCAATTTAAGGACAAAACTGGCGCTAGCCTTTGTACAGCCTGCGCAAGCCGCTCCTTTTTCAATAGCATCTGTGCCGGCACAAACCTTGGCACAACGCCCCGACGTGTTTGCCGCCGAGCGCGACGTGGCAGTGGCCAGCGCCCAAGTGGGCAGCGCCAAGGCGCAGCGCTACCCGCGCCTGACCCTGAACGGCTCGGTGGGCGCGTTGCGCGTGAGCAGTGGCAGCACCACCGGTCACGTGAGTACGTGGTCATTTGGCCCCTTGGCCCTCAGCGTGCCCCTGTTTGACGGGGGCCAACGGCTGGCCAACATCAGCCTGGCGGAAACCCAATACGTGCAGGCCGTGACCACCTACCGCGCCCAAGTGCGCCAAGCCGTGCGCGAGGTGGAAGACGCGTTAATCAAGCTCCAAAGCACCGAAACCCGCCAAGCCAACGCCGAAGTCTCGCGCGAGGGCTATGCGCAGTCGCTCTCCGCCACCCAAGTGCGTTATGACCAAGGTCTGGCCAACTTGGTCGAGCTGGAAGACGCCCGGCGCGTGTCACTGGCGGCCCAAAGCGGTTTGCTCAACGTTGCCTTGGAGCGCCATTTGGCTTGGGTGGCGCTGTACCGCGCGGTCGGCGGCGGCTGGAGCCCTGCTGCGACCCCACCTGAACTGCCGGTGCTCAACGATGCCACCGCGCCATCCGTTTCATCGGCTTTGTAAGCCCTCCTCTTTGTCTTGATTGAACCGTCACACACCATGAACAACTTCACTGCCAAACCCCTCACCTTGGGCCTCGTGCTGGCCAGCGTTTTGACCCTGGGTGGCCTCGGCTTGCTGGCAACACGCAGTAACGCCGCCGACACCCCTGCTGGCGCCCAAAGTGCCGCCAAGCCCTCGCTCACCGTCAGCCTGACCCAAGCCGCCTCGGGACAAATGCCTGTGACCTTGCTGGCCAATGGCAGCGTGGCAGCCTGGCAAGAAGCCAGCGTGGGCCCCGAGGTGAGCGGCC
>JBAQDW010000091.1:0-1839 GCA_049286445.1 Rhodoferax sp. | reverse complement strand
CGGCCCAAAGCCTGAACAGCACCGAGGCCACCGCGATTGCCCAGTGGCTGATGACCGGCGCGCCCGACTGAGCGTAAACGCTCCGCCCCCATTTTTTAAACGCCCCTATTTAACGCATTCAGTGACCCAGGAGAACTTGATGAAAAACCGCAGAGAAGTGTTAACCCATTCCGCCCAATTGACCGCCATGTTGGCGACCTTGGGCCTGTTTCCCCATGCCGCTCAGGCGCAGGTGGCCGGCTTCAACGCCGCCGCCTTTGATGCCAAAACCATGGCCGATCTCATGAAGTCTTTGGGCGGTGGCACGCCTGCCGAGAGCAAAGACGTCACCATCACCGGCCCCGACATCGCTGAGAACGGTGCGGTGGTTCCCGTGGGCGCTTCCACCACGCTGCCCGGTGTGAAACGCTTGTTGCTGTTGGTTGAAAAAAACCCCGCCATGCTGTCGGCGATGTTCGATGTCACCGACGCGGTCGATGCCAATTTTCTGACGCGGGTGAAGATGGGCCAATCCTCCAACGTGTTTGCCGTGGCCATGATGGCTGACGGCAAAGTGCTTTACGCCGTGAAAGAAATCAAGGTCACTTTGGGCGGTTGCGGCGGCTAAGCCGAGCGCTCCGCGTCCCCCCCCATTCATTACTATTTGAGGAGAACAATATGGCAGATCCGATGCGCATTCGTGCACAGTCAGCAGGCGACAAGGCAACCGTCCGTGTCTTGATGAGTCACGAGATGGAGACCGGCCTTCGCAAAGACGGGGCGGGCAAACTCATTCCCGCTTGGTACATCCAAGAAGTGGTCGCCGCGCTGAACGGCAAGCCCGTGATGACCGCTCAGTGGGGCCCCTCGGTGTCCAAAAACCCGTTTTTGCAATTCAATATCAAAGGCGCCAAAGCGGGTGACAAAGTCTCTGTCGCTTGGACTGACAACAAAGGCGAGAAGCGTACCGACGAAGCCACTGTTTCCTAACACCAAGGAAAAGACCATGCGAACACTCACCAACCTGCTTGTCATTGCCGCCTGCACGGCTGCAACGGTAGCCTTGGCGGAACCCAAGTCAGCTTCTGACGCGATCAACGAGTACCGTGCCATGCTGGCCGATGGCAACCCCGCTGATCTTTACGAGGCCAAGGGCGAAGACCTGTGGAAGACCAAACGGGGCCCCAAAGCGGCTACCTTGGAGCAATGCAATCTGGGCCAAGGACCGGGTGTCGTCAAAGGCGCTTTTGTGACCCTGCCGCGCTGGTTTGCGGACACCGCCAAAGTGCAAGACTTGGAGTCGCGGTTGTTGACCTGCATGGAGACTCTGCAGGGCTTTGACGCCAAAGCCATTGCCAAGACCGCTTTTGGCAATGGCGAGCAAGTCAACCTGACTGCGTTGGTGACGTGGATTTCTGCTGAATCCAAAGGCATGCGCTTCAACCTGCCACAGGCGCACGCTGAAGAACAGAAAAACTTTGAGCTGGGCAAGCGCGCGTTTTACTACCGGGGCGGGCCGCATGACTTCTCTTGCGCTTCCTGCCATGGCGAAGCGGGCAAACGCATTCGCATGCAAGAACTGCCCCAACTCTCAGGCAACCCCGGCGACGGCGTTGGCTTTGCCGCCTGGCCCGCTTACCGCCTCAGCAACGGCCAAATGTGGGGCATGCAGCAGCGCCTGAACGATTGTTTCCGCCAGCAGCGCTTTCCTTACCCCGGCTACACCTCGGATGTCACCATTGCGTTGGGCGTCTTCATGGGCGTGAACGCCAAAGGGGCCGAGTCAGTCGCACCCGCCCTCAAACGCTAAAGGACTCCTGTCATGAAGAAAAAAACAATTGCTTTGGTGGTGACCGCTAT
>JBAQDW010000090.1:0-4523 GCA_049286445.1 Rhodoferax sp. | reverse complement strand
CGCCACTTTATCACACGCTTTTAAGTATAGAAAATTTGATTTATTGTTTAAAACGTGCCACCACAAGAATTTACAAAAACAGCCGCTAAGCTATTGATTCCATTGGGGATGTACGTTTTTTTTGACTTCAAACTGTCGAACTCGGGAGCCCATGCTCTACCTGCGCAAGCAGCTCCTAATCCGATAGCGGCTTAAGCAGTTCAGCCAGATCACCCTCAGTGAACAACGGCTGCTTGCGCCCCGTCGCCCCGCTGTAAATGCTCTCACCCAACGCCGCTTTGCGCTCTTGCAACGCCAGAATGCGTTCCTCAATCGTGCCCTGCGCCACCAGCTTCACCACCCACAGGCTTTGGGTTTGGCCAATGCGGTGGGCACGGTCGGTGGCTTGCGCTTCGGCCGCGGGGTTCCACCAGGGGTCGAAGTGAATCACGGTGTCGGCTTCCGGCAGGTTCAGGCCCACGCCACCGGCTTTCAGGCTGATGAGAAACAGGGGCACTTGCCCGCTGGTGAACTGCTCGATCAGCCCGTCGCGCTCCTGGCTTTGCCCGGTGAGCTTGACCCATTTGATGTCGCGCTTCTTTAACTCAGCTTCAATCAGCGTCAGCATGCTGGTGAACTGGCTGAACAGCAAAATCTTGCGCCCTTCGGCCAGCATCTCGGGCAGCATCTCCATGAGCTGCTCCAGCTTGGCCGAGGTTTTGACCTTTTGGGCGGCATCCATCTTCAGCAGTTTGGGCGAGCAGCAGACCTGACGCAGCTTGAGCAGCGCGTCCAGAATGGTGATGTGGGACTTGGCCAGGCCCTTGCTGTTGAGCGCCTCGCGCACGGTTTTTTCCATGCCCAGGCGAATGGTTTCGTACAGGTCAGCCTGCTGGCCCGACAACTCCACCCGCATGATGGTTTCGACCTTGGGCGGCAGGTCTTTGGCCACCAGCGCCTTGGTGCGGCGCAGCATGAAGGGCGTGATGCGGGCGCGCAGTTGCGTGAGCCGCTCGGGGTCGCCCTGCTTTTCGATGGGGTGGCGAAACAGCTCGTTGAAGCGGCCCTGGCTGCCCAGAAAACCGGGCATCAAAAAGTGAAACAGGCTCCAGATCTCGCCCAGGTGGTTTTCCATGGGCGTGCCCGACAGGCACAGGCGATGTTGGGTTTGCAGCTGCCCCACCACTGGGGCGGCGTTGGTGCTGGCATTTTTGATGTTTTGCGCTTCGTCCAGCACCACCAGATGCCACTGCGCTTCCAGCCAGCGGTCACGGTCGCGCTGCAACAGCGAGTAGGGCGCAATGACCAAGTCGTACTCGTCCATGCTGCTGGCGGCCTCGTGACGGTCTTTGCCGTGCAAGACCACGCAGCGCAGCTCGGGGCAGAAGCGCTCGGCCTCCTTGCGCCAGTTGCCCATGAGGCTGACCGGCGCCACGATGAGGGCCGGGTGAGTGAGGCGCCCGGCGTTCTTCTCAATCTGAATATGGGCCAACGTTTGCAGCGTTTTCCCCAAGCCCATGTCATCGGCCAAGATGCCGCCTAGGCCATGGGTGCTTAAAAACTGCAACCAGTTGAGGCCCTGTTGCTGGTAGGGACGCAGGCTGGCGTGCAGGTTGGCAGGCGGTGGCACATGGGGCAATGCTTCGCGCCCACTCAATTGCTGCACCATGGCGTTTAAAGCGTGGGCACCTTCCCATTGCGCGCCTTCGCCCAAGGCCGCGCCGGTGCGCAAGGCGTCCAGGCGAGACAGCTTGAGGCTGTCGGCGTTGAAGTCATGGCCCCGGTCGCCCACCAAGTCCAGCAGCGCCGCCATCCAGGGCTTCAAGCCGTCGGTGGGCAGTCTCACAAAGCCGTCGCTCACCGGCGAGGGCAAATACACATAGGGTGGCATGCTGGGCAAGCCAGTCACCGGGTCCAGCGGGCTGGAGGCGGCGGCAATCAAGCTGGGCAGCAGCGGCAAAATGTTGTGGCGCTGGCCACCAATCTCCATGCCCAGCGAGAGCTCGAACCAAGGCGAGGTTTCTTCCTCTTCGGCCTCGGGCTCCAGCTTGACGGCAATGTTCTCGGCGTGGGTAATCCACCCTTTGAGCGCATCTTCCACGGTGACGCGAAAGCCGGCCTCAATCAGCACGTCAAACCCGTGGTCCGCCCATTGCAGCCAGTCTTGCTGATGGCCTTCGAGCGGAATACCAAACAGACCGTCTTCACGCGCGCGCAGGCCCAATTCAAACAGTTGGGTGATGGCGGCCAACTCGGCCTCACCCTCACGCTCCAGCAAGCAGCGGCCTTGGGGGGTGGTCACAATCACTGAGTTGCCTTGACCGGCCCACCAGCCCTTATTGCCGTTGTAGTCAAAGCGCAAACGCGCTTGCAACAGGCCCAGAAACGGCACTTTGTCAGGTGGTGCCGGGGAAATGTGCAAGCAGGCCGTGGGAGTGATGCCTTTGAGGGTGACGAGTGCTTGCAATATGGGGGGCAGCGGCAGGGGCCCCAAGCGCTCGATCAAGCTGACTTGGTGTTTTTCAAGCGCTGATCGTTTGAGGGGCGGTGACTTCACCAGCACGTCGAGTTGCGCGGCAGTCAACCCTTCGGCGCTGGCTTGGCCCACGAGGCCTTGGGCTGCATCCACGTAGAGCGGCGGCTGATTCAAACACAGCTTGGCGCTGGGGTGGTCGAGTTTGGCTTTGAGCACCCAGCCGGGCTCGGTGCCGATGGGCCCGGGCACCTCATGCCAGTGCCAAGTCAAAGGTTGGGGTGGGCCCCATTGCATGGGCACACCCGGGCCGCCATGACCATCATCCATGAACAAACGACCGGTGCTGGCCGCTTGCTGTAAACCAAGTAAACCCGCCTGTCCGCTGGGGGTGGCAGACGAGCTGAAGGCGTAGGTGAAGCGGCTCGCATCAGGCATGGCGCGCATCAGTTGCAGCACCTGCCGGTCGGCGTCCAGCGCTTGGTCGTACACCGGCTGACCCGAATAGGGCGCGGTTTTGATGCTGCGCGGCTTGGCCCAGCCGCCGGTGAGCTTGGTGTAGGAAATCACAGCCTCCATCTCCAGCTGAGGCGCAGGCCCTTGGGGGCCCAGCACGCTGAGCAGGTACAAAAACTGGTCGGCGCGTTCTCGTGCGGTACCTTTGGCCGCCGGGGGCTGGCCACTGGCGTTGTCCAGGGCCTGTAACCAGCGCAGCAGTTGGGCTTCGGCTTGTTCGCGGGCTACTTCCTGGGCGCGGGCGGCTGCGGCGGCGCGGGCCACCTCCAGTTGTTGGGCGTTGGGGGGCGTGAGCAGGTCGCTCACGGCACTGGCAATGCCGCTTTCTTCCAGCAGTTGCAGGCCTTGGTCAGCGGCTTCCAGCATCAAGGCGACGCCGTGCTTGCATTGACGGCCCACCGGGCAACTGCAATCACTGTCCCAGAAGTCCACTTCTCCGTCGGGCATCAGGGCCATCTCTATTGCCACTTCATAAGGCAGGCGCTCGGTGCCTTGCACCTCGCCCAGCAGTTGCCAGTGCAGACGCACAGGTTCAATGTCGAGTGCCACCACTTTTTTGGCGCGGTACAGCATCAGCCCGCGCTCCCAAGTGGCGTCGTTCACCATGGGTTGCAGGGACTGGGGTTTGAACCACAAACCGGCGTTCAGAAAATTTTTGTCAGGCAAATAGGTCTCCAGCCCTTGCCAGATCTGCGCAAGGTGCTATTTATTATGTAGTAGTGTGGGCAGCGCTTTCCGGCTGAACGAGGCACCTTGGTGGGTTGTTTCCTCATTTTCAGCCTGAAGTGGATGAAGCCGCGATGCAGGCTGAGCATCTTACCGAGGCGCTGGTGCAATACTTGGCCTCATGCGGTTGAATTTCCTGTCCGTCCTCAAACGGATGGGCTGCCGTAGTTACAACGTCGGCTCGGGGTGTTGCAGAAAGACGCGCAAGCGGTGCAGCAGGCGGTGCTGGCGCTGTGGCGCCCGCGCACCTAAGGGGTTGCGCAGGGCCATCCAGTCACGACGTTGACTCTTTGGCCCAGGTTGGCAAGCGTGCAAGGACTGAGGCGATGGCGTTGCCTGTGTACAACGTTGTCGGCTAGACGGGTTTCACCGGCCCGCGTTCAGGCCGATTGCATCCTGACAAACCGCGCTATTGCTCGGCCCGCTGCAACGACCAGCCCAGCAGTACCACGGCTGAGGCCAGCAGCACCAAATCCTTTAACAAGAACTGGCCCGGCACCACGGACAGGTACGGAAAGCCGCCCAAAGTGGCTTCCCACACCGGCGCGCTCAGCAAGAAGCTGCTGGTGACAAGAAACGTGATGACCGCTGCCGCAGCGCCCAGCACGCTGGCGCGCGCCGACCAGATGCCGGCAACCAACAGCGCAGCCGTGGCGATTTCAACTGTGCCGATCAGGTTGGCTGCGCCTTGCAGTGACAGTACACCCGAGTTCGACAGTTAATGACGTAAGTCTATGATTTCATTGACCGTGAATTCAAAACGTGCCCCTACAAGAGGCTGAGTTGCTTGAATTGGCTGGGTTGTTTGACCTTCAATGCGGTGAGCACA
>JBAQDW010000089.1:0-4327 GCA_049286445.1 Rhodoferax sp. | reverse complement strand
GCAAAGCCACGGTCAAATGACGGGCATCAAGTGCTTCTGAATCAATAGCTGCTTGCGCACGGTCTATAAGGGCTAGAGCCCTAAATGATGCTTCAAAACTGGTCAATCGGTCGGTGGTGGCACGCCAACTGGCCAAGCTGCTATAGCTCTCCACAAACCAGCTCAACGCGCCTTGAACCTGACTGAAGGCGGTGGAAATTTGCATCAACTCGCCCAATTGAATGGCGTTGCTGAAAAAACGGGGGGCCGCCACCACAAAGGGAAAAACCATAGCGGCTTGGCCAAAAAAGGTGGTGAACCAGACAAGTCGCTTTTGTGCCCTGATCAGTTGCAAGTAGTTGCCTAGCACCCGGTTCAGCCGGGTGTCAAGCTGCGCCCTCTCGACCCGCTCGCCGCGGTCCAGCGCAATGGATTCGCTGTATTCGCGCACCCGAATCATGTGGTGACGGAAGTCGGCTTCCACGCGTTGTTGATCAAAATTGAGTTTGATTTGTGGGCGACCAATGTAGTGGGTCAGCACACTTCCGACCGCGCAATACAACAGTGCCATCCAAACCATAAAGCCGGGAATGTTGAAAGAGGTGCCCGCCACCGTGAAGCCAAACTCACCCGAGAGGCCCCACAGTATCCCGATGAAGCTGAGCAGTGTCACGACCGAGTTGAGCAAACCCATGCTCAAGGAAACGGTGTAGGTCGTGAACTGATTGATGTCCTCTTGAATACGTTGGTCAGGGTTGTCCGGGTTGCTGGTGTCGGCATTGGGTTGGGTGGTAAAACGCGCCAACTCCAGTTTGTAAAAAGCTTGCCCGGTCAACCACCGTTCCAAATAGTGCGTCGTCATCCAGGCGCGCCAACGCAGTTCAAGGAGTTGTGTGAGGTAAAACTTGTAAACCGCAATGACGATGAAGATGACCGCAAGGTAGGTGAAGCGTCCGAGCTGGGTCCAAAAAACAGACGCTTGTTTATTTTGCAAGGCGTCGTAAAACAGCCGATTCCAGTCATTGAACAAGACGGCCATGTAAACCAGAGCCAGATTTAAAGCCACGATGGACAGTAAAAGACCTCGTGCTTTCCACTTCTGTTCTGATTGAAAGTAGGGTTTGGTCAGCGCCCAGGCTTGTTTGAAAAAAGTGTTGAACGCGGTGAGTTTTTGAGTCAGGTTCATGGAGTTCGACGTTAAATGAAGACGCGAAAAACGCGCGATACAAAGTGAATAGGAGCGAGAACGGCACGAGTCTGGTGATTCGATACCGACTATTTAACGGTTGGATACACCGCTGGCCACATGGCCAGAGGGCACGTGGCGGGCGGCGGACTCGATGTGACCGGTTTGGTCATCAAAGAAAAAGTCAGGCTCAAACTCACGTAAAAACTCACCCTTGGGTAATCCACCCAGAAACATGGCTTCGTCCACTTCAATGTTCCAGGCCATGAGCGTGCGAATCGCGCGCTCATGGGCGGGGGCGCTACGAGCGGTGACCAAAGCGGTGCGAACCCGCATGCTGGGCGTACCGGCATTTTGCAACCGCTGCAAGGCGGTTAACAATGGCCTGAAAGGCCCGTCGGGCAGCGGCAGGCCCGCTTTGTCGATTTCGTGCTGCTGAAACGCGCTCAAACCGTGCGACTGGTAAATGCGCTCGGCCTCGTCGCTGAACAACACTGCGTCGCCGTCAAAGGCAATACGCACCTCACTCGGATGCGCTTCGCTGGCATGCGCTGAGTGGGGGTACACCTGTGCCGCCGGCACGCCCGCGTCCAGCGCCGCGCGCACATCGCTCAAGTGGGTGCTTAAAAACAGGTTGGCGTGCAGCGGTTTCAGGTAGCGCCAGGGCGGTTGGCCCCGCGTGAAGCTGCCACGCTCAATCGGCAAGGCATAGTGCTTGGCCGATCGAAACACCCGCATGCCTGAAACCGGGTCATTGCGGGACAGGATGACCACCTCCACCAACTGTGTTTCAGGGCTGTTGAAAGCCAGCAGCTTCTTGATCAGTGAGAAAGCCACGCCGGGCTGCGCGGGAAGGTCCAGTCGTTCCAATTGGAGCTTCATGTAAGCCCGGTCGTCACCGTGCTCAAACACCTCGTTTTCCTGTTCAAAGTCGAACAAGGCGCGGCTGGAGATGGCCACCACCAATTTACCGTCCAAAGAAGCGCCCATGGCAAACCTTTATGAATAGCTACCGTTGCAAAAACAGACGGTACACCGGATTGGTGGTTTCTTCTACAAACGGATAGCCCAGCGTGTCCAGAAACTCAGAGAATGCGGCATCATCAGCTGCAGGCACCTGCAGACCCACCAAAATACGGCCGTAATCAGCCCCTTGGTTGCGGTAGTGGAACAGGCTGATATTCCAGCCCGGGCGCATCAGGTTTAAGAATTTCAGCAGTGCGCCAGGCCGCTCGGGGAACACAAAGCTGAGCAAACGCTCATCGTGGGCCAAGCGAGAGTGACCACCCACCATGTGCCGGATATGCTCTTTGGCCAGATCGTCCTGTGTCAGGTCCAGCGTCGTGAAGCCGTGTTTACCAAAGTTTTTCGCCACCTTCTCGGACTCGCCTTTGGCCTGGGTGGTCAGGCCCACAAAAACATGGGCTTGGGCGGCGTCGCTGATGCGGTAGTTGAACTCGGTCACATTGCGGGGGCCACCCGGCAATTCGCCAATCAACTCGCAAAAGCGCTTGAAACTGCCACGCTCTTCGGGAATGGTGACCGCAAACAGGGCCTCGCGCTCTTCCCCCACCTCGGCCCGCTCGGCCACAAAGCGCAGGCGGTCAAAGTTCATGTTGGCACCGCACAAAATGGCCGCGTAAGTCTCGCCCTTGGTTTTGTTTTGGGCCACGTACTGTTTAATCGCAGCCACGCCCAGTGCACCGGCCGGCTCCACAATGCTTCGGGTGTCCACAAAGATGTCTTTGATGGCTGCGCACACGGCATCGGTGTCCACGGTCATGTAGCTGTCTACCAGCGCGCTGGCAATGCGAAAAGTCTCCTCGCCCACCAGTTTGACGGCGGTGCCGTCTGAGAACAGGCCCACATCGCCCAGTGTCACGCGTTGCTTGGCGGCCACGGACTGAATCATGGCGTCGGAGTCGTTCATTTGCACACCAATGACTTTGATGCGGGGGTCCAGCGCCTTGATGTAGTTGGCCACGCCCGAGATCAAGCCCCCACCACCAATGGCCACAAACACCGCATCCAAACGTGGTCCCTGCATTTGACTGGCTTTTTGGCCGGACTTGGCCGCCTTGTCCGCCCCCAAGGTTTGCACTTGGCGCAGCATCTCCATGGCCACCGTGCCTTGTCCGGCGATGACATCGGGGTCGTCAAAAGGGTGAACGAAGGTCAGCCCTTCTTGTTGTTGGAGCTTTACCGAGTGGTCATAGGCATCAGAGTAGCTTTCGCCAAACAACACCACCTCACCGCCAAAACCACGCACCGCGTCCACCTTCACTTGCGGGGTGGTGGTGGGCATGACGATGACCGCGCGGGTGCCCAGCTTGTTGGCACTCAGGGCCACGCCTTGGGCATGGTTGCCGGCTGAGGCACAAATAACACCCTTGGCCAACTGCTCAGCGGTCAAGTGCGCCATCTTGTTGTAGGCACCACGGAGTTTGAAACTGCGCACCGGCTGCTGGTCTTCGCGCTTGAGCAGCACCGTGTTGTGCAGGCGCCGACTCAAGGCGCGGGCGGGTTCCAGCGGCGTTTCATGGGCCACGTCGTACACGCGGGCCGTCAAAATTTTGATCAGGTAATACGCTGGTGTCAGGGGGGCGGCGTGAGGGGGGAGGGATGTCGGACTCATGGGGCTACACTCCGTGTTGGCATACATTATTTTCACTCCGCGCGGAGCAACTTATCAATAGTGTAACGGCAATAAAATGTGCCCCGCGCGGAGTCACTCGAAAGGATTCAATATGGAATGCACAGTCACTTGGACCGGCGCACTCGCGACCCGTTCTGGCATGGGGTTTGTTGCTGAAACCGGCAGTGGCCACACCTTGATGATGGACGGCGCGCCCGACACGGCCAAGCCGGAAAATGGCGGCCAAAACCTCGCTCCACGTCCCCTGGAAACCGTGCTCGCAGGCACCGGGGGCTGCACCGCCTATGACGTGGTGTTGATTTTGAAACGCGGCCGCCACGACGTGCAGGGCTGCAGCGTCAAACTCACCGCAGAGCGTGCAGAGGTTGACCCCAAGGTGTTCACCCGCATCAACATGCACTTCACCGTGACCGGCAAAGGCATTCCTGAAACCGCCGTGGAGCGCGCCATTGCCATGAGCCACGAGAAATACTGCTCGGCCAGCATCATGCTGGCCAAAACGGCGG
>JBAQDW010000088.1:0-1712 GCA_049286445.1 Rhodoferax sp. | reverse complement strand
GTGAATGACACCCATGGCCATGTGATGGGCGACCGGGTGCTCCAAGCCATCGGTGAAGTGTTGCGGTCCTGTGTGACCGAGAAAATGCACTCGGTGGCGCGCTTTGGTGGCGAGGAGTTTGCCATTTTGCTGCCCAACACGTCCTTGGATCAGTGCGTGAAGCTGGCCGAGTTGGTCTGTCAGCGCACGCGAGCGATGCGGATCCGGGATCGCCGCACCAATGAGGTGGTGCTGAGTGTGACGGTGTCAGGGGGGGTGGCTATGCTGCAGTCCGGTGATGACGCGCAGCGACTCATAGTCCGGGCCGACTCTGCGCTCTACCAGTCCAAAAAATCGGGGCGAGACCGGGTGACTTGCGCTTGCGCTTAACGCCCGGCGCGACTTGCTTTTGCCGGTTCTTTTAACTTGTCTTGCGTTGCTGTGGCTGTTGCGGTTGCTGTTGTGCCCGCAGGCAGTGGCGGCCACGGCATTTCGGCTGCGAGGAGGGGTTTGCCAGCCGGGGCACCCACTTTGCCGATTTTGACGGCTGCCATGTCAGCCGCATTGGGGTACTGACCCATGAGCCAATAATCAAACACCCGTCGCGCGATGGGAGCGGCGTGCGCCGAGCCAAAGCCCGCGTTTTCAACAATCACGGCCACCGCGATTTGGGGATCTTCTGCCGGGGCAAAAGCAATGTAGAGCGAGTGATCGCGCTGGTGCTCTTCCAGCTTGGCGGCGTTGTACTTGTTTTTTGAACTCAGTCCCACGGCCTGTGCGGTGCCTGTTTTACCGCCCGAGAGGTAGCCCGCGCCTGCGAACACGAAGCGTGAGGTGCCCTCTTGCGTGACACCCACCATGGCATTTCGGATGACATCAATGTTTTGCTGCTTGTAGCCCAAATCAATCGGCGGGTCAGCGGGCACGGCCACGCTGGCATGGGTGCTGGCGTCCCGGGTGGCAATCACGAGTTGCGGCTTTCGGGCGATGCCGTTGTTCGCCACGGTCGCCGTGGCGTGCGCTAACTGCAACATGGTGAAGCTGTTGTAGCCTTGCCCAATGCCCAGTGAAATGGTCTCCCCGGCGTACCATTTTTGCTGGTCGCGCTTTTTGTAATAAGCGCGCTTCCAGTCTTGGCTGGGTAACACGCCTCGTACCTCGCCGTTGATATCAATGCCAGTGATTTGCCCAAAGCCGAGTGGCTTCATGAAATCGTGAATGGTATCGACACCCATTTCATTGGCCAGCGTATAAAAGTACACGTTGCTCGATTCCACCACCGCGCGGCGCATGTCCATGATGCCCCCGCGCTCGTTTTCTGGGCTGCCAAACCGACGGCCCCCGAACATAAAAAACAAGGGGTCGTTGATCAAGGTGGTGGCCGATCTTTTTCCGGTTTCCAACGCGCCCAGCGCCATGAAGGGTTTGTAGGTTGAGCCGGGCGGGTAGGTGCCGCGCAGAGCGCGGTTGAGCAGCGGTTTGTCGGGCGACTCATTCAGGCCTTTCCAGCTTTCTGAGTCAATGCCGTCCACAAACAGATTGGGGTCGAACGTGGGTTTGCTGACAAAAGCCAACACTTCCCCCGTTTTGGGGGCGATGGCGACCAAGGCACCGCGTCGATCACCGTACATTTCCTCAATCAGGCTTTGCAGCCTGATGTCGATGGACAGCATGACCGTGTCACCCGGTGTCGAGGGGGTGCTGGCCAAGCGCCGGGTGGCATAGCCGCCGGC
>JBAQDW010000087.1:0-8709 GCA_049286445.1 Rhodoferax sp. | reverse complement strand
GGTGTGTATGCACTGATAGCTGAGACCCCGACAGCCCGATTTCCCATCCTAGCCGAGAGCCTGAACAACGCCATTCAAGATGGGCTAGCTTGCACCGTGGTTGTTCCTGCAGAGCCGGCGCTTTTTCTTCAAAGAATCGAAGCCTTCAATGATCTCAATGCGCATGAACTGTTGGCCACTAACCGGCTCCAAGTTTTTGTTATGCAAGACGAGTTTTCTAAAAAAGTGTTTCGTTTCGGGGCAGAAGGCTTTGTCGAAGAGTTGCAGCATTTCGAAACACCAGAAAATAGCTATCTGATTTTTGATCAAGCTGACGATTTGCTCAGTTTGCACGATCTCTCACTGGCATTAGACCAGGTCGATGTTCTCAGAAAGTGGGCCTCGCAAAAGCGGGTGACCATGCTATTGGTTTTCTCACGCGCGACCGGCGCGCACGCAGCCACCTTGAATGCACTGATGGATAACCTGACTGGAATTGTTCGGTTGGGCGCTGACAAGGATGGACTCGAACTTGTCTTCGATTACTGGCAATCCCCGGACGGCGCTGTTGCTGCTAGAAATTTTCGGTTGACGACGCTCGATTCAGGGCTCTATGAAGCGTCAACCCATATCACAACGGTTGAGCAAGCCTCAGGAGGTGACGACTATCCGAGAGAGGACGAGCTCGAGGATGGTGATGCTCATTTTTTCTATATGGATCCAGACTTAGGCAGTTTGGCAAGCCAGATGCCTGGCACTTGGAATCAAGTGGATACCTTGGTTGGGTTGATGCACGCCACACGCAACACACGCTCCGCAACCTCTATTTTAAGTTTTCAGCGCAACACCAATCTTCGGCAGCTGGCTGAAGCGGTTCACACTTTGCGTCTGAGTTTGGGTCGTCGGGCGCGAATTGTGGTCCAAGAAAAAGGGGCATCGCTGCGGTATCAAAACGAAGCTTTGTTATTGCGCCTTGGTCTTAATTTAGTGGTCAACCGTGATGTACCCATAAGTCGCTTGCCGCTGTTGTTGGATTCTTTGAAGGGGCAAATTTTCAGCCGTGATGTAGGCATCAATTTTGAGGCTGCACTGGCCAGTGTTCTTCCGACACGATTACGCGGCTATTTAGCTCCACTGAGCTTTGTTCGCGAAGTTGACCGCATTCTTGATCAAGCGCAGACGCTCAACATTCCATGCGCGATGGTCATTGGTAAGCCGGGCACAGGCATGACCATCGTTGAGTCACTGACTATTAGCGGCTTATCACGTCCAGGGGATCTAATTTCGACTGATGGTGAATATTGCTATTTGTTTCTGAATGCTTGCCCGCAGTCGGCCATGCTGGCAGCCTTGGAGAGAATTCTTGGTATGCCTGTAGACACTGCTTTTGATGACGTTCACTTTCTGATTCAGCGCGAGGAAATACAGACCGAACTCCCTGTACTGGTGCGTGCGGCTGAGCAAGGCGGGCTGCCTGACTACGCCTCCATGATCCCTGCATCAGCTGTATTGACAGATGAAATCACTTATGACACAGCTGACGAGCCGAAATCCCTGCAAGCACTGCCCGCAACGCCTTTAGATTCGATTTCTAGAACTATTTTTTCTTCAAATGCTGGTGCATCGAATGAGCGGCACACCCTGGCGGCGAAATCATCGCGATTCCCTAGCCAGCCCATAAGACCTTCTGGTGATGCCCAGGCGGCGTTGACGGTACCGACTGATCGTTCTTTGGAACCCGCGTCAGACGGGTCTTTATACCGATACGATAAAGGCGTTGCTAAACCTTCTTTCGGCAGAAAGTCTGTTCCTCGCGCGACGCGTACCTCACAGTCAAGCGACTTCACTTCTGCCTCTGGGGAAGATGGGTCCAAACGAACGCATTAAGCGTGTTGCCAGAAAACCCCACGCTCTTAAACAATGAAAAAAAGAAATACATACGTGTTCGATCAATTTTTGACTGCACGTTACGCACCCGGGCGTAAGCTGGCTTCTTTGGTGCTTTTAACGGGCCTGCCTTTGCTCGCCGTGGCAGACACCAAGGGAGTGCTTTCCAATCCGGTGCTTGATCCTCAAAGCACCACACTGCCCTATGGCGGTCCGATATTGGCGCCATTCAAGTACATTCCTCCGATTGGCCCGATCAAGATTGAAGAGGACAGTCCTAAACGCACTCCAGATCAGCAGCGCATTGTCGACCTCAATGCGGCTGGAAATTATCAAGCGGTTGGCACCGAGGGCATGGCATTACTCGCCAAGGAAAAACCAGATGAAGCGTTGCAGTTAATTATTGCCAATAGCCTCGCTTGGACCGGTCGTCTCAAGGACGCAGCGCCCGCCTATCAGGGCTTAACAGAGGGTAAATATGCCAATGATGCCAATGTGGGTTTGGCCAACGTTTTGCGATGGCGTGGCCGTGACGATCAGGCCTTGCCGCTCTACCGCAAAGTTCTCGAAAGTGACCCTGGCAATGAAGTTGCTCTGGAGGGTGTTGCTCTGTCCTCGCGAGAGTTAAGCCCTCGCACCTGGGTGAGTTTTGGTGGATCCAGCGACTCCTCTGAGATGCAACGTCGCTCGGCCACTCTGAATCATCGTTGGCGCGATAGCACAGGCGCGCGAATTATGGAGGTGGAAACCAGTGCTGTGAATGACCGTTTGCTGAGCAACGAGGCCACGCAACAAGAGGTCACCGCACGCTACGAAGACTTGAGTCTGGCACTCAAACCAAGCATCGAATTGAGCATGCCAACCCGGACAGACCGCACGTTGTATGGCAGTGCGCGTGTCAAATTTGGACCGGACGATCAAATTGCTCTCACTGTTGGTCGAGTCAACTGGGGTCGAATGGCCAGTAACCCCAATGCGTTGGCTGCAGGACTTGTCGCGTCACATATTGGCATGACGGTCACAGAAGCATTTTCCTTTGGCATCTTGCAAGGGCGCTTGAACTATTACGATATTTCTGACAACAATACGTTATTAACTACTAATCTCAACTTGTCGTCCTCATGGCGACCAATAGGCAACAATTTCAAACCGTTTATTGGTATCGAGACTCGTGGCGCTAAGTTCAATACGCCGAATTATTGGTCACCTGCGGAAGGGTCGGGTACCTTGTATGCCGGCGTGTTGGGGGAGTGGGGTAGTGCTGACTGGAATTTTTACGCATCCGGCCAGACTGGCGCTCGCCTGTATGGCGACGCCGGGGCCAGTTGGAGCTTTTCTGCAGGAGGCAAGCGGTGGTTGTCTCGGGATGTAGCCCTCAGCATGAATCTGTGGTCGATGGCCAGTACCCGCGATAACGCAACCTATCGTGCGCAATCTGCCAACCTGAATTTGGAAAAGCTTTGGCCATAAAGAAACTTTCCCGTTATGCGTGGGCCGCTTCTGCCATCATCGGCCTAATTGCGTTACTGGCGTTCAGCTACAACTCGGTGCGTGAGACCCAAGGGTCTTTTAGTGTGCTGTTGGAAAGCTATGTCTTGTTGGCCATATCCGTTTACCTTTTGTTTTTTTTGGTTCTGTTGATTCTTCGCTACGCATTGCTGATTCTGTATTCGTTCATGGATCATTTGGAGTCGTTGTACAAGAAGCGAGAAGCTCCTACTCGCTTGTATGTCGAAGAAAGCTCCCTGCCTATGATCTCGTTAGTCGTCCCAGCATACAACGAGGGGCGCGTGATCCAGGCCGCCATCCGATCGCTACTTCTGCTTGATTACCCGAACTTTGAGATCCTAGTGATTGATGATGGCTCGACTGATGACACCTACGAAAAAGCCATTGCGGTGGCGCGTGAGCAGCAAAGTATTTCGGTGCGTGTCATTACCAAGCGAAACGCTGGCAAAGCCGAGGCGCTCAACACCGGCATGACGGCGGCACGCGGTGAGTTCATTCTTAATATGGATGGCGATTCCAAGCTTTCAAGTAACACCTTGCGTGCGTGCATTCGTCACTTTGAAAACCCGAGAATTGGTGCGGTGGCGGGTAACGTTAAGGTCATCAACCGCGAGAATATTTGGACCAAAATTCAAGCATTGGAGTATGTGGAAGGGCTTGCCATGGCGCGCAAGGCGCAGAGTTTTATGAGGGCGGTTAATATTATTCCCGGCCCTCTAGGTATGTTTCGCAAGAGCGTGCTGCAACAGGTAGGCGGCTATGACCACGACACTTTTGCTGAAGACTGCGATCTCACATTGAAGCTGCTCATGCGCGGCTGGCATATTGCCTATGAGCCCACGGCCATCGCTTGGGTGGAAACGCCCAGTGGCCTACTGGATCTGCTCAAACAACGCTACCGTTGGACCCGTGGCATCCTGCAAGCGACCAGCAAGCACAGCCATGCACTCTGGCAGCCACGCAAAGCTGGTATCAACTGTTTTATTCTCTGGTACATGTTGTTTGAAGGCGTTATGTGGCCTTTTTCGACATTATTAGGTAATCTTTTCTTTGCCTATGTCGCCGTTCAGTATGGATTAGCCACTCTGCTCTTCTATTGGTGGCTTCAGCTCACTGTGCTTGATATAGTCGCGGCGGCGTATTGTGTTGTGATCGAAGAGGAAGAACCTTCTCTGATCTTTTATGCGGCCATGTTTCGCCTTTTTTATATCAACATTATTGACATTTCAAAAGTTTTCGCCTCCATTGAGGAGTGGCGCGGCCACACCATGACTTGGGGCAAACTGGAGCGGGAAGGAAAACTCTGACATGGATCTTATTTCAATACTTGCCACCGTTATTTTGGTGACGACCATCGGAACCATGGTCGTCGGCGTAGGGGCTTATTACGCATTTAAATTGCGTGACAAACGCAAACCCAAGAAAAAGGGTGACGATGACACGCTGGACGACCAAGGTCCGCGTGAGCCCATTTTTCTCACTCGCTATGTGCCAGCTGCGGTGCTTGTGAATGAGAATCTACTCGACTTGCAATGACATTGGTATTGCCGTTTTTCTCGATGAAACCGACTTTTACCGACCACCGCCAGCAGCACCCATTTTTCAAACGAATTGGGAGTTGGCTGCCAACCATGATCATTTTGGGTTTTGCAATTCCCTTACTGGTTTACTTGGGAATCATGCAGACAATGGGGTGGCGTACGCCTGTATTGGGCGTTCGAGGTGTCATTGCCTATGTCACGTCAGGCGAGAGTGATGTGATGCTCTATGCATCCCCTAATTCCCGGTCTTACTTGGCTGGAATTGGCGGTAATTACGAGACGCTGCTGGTGCCATGGCGCACCTACTTTCAGGACCGCAAACTTCGCGTTAAAGAAATACAAGACGCTTCTCAATTACGCGATTACAAAAAAGGAGTCTTGGTGCTTCCTTCTGCTGTGGCATTGAGTGAGGAGGAACGTAGTGAGATACTTGCCTTTCGTGCCAAAGGTGGGGCTATTCTTACCACGTGGGCCACTGGGACTCGAAACGGCAAAGGTGACTGGGAAGGATGGCAGTTTTTAGAGAAACTAGGTGCAAAGGTGTTGGGCGAAATCCCCGCCGATGTGGAGGTTAATCATCTGATTTTGACGGGCGAGTCGCCTGTCTCGCACACCCATCCGGCCGGACAGCGCATCGGGCTGGGGAAAACCTCTGAGTCTTTGTTGCGCGCCACAGGTGAAATGGTGGCCGGGCGCTTCATGAATTGGGCCCGTATTACCGATGCTGCTCGGCGCGATGAGGGTGCCATTGTTTATGCAGAGGCAAGTGGTGAGTCGGGACGGGTTGCCTTTTTTGCGTTCGCTGAATCGACCTGGGAATCGCGCCCTCTGGCGGCGTCTGTTTTTATCGATGACACCATTCAGTGGTTACAGCGTGAACCGGCAATCGTGCTGGCGGCATGGCCGAATGGCAAGCGCGCTGCCCAAGTCATCGAGATGGACACTGAAGACGGATTTGCCAATGCCCTCTCGTTTGCGTCCATCATGCAAGCGCTGGAGTATCCTGCGACGTTTTATGTGCTGACAGCAGTCGGCAAGTTGTTCCCCGATGTCATGACCATTTTGGCCCGAGATTTCGAGGTGGCCTATCACGGCGACGTTCACGACAGCTTCAAAGGTCAGTCAGCCACAGCGCAAGAACAACGCCTCCAAAATATGCAACGTGAGATGGCCTCTGTGCTTCCTGATACCAAGGGCATCACTGGCTTTCGTGCCCCCACCGAAGGTTATGACGCAACGACCGAACAATTGCTGCCCAAATATGGGATCCGGCATCACGCCTCCGGTCCGAATGACACCGAAGCACGTCTGCCTTTTTTTGCCAAAATTGAAGGCTTGACCAAAGAAGAGTCGCTGGTGGTATTGCCTAGAACGCAACGCGATGACATCAATTTGAACTTGGAAAACTTTACAGTGGATCAAACCACGCAAGCCCTAATCGATGACTTCGACTTGGTGGTGAATACCGGCGCATTCGGTTTGTTGAGCATTCACAGCCAAAACTTCAAACCAGACAGCACTTTGCCCAAGGCTATGCCGGGATTCTTGGTTCATACCAAACAGCGCCGCGCCTTGGTGTGGAAAGCCAGGGCGGGGGATGTCGCCGACTGGTGGCGCGAGCGCGATCGGGTCAAGCTTTCTTATACGAACAGTGGGAAACGTCTTCAGTTCAACATAACGGTGTCTGGAACCAAGCCAGTCAACGGTGCGAGTTTGGTCGTGATGACCCCTCAAAAAGGACTTTTACCGGTCGTTCAACCTACCAAAATAGGGGGGGTAAAGCCGGTCGTATCACTCATCGACAACTACCGCGCAACGGTCTTGTTTGACTCCCTCAGTCCAGGCAATCACGTCTATCAAGCCACCTTCACAAATTAGAGCTGGTGTTGACTTTCTTGCTTGTCTTGCTCGCCTGCATTGGCAGCGTTTGCCAAAGCCCACGCCTACCACCTGAGCGTGCATTGAATCAGCCGCTCATGGGTGGTCAAAGGTTGTCCTTCTTATCCGTTCGATACTGGCCGGCATTGGACGAATGATGAGTCGAATGCCACTTCAGGAAGGTTTGTTTTGGCCCAAAAAAGTGACAAGGTGAAGGACCTCGCTCAGCCAACGATGGCTGTGCCCAGCGGACGAGGGTCTCGTCTGGCGCGACTCGGTTGGATGGCTACTGGCATCGCTGGCAGCATGGTGGCCGAAGGCGCACGCCAGTTGGCGCAAGGCAACCGTCCCAAAATGAGTGACCTGCTTTTAACACCGGCGAATGCTCGCAGGGTAGCCGACCAGTTGGCCAAGTTGCGGGGGGCGGCGATGAAGGTGGGTCAACTGGTGTCCATGGAAACGGGAGACCTTCTGCCACCCGCATTGGCCGAGATCCTGGCCCGACTGCGTTCAGACGCACGCGCTATGCCCAAAGCGCAGGTCGCCAGTGTGCTAGAGGCGAATTGGGGAAAGGGCTGGGAAAAGCAATTCAAACACTTCTCCTACACCCCACTGGCCGCAGCTTCGATTGGACAAGTTCACCGCGCACAAACGCGCGACGGACGCGATTTGGCCATCAAAATCCAATACCCAGGCGTTCGGGAGAGCATTGACAGCGACGTCGACAATGTGGCGGGTCTGTTGCGCCTGTCGGGCTTGTTACCCCGTGAAATGGACATCAAACCGTTGTTGGGAGATGCCAAGCGCCAATTGCAAGATGAGGCTGATTACCTGCAAGAAGGCGACTACCTCCAGCGATACCGCGCCCTGCTGGAGGAGTCGCCGCAGTACCTGATACCTGGACTGCATTCAGAGCTGACGACCCACCAGGTGCTGGCCATGGACTATGTGGGGGGCGTGCCGCTGGAAACTCTGGTTGACTCGCCCCAAGCCACGCGCGACCGGGTGGCCGAGTTGTTGTTTGGGTTGCTGCTGCGCGAGGTGTTTGAGTTCCGGTTGGTTCAAACAGACCCCAATTTTGCCAACTACCGCTATGACAGCGAGACGCAGCAACTCATCTTGTTGGACTTTGGCGCCACGCGTCCCTACAAGGTCAACATGGCAAGAGACTTCCGACGCCTGATCACTGGGGCGATGAAGTCTGACCGTGTCGCCATGGCCAAGGCTTGCATGGACATTGGTTATTTCGACGAGAACACGCAGGAACGACACAAACGGGCTGTTTTAGACATTGGCATAGACGCGCTAGAACCTTTTTGTCAGCCAAGCCCCTACGACTTTGCCACCACTGATTTGCCTGAACGGGTGCGCTCCAGAGGCCTTGCACTAGGAGTAGATCGGGCGTTCCGGAAGATTCCACCCGCTGATGCCATGCTGCTGCAGCGCAAATTTGGCGGGCTGTATCTGTTGGCCATTCGCCTGCAATCCAGCGTGGACATTCACGCCCTTGCACAAGCCGCGTTTGCTCCGCGCAGGCGACCCCCTCACCCTTAGCGCCTGGTGGTGCCGCAAGGCATCAATGTTTCGTGACCCGCCCAGGCGGTGCGTGTACCAGCGCAGCGATTGACGCCGTGTGGTCCCGTCCCAGGGTCACACAACCCGCACCTATCCGCATTTTCTCCTTGAGCAAAAGGTCTTCTTCCTGAGTCGTCTTGCTCGGTTGATCCCACGGTTCCTTCAGCCGTCTCCACACTTTATGTGTTTCCTGTAGCCAGCGCACTTGGCGCTTAAAAGTGACGCGAAAAAGCTGTGCCTCTTGTACTGGTGGGGGTATGTATATATACTCTTCACAGTATTAAAAAAAGGCAAGCTATGCGCTCACTTAGTCACTCCCTCTCCTTGCGGCCCTCACCGT
>JBAQDW010000086.1:0-18250 GCA_049286445.1 Rhodoferax sp. | reverse complement strand
GCTTCAGCGCGTCACTCAGTTGAGCAAGAACGACATCTGGCCGCAATGGGACCTGCCCATGGACATGAATTTCAAAGGGTGTATTAAAGCGTGACATTTGTTTTCGATGGGGGAGTGGTTCATCCAGAACCCAAGTGTGCAGGAAAACACAGGGGCAACAACTACTCAATTCGAAGTAAGGAGACGCTGACAAAAGCCGCTACCAAATGTTTCCCACCATTGGGCGGGTTGCGAACACATTTGGCTCGATTGTGCCATGTTGTCACGTTTACTTGACGAGTCAGACGCCGAGTCACTCATCTCACTCTTTACACAGGGTCACCGCCCACCCTGATTCAGTTAAAACAAGCATAGTGGGATTGTGATACCGATGACGCAGTGTCAGACCTTCCAAGGTACTAAAATTTTGCAGATTTACGCGAACAATGCATGGTCGCACTAAAAGCAACGGGGACAATTTGAGCGCTGCCAAGGTGTAGAGGTGCCTCTGATAGTGATAAACCCGCTATAGCTATCAATTACGCAGGTTTCCAGAGGTTGTGAGGTCGTCTGAAATGACGAATTGGTGCCCGAGACCGGAATCGAACCGGTACGCCCGTTATTCACGAAGCGGCGGATTTTAAGTCCGATGTGTCTACCTATTTCACCACTCGGGCATCATCAAGACGATGATAAAAAACCCTGCCCAGTGTAAAGGCGGGGCTTTTTAACCATCTTTCAACCGATTTACTGGAGGCGCGACCCAGAGTCGAACTGGGCTAGACGGATTTGCAATCCGTTGCATAACCGATTTGCTATCGCGCCAAAATCATTTAAAAAATAGGAAGCGGTGCTCCCCACTTTTATAGATGGAGCGGGAGAAGAGTCTCGAACTCTCGACCTCAACCTTGGCAAGGTTGCGCTCTACCAACTGAGCTATTCCCGCGTTTTAAGCCTCATATTATAGCGTGATAAATCTACATGCGCGAAAAATTCCAAGCGCTAGTGCTTGACTGAGGCGCCCAAATCCTCAGTCACTGGCTTAGCCTCTACAACGGTGACCGATGAGGTAGCGTCATCATCTGGAAGCGGGGTCGGCATTTTTTCGAGCGCAATTTCAAGAACTTTGTCGATCCAACGCACGGGGACGATTTCCAATCCATCCTTCACATTCGCAGGGATATCTTGTAAATCTTTGGCATTTTCCTCAGGGATCAATACCGTCTTGATGCCCCCCCTTAATGCAGCCAACAACTTTTCCTTCAAACCACCGATTGCGGTGACCTCTCCTCGCAAAGTGATTTCCCCAGTCATCGCGACATCACCCCGCACGGGAATCCCCGTCATGGCTGACACAAATGCAGTGGCCATTGCAGCGCCAGCGCTGGGTCCATCTTTGGGCGTTGCCCCGTCCGGCACGTGGATGTGAATGTCTTTCTTCTCAAAAATTTCATCCTTGATTCCCAATCGGCGCGACCGGCTGCGAACCACCGTGCGAGCTGCTTCAACAGACTCCTTCATCACGTCACCCAAAGAGCCCGTCCGGGTAATCACGCCTTTACCAGGCATCATGGCCGCCTCAATGGTCAGCAAGTCACCGCCCACCTCCGTCCACGCCAAGCCCACCACTTGCCCCACTTGGTTTTGCTGCTCTGCCCGACCATAGTTGTATTTTCGTACACCAAGGTAGTCATTTAAATTTTCAGTGTTCACCGTGACCAGTGGCTGTAACTGTTTCAACAGCAGACCCTTCACTACTTTTCTGCAAATTTTTGACAGTTCTCGCTCCAGCGAGCGCACGCCAGCTTCTCGGGTGTAGTACCGAACAATGTCACGCACTGCGTCGTCTTTAACCAGCAACTCGGTCGCTTTAACTCCGTTGTTCTTGAGTTGTTTAGGCAGCAGGTATTTGAGCGCAATACTGACTTTTTCATCCTCTGTGTAACCTGCAAGACGGATGACCTCCATGCGATCAAGCAAGGCTGACGGAATGTTCATGGAATTCGATGTCGCAACGAACATCACATCACTCAAATCGAAATCTACTTCTACGTAGTGATCGCCGAACTTGTGATTCTGCTCAGGGTCCAACACCTCAAGCAATGCACTTGAGGGATCCCCGCGAAAATCCCCTCCCAACTTGTCAATCTCATCAAGTAAGAAGAGCGGATTGCGAGTACCTACTTTGGACAGACTTTGGAGCACCTTGCCGGGCATGGCACCAATGTAAGTGCGCCGATGGCCCCGAATTTCGGCCTCGTCCCGCATACCACCCAGTGCCATACGCACATACTTGCGCCCCGTGGCCTTGGCGATCGACTCGCCCAGAGACGTTTTGCCGACTCCTGGTGGTCCGACCAAGCACAGGATCGGCGCTTTCACTTTGTCAACACGTTGCTGTACTGCCAGATACTCCAGAATTCGGTCTTTGACCTTGTCCAGCCCATAGTGATCTTCGTTGAGAACCAACTCAGCAGCGCCTAAATCATGCTTAATTTTGGTTTTCGCAGCCCAAGGCAAACCAGTCAGCACGTCAATGTAGGTTCTTACAACCGTCGCCTCTGCGGACATCGGAGACATCAGTTTGAGCTTTTTGAGTTCAGAGTCTGCTTTTTTTTGTCCCTCTTTCGGCATTTTGGCCGCTTTTATTTTTTTCTCGACTTCGTCGATATCGGCACCGTCTTCGCCCTCGCCTAATTCTTTTTGAATCGCTTTGACCTGCTCGTTCAAATAAAAATCGCGTTGATTTTTTTCCATTTGCCGCTTGACACGACCACGGATTTTTTTGTCAACATTCAGAATATCAACTTCGCGCTCAATTTGTTCAAACAAATTTTCAAGGCGCTCCTTGACGCTCGCCAGATCAAGGACCGACTGCTTGTTGTCCAGCTTCAACGGCAAATGCGCAGCAATGGTGTCCGCCAAACGCCCTGCGTCGTCAATTCCGGAGATTGAAGTCAAAATTTCTGGCGGAATTTTCTTGTTCAGTTTGACGTATTGGTCGAATTGCTGCATCACCGCGCGCCGAAGCGCTTCGACTTCGCTCGCCTTGCCACGCGGCTTTTGCTCTGGCTCAGCCATCACTTCAAGCGGCGTCACATTGGCTGAGAAGTGCGACTCACCCTCGTCGATTTTATTGACGCGAGCGCGTTGTTGCCCTTCGACCAAGACTTTGACTGTCCCGTCTGGCAACTTCAGCATTTGAAGAATGGTGGAGACGCACCCCACATCAAACATGTCAGTGACCAAAGGATCATCTTTTGCCGCCGCTTTTTGCGCGACCAGCATAATGCGCCGTTCTGCTGCCATGGCAACTTCGAGCGCTTTGATGCTTTTGGGGCGACCCACGAAAAGTGGAATCACCATGTGGGGAAAAACCACCACATCGCGCAATGGCAACAGTGGCAAGTCAATAGCGACAGCAGGTAGTGGGGTGTGACCAGACATTGGGAACCTTTGTGTTACCTGTTAAAAATAAGGGAGAAGTGAGAAATTTCAACCCGCAGGACATTGTGTTCCCTGCGGGCCAACCTCAGTCCTCAGTAAACAGCCCCAAAGAAGGACCAGTTCAAGCTTTTTTGGCCTGCTCTCGATAGACCAATAGCGGTGGCTTGTTGTCGTCGATCGTGGCCTCATCAACCACCACCTTCTCCACGTTGCTGGCATTGGGCAGCTCGTACATGGTGTCAATCAAAGACTGCTCCAAAATAGAGCGCAACCCACGTGCCCCTGTTTTGCGAGCCAGTGCTTTTTTGGCGATTGCTTTCAATCCGGCGGGTCGAATCTCCAATTCAACGCCTTCCATCAGCAATAACTTAGCGTATTGCTTGACGAGCGCATTTTTGGGTTCGGTCAAAATTTGAATCAACGCGTCTTCGGTCAATTCAGCCAATGTAGCGACAACGGGCATGCGACCGACCAGCTCAGGGATCAAGCCGAACTTGATCAAATCCTCGGGCTCAACCTCTTTAAACACTTCGGTCAAGCTGCGCTGCTCTTTGCTCTTGACGGTGGCTCCAAAACCAATTCCAGACGACGCCGTGCGATTCTCAATGACTTTCTCAAGCCCTGAGAAAGCGCCACCACAGATGAACAAAATGTTGGTGGTGTCCACCTGGACAAAATCCTGATTCGGGTGCTTGCGTCCACCCTGGGGAGGCACGCTCGCCATGGTTCCCTCAATCAGTTTAAGCAGCGCCTGCTGTACGCCTTCACCCGACACATCGCGCGTTATCGAGGGATTGTCTGACTTGCGGGTAATTTTGTCGATTTCATCGATATAGACGATGCCGCGCTGGGCACGTTCTACTTCGTAATTGCAACTCTGAAGCAGTTTGAGAACGATATTCTCAACATCCTCTCCGACATACCCCGCCTCCGTCAGCGTCGTGGCATCGGCCATCACAAAGGGTACATCCAGCATTCGGGCCAAGGTTTGCGCCAATAAGGTTTTCCCCGATCCGGTGGGGCCAATCAGCAAAATATTGCTCTTGGCCAACTCAACGTCGTCTTTCTTTGCCTTTTCTTTGTGGCGAAGCCGTTTGTAGTGGTTGTAAACCGCCACCGCCAAAGTGCGCTTTGCGGGCTCTTGGCCAATCACATAATTGTCAAGATTACCTTTAATTTCTGCCGGTGTAGGTAACTCATTACCACCGCCTTGCGTTTCTGTTGACGCAGGCAATTCATCACGAATGATCTCATTGCACAAGTCAATGCATTCATCGCACACAAATACAGAGGGCCCTGCGATGAGCTTCTTCACTTCATGCTGACTTTTGCCACAAAAAGAACAGTAGAGGGTTTTTTCGCTCGAGGTGCCTTTTTTTTCGGCCATGGGAACTACGCCTTTATCGGACAATGTCCGAACAATACTCAAAGAAAATCGGCGCACTGACGCTAGTAAGCATCATCAGTGCGCCTCAAAAACTTGGGGGGAAGCCTTGGTGAAAGTGACCTGACTCAATCAAGCCCGCTTTGAAATGACTTGATCAATCAATCCATACTCTTTTGACTCATCAGCGGACATGTAGTAATCCCGCTCCGTGTCTTTGGCAATACGCTCTAAGGGCTGCCCCGTGCGATCGGCCAAAATTTTGTTCAACTGCTCACGGGTTTTTAAAATTTCACGAGCCTGGATTTCAATTTCAGTCGCCTGACCCTGGCTACCGCCGGAGGGCTGGTGAATCATGATCTTTGAATTAGGCAGCGAAAAACGTTTACCTTTCTCACCAGCTGCCAACAGAAAAGCACCCATGCTGGCCGCAAAACCGATACACAACGTGGACACCGCTGGCTTGATGAAGTTCATGGTGTCGTAAATCGCCATACCTGCACTCACCGAGCCACCGGGCGAATTGATGTAGAAGGAGATGTCCTTATCAGGATTTTCACTCTCCAAGAACAGCAATTGAGCCACCACCAAATTAGCGGTCTGATCATTGACAGGACCGATCAAAAAGATGACCCGCTCTTTGAGCAAGCGTGAGTAAATATCATACGAACGCTCGCCTCGGCCCGATTGCTCGATGACCATTGGGACCATGCCCAGTCCCTGCGTCTCCATTGACTCATATCGCACGTTCATCTTGACTCCAAAAGTAGACTGACACTGTACCGAAAAATTGGCACTCTATTGAAAAT
This sequence comes from Rhodoferax sp., assembly GCA_049286445.1. GTDB lineage: Bacteria > Pseudomonadota > Gammaproteobacteria > Burkholderiales > Burkholderiaceae_C > Rhodoferax. The sequence goes on along the minus strand of JBAQDW010000086.1, from coordinate 12,631 downwards.
GGGGCTTAACAGCCAGACTGCAAGTCCAACCGAAGCCCCATTCTGGCCGCTTTGACGCGGCGAAGCGTTTAGTTCTGCGCCATCAACTCATCAAACGTGACCGATTTCTCGCTAATTTTGGCTTGGCCCAAAACAAAATCTGTCACATTGTTCTCAATCACGATGGACTCAACTTCCGCCAAACGGTTGTTGTCGCTGTAGTACCAGCGCATCACATCCGCTGGCTTTTCATAGCTGGCGGCCAACTCTTCGATGTGGGCTTTGATTTGTTCCGTCTTGGCCTGCAAGCTGTTGGTGCGAACCAAATCGGCCACCACCAGACCCAGACGCACACGACGCTCCGCTTGAGGGCGGAACACATCGTCAGGAATAGGCGCTTTGTCCGCATCCTTGATGCCACGCTGTTTCAGGTCAGCACGAGCGCCTTCCAACAAGCGGGAGATCTCAGCCTGCACACTGGCATTGGGCAGGTCTAATTCTGCTTTGGAAACCAAGGCGTCCATCACAGCTTGCTTGTTGCGAGCCAACAAGCGGTACTTCACTTCACGCTCAAGGTTCTTGCGGATGTCAGTGCGCAAGCCGTCCACAGTGGCGTCGGCAATACCGAGCGACTTGGCCAAGGCCTCATTCACTTCAGGCAGATTAGCAGCTTCGATTTTCTTCAAAGTCACCATGAAATCAGCCGTTTTTCCAGCCACGTCTTTGCCATGGTAGTCGGCGGGGAAAGCCAACTGGAACGTCTTGCTTTCGCCGGTTTTCATACCCCGGGTGGCATCTTCGAACTCTTTCAACATCTGGCCATCACCCACGATGAACTGGAAGTCTTCTGCTTTACCGCCCGCAAACACTTCGCCATCAATCTTGCCTTCAAAGTCAACCGTCACACGGTCGCTGTCGGCGGCAGCGGCGTCTTGGGCGCGCTGGGCGAAGGTGCGACGTTGCTTGCGCAAAATGTCAATGGTCTTGTCGATGGCTGCATCATCCACTTCAGCCGACATTTTTTCAACTTCAGCGGTGCTGAGGTCCCCCATTTTGACTTCTGGGTAGACTTCAAAAATTGCGTCAAACGTCATTTGACCTTCAGGCGCGTTTTCGGCTTCCGTGATGCGAGGTTGGCCTGCCACGCGGAGCTCGGCTTCGTTGACCGCGAGTCCGAAAGCCTCACTCACTTTGTCATTCATGACTTCGTAGTGAACTGAGTAGCCATAGCGCTGGGACACCACCGTCATGGGAACCTTGCCGGGACGGAAACCGTCCATCTTGACCGTGCGAGCCAATTTTTTCAGACGTGTCTCAACCTCTGACTGAATCGCACCGACAGGCAATGTCAGCGTGATTTTTCGCTCTAACTTTTCCAGTGTTTCAACGTTAACAGCCATTGCAATGCTCCTAATTGTGGCAAACAGAGACAACCGCTCTGCGGTGGCGCTCTGGTGCTGAAGTTATCAAAGGGTGGTGCGCGGGGGGGGACTCGAACCCCCACACTGTTTCCAGCGTCAGGACCTAAACCTGGTGCGTCTACCAATTTCGCCACCCGCGCACTTAAAAACAAAGGGGACGGCTTGAATTAACCGCCCCCGGGAAATCGGTAAGCCAGTTATTTTAACCTGCTACGGGAACCTCCCGTTTGACGCGGAACCAGGCCGCGTACATCGCGGGCAACGCCAGCAAGGTCAAAACAGTCGCCACGATCAGCCCACCCATGATTGCGACCGCCATCGGACCCCAAAAAACCGAGCGTGACAACGGAATCATGGCCAACACCGCCGCCGCCGCCGTCAGAACAATAGGCCGAGCCCGGCGAACGGTTGACTCCACAATGGCGTCCCACGCCGGGACGCCATTGCTGCGATCGGTCTCAATTTGGTCAATCAGAATGACCGAATTGCGCTGAATCATGCCCATGAGCGCGATCACCCCCAACAGGGCCACAAAACCAAAGGGTCGATCCAACACCAGCAAGGCCGCGGCCACACCCGCAATGCCCATCGGGCCGGTCAAGAAGACCAGCATGGCGCGGCTGAAGCTGTGCAGCTGCAGCATCAACAAGGTAAAGGTAATAAACAGCATGATGGGCACACCCGCTGCAATAGACGACGAGCCTTTGGCGCTCTCCTCCACCGCTCCTGCCACTTCAATGCGGTAGCCCTTGTAACCGTTCGTGACCCATTGGGCCTCAATGGCCTTCAAGGCCGGTAACACCTCTTTGGTAACGGTAGCGCCCTGCAGGCCCTCCACAATGTCACTTTGCACGGTAATGGCATACGCGCGGTTCTCCCGCCACATCACGCCGGGCTCCCAGGTGAACACCGGCTTGGCAATTTGGGTGAGCGGAATGGAGCGGCCCGACGCCGTGGGCAAACTGGCGTTGCCCAAGTCGCTGATCGCGTCGCGCTCATTCAGCGGTTGGCGCAACACGATATCGATCAATTTGTCACCATCGCGAAACTGCCCAACCGTGGCCCCCGCCAGCAACGTGCGTGCAGCCTGCGCAATCGACTGGCTGGACACCCCAAGCGCGCGCGCCTTCACCTGATCGACCTCCAGCCGAATGACCTTCACCGACTCATTCCAGTTGTCATTGACACCGCGCGTGTTCGGGCTGGCCCGCATGGCCACCTTCACCTCGTCAGCGCGTTCCCGCAATTGAATTGGGTCAGGCCCCACCACGCGAAATTGCACCGGGTACGCGACCGGCGGCCCATTGGGCAGCAGCTTCACGCGACCGCGCACCTCGGGAAACTCGGTGGCCAACAACGCAGGCAAACTTTGGCGCAAGGACTCACGCCGTTGCAAACTGTTGGGCACCACCATCATTTGCGACACATTTGACTGGGGAAAAGTCTGTTCCATGGGCAAATAGAAACGGGGCACGCCCGAGCCCACCCAAGTGCTGATTGAGTCCACACCCGCTTCTTGCTGCAAACGCGCTTCCACGCGCTGGGTGGTGAGCGAGTTGGCAGCAAACGAGGTGCCCTCAGGGAACCACAGGTCCACCAAAATTTCAGGGCGGCTGGAATCCGGAAAGAACTGCTGCTGCACCTTGCCCATACCCACAATGCCCAGGGCAAAAATCAGTACGGTGGCGGCGATGGTCAGCCAACGGTGCTGCACACACCCATTCACCGCCCGGCGAAACAGGCGATAGAACGCGGTGTCAAAGTGCTCCAAATGCACTTCACCCAAGCCGGACTTCGGCTTGTCTTTGAGCAGCAGCGTGCCCAAATAAGGCACAAAGTACACCGACACCAACCAACTCAGCACCAACGCGATCACGGTGACCGCAAAAATGGCGTAGGTGTATTCGCCCACACTCGACTTGGCGAGGCCAATGGGCAAAAAGCCCGCTGCCGTGATCAAAGTGCCCGTCAGCATGGGCATGGCCGTAATTTCATAGGCAAACGTGGCGGCCCGCACCTTGTCGTAGCCCTCTTCCATCTTGCGCACCATCATCTCCACCGCAATGATGGCGTCATCCACCAACAGGCCCAGCGCGATGATGAGCGAGCCCAGTGAAATTTTGTGCAAACCAATGCCGAAATAATGCATGGCCAAAAAGGTCACCGCCAGCACCAGCGGAATCGTGATGCCCACCACCAGACCGGGTCGCATGTCAACGTACCAACGCCTGTAGAACGGGTGATTGCCAGAGCGGCGGTGAAAACCCAAGGCAATAAAACTCACCGCCAGCACGATCACCACCGCTTCAATCAGCACGCTGACAAATTCATTCACCGACTTGGCCACCGCTTTGGGTTGGTCTTGCACCGACACCAAATTAACGCCCAAGGGCAGGCCCGCCTGAATCTCGTCCACACTGGTTTTTAATGCTTTGCCCAAAGCAATGATGTCACCGCCTTTGACCATGGACACGCCCAGTGCAATAACTTCCCGACCCTGGTGGCGCACCATCACGGCAGGCGGGTCCACATAGCCGCGCTGAATGGTGGCAATGTCGCCCAGGCGAATTTGCTGACCGCCCGCCCGGATGGGCATGGCCTGCAGGTCTTCCACCGCATTGAATTGCCCCTGCACCCGAACCTGCACCACGTCCAACGGCGTTTGCACCGCGCCCGCCGACTCGACCGCGTTTTGTTGGCCCAGCTGCGACAGCACCTGGTTCATGTCCAGCCCCATTTGGGACAGGCGCTTTTGCGAAATCTCGACAAACAGCTTCTCGTCTTGCGCCCCAAACAGTTCCACCTTGGCCACGTCAGGCACGCGCAAGAGCTTCTGGCGCACGTCATCGGCAAAGGTTTTAACCTCAGCGTAGTTGAAACCGTCGGACTCCAGGGCGTAGATCACGCCGTACACATCACCAAAATCGTCGTTGAAGAAAGGCCCCACCACCCCCGCTGGCAGGGTAGCGCGCATGTCACCCACTTTTTTGCGCACCGCGTACCACACACTGGCCACCTCGCTGGCTTTACTGGAGTCTTTGATCTGAAAAATAATCTGCGACTCGCCAGGCTTGGAGTAGCTGCGAATCTTGTCCGCAAACGGTGCTTCTTGCAGCGTGCGCTCGATCTTGGAGGTGACCTGCTCGGCCACTTGCTGGGCTGTGGCACCAGGCCAATAGGTGCGAACCACCATGGCGCGAAAGGTGAAGGGCGGGTCTTCGTCTTGGCCCAACTGAAAGTAGGACGCCAGCCCCAGCACCATCAGCACCACCATCAAATACCGGGTCAGCGCTGCATGCTCCAACGCCCAGCGCGAGAGGTTAAAGCTCTCTTTGGGTTTCATTTGTGACATGGGCGGCTCACTTGGACGCCGCAGCGGCTGAAATTGCTATTGATTCAGTAGCGGCTCCCGCAATTGGGGCATGGGCTACAGGCACTTTTTCTTTATAAAGCGTCACGGCTTGCCCCGCAGAGAGCACGTGCACGCCACTGGTCACCACTTGCATGCCTGGCGATAAACCGCTGGCAATCACCACCTGATTGCCGTCCGCAGTGAGCACCTCGACGGGTTGTGCTTTAACCGTCATGCTGGCAGGGTCCAACAGCCAGACCAGCGTCTTGCCGCTTTGCTGCAGCAAGGCATTGGTCGGCACCATGAGCGCTGCGGCACCCGCTTGGCTCAACGCCTGCGGCACCACCGACACGGTGGAGCCCAGCGCGGGAGACGCCTCCGCCCCCAACGCCACCTTGACGGCAAAGGTACGCGTTACCGGGTCTGCGCTGGCGGCCACTTCACGCACCAAGCCTTGCCAGTTGGTGCTGCCGGCCCACACCCGTACCGCCACAGCGCTGCCGACTTTGATAGCGGCTACTTTGTCTTCGGGCACGGAGAACACCACATCCCTCGGCCCGTCTTGGGCGATGCGCACGACGGTCATGCCGGCCGACAGCACTTGGCCTTGTTCGGCCTCAACGGCGGTCACCACGCCTGAGACATCGGCGGTAAGTCGGGTGTAGTCCGCCTGGTTGCCTTGCGAGGCCAGTTGCGCCTGCGCTTGGTCGACCTGCGCTTGCGCCGCTTTGAGCGCGGTGGTGCGGCGTTCAAACTCCGCACCACTGATGAAGTTTTGGTCTTTTAACTCTTTAAACCGCTTGAAATCAGCCGCTGCCTGGTCGCGGTTGCTGGCCGCCACAGCCAATTGGGCACGGGCGGCGTCCGCTGCCAAACGGTAGTCCTGCGCGTCCAACTGCGCCAGCAACTGCCCGGCTTTGACGTGCTCGCCCAACTGAACGGCGCGCTGGCTCAGCTTACCCGCCACCCGAAACCCCAACCGCGACTCCACCCGCGCCCGCACCTCGCCGGCAAACTCAACCGACGACTGCAGCGGCCCCATCCCCACCGTCATGACCTTGACAGAACGCACCGGCGCCTCGGGCGGTGCGGGCTTGGAGCACGCGGTCAAAACCAGTGCCGCTGCCAGCGCCAGCAAGCCAGCGGACAATGGCCGCTTTAAATTCACAACATTCATGACAGATACCGCTTGTTAGGGAAATGGTCTAACTACTGACCAATTGGTTATTAATTTTAGATTGTTCTTTAAAGCTGTCAATTCAACGCCACCATAGCCCCCTACCGTGACCCTTCCAGCCGCAGTTACCCCCCAAAAAGTGGACCATTACGAGAACTTCCCCGTTGCCAGCTGGCTGTGCCCCGCCCATTTGCGCCCTGCCATTGCGGCCATTTACTGGTTTGCGCGCACCGGCGATGACTTGGCCGATGAGGGCGAGGCGTTGCCGGACCTCCGGCTGCAGGCACTGGCCCGCTTTCGCCAAGACCTGCTGTCAGTGGCTGCTCGCCAACCGCACAGCGGCGAGTGGGCGCAAGTGTTTGACCCGCTCACGCCCGTGCTGCAAAACTTTGCCTTGCCCGTGCACTTGTTGGCCCAACTGTTGGACGCGTTTGAACAAGACGTGCGCTACACCGCGGCGGGCCAGCGTTACGCAAGCGATGACGCGTTGCACGACTACTGCACCCGCTCTGCCAACCCGGTGGGTCGCTTGCTGCTGCATTTGTACGGCATTCACGACCAAGTCTCGCTGATGCAAAGCGACCAAATTTGCACCGCCTTGCAGCTCATCAACTTCTGGCAAGACCTCAGCGTTGATGTGGCACGCCACCGCTGGTACCCCAGCGTGCAAGCAATGCAGTCCTTTGGCGTCCAAGATACTGATTTACAGCCTGACAGCACCTCACCAAACGCTACCAGAATGATAGCTTCTTACGCAGACTCAGCAAGGGCTAGCATGCTAAAAGGGGCTTCATTGGCGTGCCGCATCCCCGGTCGCGCGGGGTGGGAACTTCGGCTGGTGGTGCAAGGGGGGCTGCGCATACTCGACAAAATAGAAGCCCTGAACTACGCCACGTGGCGCACGCGCCCCACCCTGCGTGCAGCCGACGGCCCGCTGTTGCTCTGGCGGGCGTGTGCCATGAATGCTCACCCACGCTGATTAAACTGGTGGCCTTAACCCAAACCCTTCATGACGCCACAAGACTACGTTCAGCAAAAAGCCGCCGCCTCAGGCAGCAGTTTTTACTACGCCTTTTTATTCCTGCCCAAGCCGCGCCGCGCCGCCATCACCGCTTTTTATGCGTTTTGCCGCGAGGTGGACGACGTGGTGGACGACATGGTGGACCCCGGCGTGGCAGCCACCAAACTCGCTTGGTGGTCGTCTGAGGTGGGCAAGTCGTTTGCCGGCCAGCCCACCCACCCGGTCATGCAAGCGCTGATGCCGCTCACCGCCGAGTACCACATTGAACAGCGCCACCTGCAAGCGGTGATCGAGGGTTGCCAGATGGACTTGAGCCAAACCCGCTACTTGGACTACCCCGGCTTGCAGCGCTACTGCCACTTGGTAGCCGGTGAAGTGGGCGAAGTGGCGGCTAATATTTTTGGCCTGACCCAACCCCAAACCATCGCCTACGCCCACAAGTTGGGCCAGGCGCTGCAACTCACCAACATCATCAGAGACGTGGGCGAAGACGCACTGCGTGGTCGTATTTACCTGCCCGTCAACGAGCTGCAACGGTTTGACGTGAAGGCCCATGAAATTTTGAAGCGCACGTACTCCGACCGCTTCACGGCGCTGATGACGTTTCAGGCCCAGCGCGCCCAAGGCCTGTACGACGAAGCGCTGGCCCTGTTGCCTGATGCCGACCGCCGCGCGCAAAAACCGGGGTTGATGATGGCCAGCATCTACCGGGCGTTGTTAACGGAAATCGAGCGCGACCACTTTCAAGTGCTGCACCAACGCGTCAGCCTCACCCCCATGCGCAAGCTCTGGCTGGCGTGGAAGGTGCAAGCGTTGGGTCGGCTGTAAACACCGTTCATGAAAATCGGCATCATCGGCGCGGGCTGGGCGGGCATGGCGGCTGCGGTTCAAGTCACCAAAAACGGCCATACTGCTCTTGTTTTTGAAGCATCTCGCACAACGGGCGGAAGGGCCAGAGCCTTAAATGCCACTTTACCCAATGGCGTGGAGGCTACCTTGGACAACGGCCAACACATTCTGATTGGGGCTTACGCCGACAGCTTGCAACTCATGGCCGAGGTCGGCGTGCCTGAGCAAAACGCTTTGCTTCGCCTGCCCATGTCACTGCGGTTCCCCGACGGCCAAGGCATTGCATTTCCCCGCTGGCCCACCCCGCTAGACGCTTTTGCGGGCATCGTCACCGCCAAGGGTTGGACGCTGAGGGATAAAACGTCCTTGCTCCGGGTGGCCACCGCTTGGCAGTTCAGCCGCTTCGCCTGCGCGCCCTCGCTCTCAGTCGCCGCCCTGTGCGCGGGTCTGAGTCCCCGGGTGATGGCGGAATTGATCGAGCCTTTGTGCGTTTCCGCCTTGAACACCCCGGCCGAGCGCGCCAGTGCCCAGGTGTTTTTGCGGGTCATGAAAGACGCGCTGTTTGGCGTACAAGGCGGCTCCCATTTGCTGCTGCCCACCGTGGACCTCAGCGCCATGTTTCCTGCGGCCGCGGCTCAGTGGTTGCACACGCGAGGCGGCCAAGTTCATTTGGGGCACCGCGTCCGTTCGATCACGCCGCAGGGGTCGCAATGGGGGATTGATGACCACGTGTTTGACGCGGTGATTGTGGCGACCCACGCCTCCAGCGCCACCTCAATTCTTGAAAATACGGCCAAAGTCGGATCTGAGGAATTGGGCAGGTGCTTAAAGGACTGGGCGGGCGTGGCTGGCCGGCTGCAATTTGAGGCCATTGCCACGGTCTATGCCTGGGCACCCACGGCCCGTCTGACCTACCCCATGCTCACGCTGCACCACGCTCAAGGCGGAGGCAGTCCGGCGCCCGCCCAATTTGTGTTCGATCGAGGCCAGCTGGGCGGTCCGGCGGGTTTGATGGCGTTTGTGATCAGTGCCAGCAGCGGCAACCGCGACACGCTGCAAAACCAAGTGATTCAGCAAGCGCAAACCCAATTAGGTTTAACCCTGCAAGCCGTGACCACCGTTGTTGAAAAACGCGCGACCTTCGCTTGCACACCGGGCCTGCTGCGGCCCGCCATGCGCGTGGCACCGCAGTTGATGGCCTGCGGTGACTATGTTGACGGCCCCTACCCCGCCACATTGGAGGGCGCGGTGCGCAGCGGCCTCGCTGCAGCCAACGCACTGGGTTAGAGAAGCGCTGGGGTTTAACGGCCCAAAAACCCGCCCAACATGCCCATTAAATCGTTGGAATGACCCAACCCGCCGGCAGGCATTTCGCCATGGGGCGTGAGTTTGTCAATCAGTCCAGGCAACAGGGCTGAGAGTTGTTGTGCAGCTTGATCGGGGTCAATGCCCAGTTTGGCGGCCACCGTGCGCACCACGTCACTGCCCAAAATTTGAGAAATCTGCTCGGCCGAGATGGGCAAGTTTTGCCCGTTTCCGATCCAGGAGTTGACTTGATCCGCCATACCCGCTTGTTTGAATTTCTCCACCAAACCGTCCAAGCCCCCTGCCTCGCCGTTGTTGGCCAACAGCCCCCCCAGCACGCTGGCCATGCCACCCTGCTGTTGCACGTGGCCAGACACCGCCCCCATAACCGAATCAAACAAGCTCATCACGCACTCCTAAAAAAATAATCCTGCATCATAGATTCAGGCACGCTGACATTGGCAGGGCACGTTGTGAACCCATTCACGATGACCGTCAAAACAACCCAGTAGTGCAGCGATGCGCCCAGTTCACCGGTGAATGGACTTCGCGCCACCCAAGCCCTCAGGCCGCCTCTGGTTTGACAGGCTTCAAAGGCGTACCAAACTGCTCTGTCAAAGGCGCGTGCCCCAAGGGCGGAAATTGAAGGGGTTCCTCAGGCACCTTGCGGTCAGGCACCTGGGCCAACAAGTGGCGAATCAAGGTCAGACGACCCAGCCGCTGGTCATTGAAATCCACCAGTGTCCACGGCGCGAACTTGGTGTGGGTGGCTTTTAACATCACATCCCGTGCCAGGCCGTATTCGGCGTACTTGTTGCGGGCTTCCAAATCAATGGGGCTGAGCTTCCAACGCTTTAAAGGGTCCTCCAGCCGCTCCGCAAATCGCTGTTCCTGCTTTTCTTGGTCAACCGTTAGCCAGTACTTGAACAGCAAAATGCCGTCATCGACCAACATTTTTTCAAACACGGGCGCTTGCTGCAAAAAAGTTTGGGTTTGCTCTGGCGTGCAAAAACCCATCACCCGCTCCACGCCGGCCCGGTTGTACCAGCTGCGGTCAAACAACGCAATCTCGCCGGCCGCGGGCAGGTGCGCCACGTAGCGCTGAAAGTACCACTGCGCCATTTCTCGGTCACTAGGCCGGGCCAACGCCACGGTTCGGCATTGGCGGGGGTTCAAGGTGTCTGAAATGGCGGAGATCACCCCGCCTTTGCCAGCCGTGTCGCGCCCTTCCACCACCACCACGATCCGCTTGCCTGTGAATTTCAACCACCGCGCCAACTCGTTGAGCGCCAGCTCCAGCGGCTCCAGTTGCTCTTCGTAATCGCTTTTTTTCATCCGGTCGCTTTTGCTGTGCTTAACGGCCTTTTCGGGTTTCTCAGTCTTCTCGGTTTTTTTATTCTTTTCGATCTTCTCGCTGGCGTCGTTTTTTGATTTGGTCATGGTTTTATCCTATTGAAGAAGAGGCCTTGGATCCCATCACAGCCGCGGGGCAGGGATGCCTCGCAGCAGATCACACAACTCGTGCAAGGTGGCAACGCTGGCGTGGGGTCGCTCGGGGTGCGGCCACGCAGATGCATCACGATTCAGCCACACCGTTTGCATGCCCGCATTCAAGCTGCCCAACACGTCCAGCGCCGGGTCGTCCCCAATGTGCAACACCTCATCGGGGTTCACTTGGACACTGGAGGCGGCCGCATGAAAAATGCGCGGATCCGGCTTGCCCACCCCAAACAAAGAGGCGCTAAAGCTGCCCTTGAAATACCCACCAATTCCCACCCGCCCCACATCGGCATTGCCATTGGAGACGGCAACAATCGGCCAGCGCTCGGCCATAAAAGCCAAAAAGGGCAGCGCATCCTCGTACAAATCAACTTGCATGCGGGCGGCAAAAAATACCTCAAACGCGGGCTCTACCAAGGCGACGTCTTCTTGGGCGTGGTGCAACACATGGCGCAAGATCTCCCGGCGCACCGCACTCATGTCATGCCCTATCTCCGGGCGAGTCACGAGCACGTGCTCACGCACGGCTGTGCGGGCAGCCGCGTCGGCAAAGGTCCCAGCGGCGCGGGGCGCATGCTCCGCCAGCCAAGTGGTCAAGGCGATTTCGGCCCGGCCAATGGCGGGCCAGATGGGCCACAGTGTGTCGTCAAGGTCAAGGGTTATTGCCTTGATTTTAGAAATGGTGAGCATAGGTGCGGGAGAATAGCGCATGCCTTTATTCAAGTCGCCCTTTGCCAAAGAACCCTCGTTTAACCATGGGCAAACCCCAAAAACGGCCGTGTTGTACTGCAACCTGGGCACGCCCGACAGCCCCACCGCGCCCGATGTGCGCCGCTACCTCGCAGAATTCCTCGGCGACCCCCGAGTGGTGGAGATTCCCCGCGCCTTGTGGATGCTGATTCTGCACGGGATTATTCTGCGCACCCGGCCCAAAAAATCGGCTGAAAAATACGCCAGCGTCTGGACGCCCGAGGGCTCGCCCCTCAAGCTATGGACCGAAAAGCAGGCCAAACTGCTGCAGGGTTGGCTGGGTCAACGCGGCCACCATGTCATGGTGCGCTACGCCATGCGCTACGGCAGCACCTCGATTGCCTCCCAACTCGACGCGCTCAAAGCCGCCGGGGTGACGCGCGTGCTCATCGTTCCCGCCTATCCCCAGTACTCGGCCACCACCACGGCAGGCGTGTTCGACGCTGTGTACGCCTGGGCGGGTCGCACGCGCAATATTCCCGAGTTGCGCTTCGTGAACCGCTACCACGACGACCCGCGCTACATCGCCGCACTCGAAGTCAGTGTGCGCCGCCATTGGAAAACCCACGGCCAGGCCGAGCAACTGGTCATGAGCTTTCACGGCGTCCCCGAGCGCACCCTGCATTTGGGAGACCCCTACCACTGCGAATGCATGAAAACCGCCCGTCTGTTGGCGGACCAACTGGGGTTGGTGAAGCAGCAGTACCGCGTCACCTTTCAAAGCCGCCTGGGACGTGCCAAATGGCTCGAGCCTTACACCGAACCCACTTTGAAAGCGATGGCCAAAGCAGGAACAAAACGGGTGGATGTGATTTGCCCCGGTTTCACCAGCGACTGCCTGGAGACGCTGGAAGAAATTGCCATGGAAGCCAAAGAAGCGTTCTTGGGAGCCGGCGGCAAAGCGCTCAACTACATTCCCTGCCTGAACGACGACGCCGTGTGGATTACCGCCTTGTGCGAGATTTCCTTGCAACATCTCTCTGGCTGGCCCACACTGGAGGTGCCAGATGCCAAAGCATTGGCGGCCTCGCGCGCTGCGGCCCTGTTGGCAGGGGCGAAACAGTAGCCAAAGTGGGCGTAAGGCGACGGGTATTGCTATTAAATATATAGCTGCTTGCGCAAGTACTGATTGGGCTAGAGGCCATTTTCTGTAACTTCTCAATAACCCACGGCAAGGCAGTGCCGTTTGGGACTTCAGACTGGGTAAACTTGGCGCCATTCACAACAAGTCGCAAGACAAAATTCCGAGTGCGATTACCCAACACCGAGCCAGTCAT
>JBAQDW010000085.1:0-26714 GCA_049286445.1 Rhodoferax sp. | reverse complement strand
GCCTTCGTAACCGATAATACGGGGATGCCTCAAATTCAATTGACCCCTGCTCAACGCAAAGAACATCGCTCAGATGCACATCACCTGGACCCCGTGGTGATGGTTGGTGGTGACGGCCTCACTGATGCCGTCAAAAAAGAAGCCGACTTGGCTCTAAACGCTCACGGCCTGATCAAAATCCGGGTTTTTTCGGATGATCGCGCGGCGCGCGAAGCCATGTTTCAAACCTTGACTGATGAGCTCAACGCCGCTCCGATACAACACATCGGGAAACTGCTAATCCTTTGGCGCCCCATGCCAGAACGCGAAAAGACGGTTGACGAGAATCGCATGCCTGGGCCACGCGATGTCAAGGTACTGAAATACAGCAAACAAGCCGGCCAGCGCCCGGAAGTCAAAACCCTGCGCGTGCTTGGCAACCAACGCCTCACCGCAGGCGGTCAGGTCAAGCGCATCAAACCCAAGCAAATCAGCATCAAAAAACGCAGTCAAACCTGACCATGATGGGTGGTCGGCATCAGCTTCCAAAAACTGAGGGCTGAACAGACCCATTGCAAGGCATACATCAGTGTGCCGACGCTGTGCCACAACGCCAGGTTTTCTCGTGCCACGATTTTTGGCGCAACAGCAAACTCTGACAAGAGCGCCAACATCATTCCACCCACTACAAAAAAGAGAGCTGCTCGCGCACGCACAGCATGGGCTAGAGCACTATTTCCTTGTGAATACATCAACAGCAACAACCCACACCCCATGGCAACCCAGGTTTGCGCTGTGAATAATTTGGCTGCCATCGTGCCAGCCATGGCCGGTGTTGGCAGGTTAGCAAAGAGCATGGGAACGACGACACATCCGACTGTGGTCAGACTCCCCCACCAAAAGGCAGCAATCCAAAGGGGAAGTCGCTCTTTCACTCTTAAACGTAGCTGACCGCCACCACCTCGTACTGGCGAACGCCGCCTGGCGCTTGCACATCAGCCGTGTCACCTTCCGATTTTCCAATCAGGGCGCGTGCAATGGGACTGCCGATGTTGATCAACCCCAATTTAATATCTGCTTCGTCTTCGCCCACAATTTGATAGGTCACTTCTTTGCCAGACTCTTCATCTTGAAGTCGCACCGTGGCACCGAAGACCACCCGACCTTCAGCGTGGAGCTCAGCAGGGTCAATGATCTGGCAAGCTGACAACTTGCCTTCGACCTCTTGAATTCGGCCTTCAATAAAGCCTTGGCGGTCTTTGGCGACTTCGTATTCAGCGTTTTCGCTCAAATCACCCTGTGCCCGGGCTTCGGCAATGGCATTGATGACCCAAGGGCGATCCACTGTTTTGAGCTTGTGCAACTCAGCTTTTAGCAATTCAGCGCCGCGCTTGGTGATAGGTAAGGTAGCCACAAACTGCTCCGTTGTAATTTTGGAAGGTACAAAAGGAAACCGCCGAGCGTTGCCGTTCGGCGGTTTCATCAGGGGGTCATTATGCCGCGATTGTCAACGGGCAATCAAGCGTGATCGAGTTGGGCATGCATTTCCTGCACAGAGATCACATCCAAATGATCCATGTGGCGCATGCCCTCCACCGCGGCTTCCGCACCTGCAATGGTGGTGAACGTCGTGACACGTGCCAGCAACGCCGAGGTGCGGATGTAGCCGGAGTCCGCAATGGCGTTACGACGCTCCTCCACGGTAGTGATCACCAAAGCAATTTCATCATTCTTGATCATGTCAACGATATTGGGCCGCCCTTCGGCCACCTTGTTCACCACTTGGCAGTCAATGCCGGCCGCCATGATGGCCGCTGCAGTCCCCTTGGTCCCGACCAGCGTGAAGCCCATCGCCACCAGCGAACGCGCCACTTCAATCGCACTGGCTTTGTCGTTGTTCTTGACCGAAATAAACACCAATCCTGACCGGGGCAGCTTGGTACCGGCCCCCATTTGCGATTTCACAAAGGCCTCCCCAAATGTTTTCCCCACGCCCATGACTTCACCCGTGGACTTCATTTCAGGCCCCAGAATGGTGTCAACGCCTGGGAATTTGACGAACGGGAAAACCGCTTCTTTCACGCTGAAATACGGTGGTGTGACCTCTTTGGTGATGCCTTGCGAAGTCAGGGACTGACCCACCATGCAACGAGCCGCCACTTTGGCCAGTTGAATACCCGTGGCTTTCGACACGAACGGCACGGTACGCGATGCGCGGGGATTGACCTCCAGCACGTAAATCACGTCGTTACCGTCAATGTTTTGAATCGCGAACTGCACGTTCATCAGACCCACCACATTCAAGGCCTTGGCCATGGCCGCCGTCTGGCGCTTGATCTCTGCAATGGTTTCCTCGCTCAGGCTGTACGGCGGCAGAGAGCAAGCGGAGTCGCCGCTGTGTACACCCGCTTGTTCAATGTGCTCCATCACTCCACCGATAAAGGTACGACCCTCCACCCCTTCAGAACCGGCGTCACGCAGGCAATCCACGTCGCATTCAATCGCATCGTTCAAAAAACGGTCCAGCAACACGGGCGAGTCATGGCTTACCTTGACGGCCTCGCGCATGTAGCGCTCCAAATCCCGCTGCTCATGGACCACCTCCATGGCACGACCACCCAAGACATAACTGGGGCGAACGACCAACGGATAGCCCAAAGCAGCCGCTTTTTCCAGCGCTTCAGGCTCTGTGCGCGCTGTGGCGTTGGGCGGTTGAAGCAGCTTTAACTCATGCAGCAATTTTTGAAAACGCTCGCGGTCTTCGGCCGCGTCAATCATGTCAGGTGATGTGCCAATGATGGGCACGCCATTAGCCTCCAAGTCGAGCGCCAGTTTCAAAGGCGTTTGACCGCCGTATTGCACGATCACGCCAACGGGTTTCTCCTTGTCAACGATTTCAAGCACGTCTTCCAGCGTCAGCGGCTCAAAATACAAACGATCGGAGGTGTCGTAGTCAGTGGAAACAGTTTCAGGGTTGCAGTTGACCATGATGGTCTCATACCCGTCTTCGCGCAATGCCAACGCCGCATGCACGCAGCAGTAGTCAAACTCAATGCCTTGCCCGATTCGGTTGGGGCCACCCCCCAACACCATGATCTTCTTCTTGTCAGTGGGCGCGGCTTCGCACTCACTGCCTTCGGCCTCGTAAGTCGAGTACATGTACGCAGTATTGCTCGCAAACTCGGCAGCACAGGTATCAACACGCTTGTAAACAGGACGAACACCCAAAGCGCGACGCTTCTCGCGAATCACCGTGTCGGTCGTTTTCAACTGCTTGGCCAAGCGGCGGTCTGAGAAGCCTTTTTGCTTCAGCGCGCGCAGGGTGCTGGCATCAATCGCATCCAAGGTCGTGGTCTCCAACTCGAGTTCGATTTTCACAATCTGCTCAATTTGAACCAAAAACCAAGGGTCGATTTTGGTGAGCGCAAAAACTTCGTCCACACTCCAACCCGCCGCAAAGGCATCGCCCACGTACCAGATGCGGTCCGGGCCAGGCTGACCGAGTTCACGCTCCAACAACTCGCGGTCTTGCGTCTTCTCATTCATGCCGTCGACGCCAACTTCGAGTCCGCGCAGCGCTTTCTGAAACGATTCCTGAAAGGTGCGGCCCATCGCCATCACTTCACCCACGGACTTCATTTGCGTTGTCAAGCGGCTGTCTGCCGCAGGAAACTTCTCAAACGCGAAACGCGGTATTTTCGTCACGACGTAGTCGATACTCGGCTCAAAACTGGCCGGAGTGGCTCCACCCGTGATGTCATTGCGCAACTCATCCAGGGTGTAGCCCACCGCCAACTTGGCGGCTACTTTGGCAATAGGGAACCCGGTGGCCTTTGAGGCCAGTGCCGAAGAGCGTGAAACCCGGGGGTTCATCTCGATCACCACCATGCGGCCATCCACCGGATTAATAGAGAACTGAACATTCGAGCCGCCGGTATCTACCCCAATTTCACGCAGCACCGCCAAAGAGGCATTGCGAAGAATCTGGTATTCCTTGTCGGTCAGCGTTTGGGCAGGCGCCACCGTAATGGAGTCTCCGGTGTGCACCCCCATTGGGTCCAAGTTTTCAATCGAGCACACGATGATGCAGTTGTCCGCTTTGTCGCGAACCACCTCCATCTCGTACTCTTTCCAGCCCAAAAGCGACTCTTCAATCAGCAATTCATTGGTGGGCGATGCCTCCAAACCGCGCTTGCAAATGATCTCAAACTCTTCTGCGTTATACGCAATACCGCCACCCGTTCCACCCAAGGTGAAACTGGGGCGAATCACAGTAGGAAAACCAAGCGTTTTTTGAACGACCCATGCTTCGCCCATGGAATGCGCGATGCCAGAGCGCGCAGAGCCCAGCCCAATCTTGGTCATGGCGTCTTTGAACTTGAGGCGGTCTTCCGCCTTGTCAATCGCCTCTGGGCTGGCACCAATCAATTCGACGTTGTATTTTTCCAGTACCCCGTGGTGCCACAAGTCCAGCGCGCAGTTCAGCGCAGTTTGTCCGCCCATCGTCGGCAAAATTGCATCAGGCCGCTCCTTGACGATGATTTTCTCAACCGTCTGCCAAGTAATAGGTTCGATATAGGTCACGTCTGCGGTAGCAGGGTCAGTCATGATCGTGGCCGGGTTGCTGTTGATCAAAATGACTTTGTAACCCTCTTCGCGCAAGGCCTTGCAGGCTTGAACGCCTGAGTAGTCAAATTCACAAGCCTGGCCGATGATGATCGGGCCCGCACCAATGATCAGGATGCTTTTCAGGTCGGTACGTTTAGGCATTCTTCTTCTCCTGCGCCTTCTCCATCATCGACGTGAAGCGGTCAAACAAATAAGCGATATCGTGGGGTCCGGGTGATGCTTCGGGGTGTCCCTGGAAGCAAAATGCCGGCTTGTCAGTGCGGGCCAGTCCCTGCAGCGTGCCATCAAACAGGCTGATGTGGGTCGCCCGCAGGTTAGCCGGCAAGGTCGTCTCATCGACCGCAAAACCGTGGTTCTGACTGGTGATACTGACGCGACCGGTGTCCAAGTCTTTGACGGGGTGGTTGGCGCCATGGTGGCCAAACTTCATCTTGAAGGTTTTTGCGCCACTGGCCAACGCCATGATCTGGTGGCCCAGGCAAATACCAAACGTGGGAATGCCGGTTTCAATCAACTCAGCTGCTGCCGCAATTGCGTAATCACAAGGCTGGGGATCGCCCGGCCCATTGCTCAGGAAGATGCCGTCGGGCGACAACTTCAACACCTCGGCCGCGGGCGTTTGCGCCGGCACCACAGTGACCTGGCAACCCCGCTCGGCCAGCATGCGAAGAATATTCTTTTTCACGCCAAAGTCGTAGGCAACCACATGAAACTTCGCGTTCGTCAGTTCACCGTACCCGGGTTTGCCAGCCAACTGCGGATGAAAGAGCTGCCACTCGGTTTGCGTCCATTCGCAAGCCGCCTTGGTCGTCACCACCTTGGCCAAATCAAGGCCTGTCATGCTGGGTGCGGCCTTGGCCATGGCAATAGCCGAATCAATCGCAACCTGTGTAACTTCTTCACCGGCAGCCAAGCCGACAATGCAACCGTTTTGTGCACCTTGGGTACGCAACTGACGAGTCAGTTGGCGGGTATCCATGTTGGCAATGGCCACCGTACCTTCTTGCACCAGGTACGCATCAAGCGTCATCGTGCTGCGAAAGTTAGAGGCAATCAGGGGCAAATCCCTGATGATCAAACCTGCGGCGTGGACTTTGTCAGCTTCGACATCATCGCAATTGACGCCGTAGTTGCCAATATGAGGGTAGGTGAGCGTGACGAGTTGCTGGCAGTAGCTCGGGTCTGTGAGGATTTCCTGGTAGCCGGACATAGAGGTGTTGAACACCACTTCACCGACCGTGGAGCCAGTGGCTCCAATGGAATGACCAATATAGACCGTGCCGTCTGCGAGCGCCAAAATGGCGGGGGGAAATTTTCCCTGTAGAGACAAAAGCACTGGGTTCTCCGGTATGTTTACGGGTACGCCCAAGCGCCTCAAGCGTTCGCTCTTGAAATGACTGTCGAAGGGAATGGGGCTTGAATTGCTCTAGGCGTACGCCGGTGCTGGATAGCCTCTTATTATAGACGAGGGCAATCCCTGATACGCCTTAGGCCAAGCCCGAACTGGCGCTGGCTTGCAGACAGATGGCGGCCGCTGCAGCGACATTGAGGGACTCCTCCCCCCCCGGCTGGGCAATGCGAATATGCAGTGCGGCCATATCCTCTAATTCAGTACAAACGCCCTGCCCCTCATGACCCAAGGCCCAAGCGCAAGGCATGGGCAGGCTGTCATTTCTGAGGGCGTCATGCAGAAACAGCCCTTGGTGGGAACTTGTGACTACTACGGGAACGGTCAAGCCTCGTAAATCGTTCATTTCAGCACCTTCGATCAGCTGCAAACCCCAATGCGCACCCATTCCGGCCCGAAGCACCTTGGGGCTCCATAAAGACGCCGTGCCCTTTAGCGCCACCACCTGCTTAAAACCAAACGCGGATGCGCTTCGCAAAATGGACCCGACGTTGCCCGCGTCCTGAACGCGATCCAGAATGACGCTGGCCTCGTTGGCCCGCACACCCCGTTGCGGCGGCAAATCGAGGATAAATCCAAACGCCGACGGCGACTCCAAGCCACTGATTTCTTGAAACAAACGGTCTGGAATAACTACTATTTTTATAGCACCTTCTGAATACTGGACGGGGGCTAGAGGCCAATAAGTCTCTTTAAACACTGCCACAGCCGGACGCACACCCCTAGTCAACGCTGCGCGGCACAGGTGATCGCCCTCGACCCAGTAGCGCCCCTGCTTGCGATAGACTGTTGCGTCATTTGCCAAACGACGCAAATCTTTGAGCAAAGCGTTGTCACGCGATGTCAGGAACTGAACCGGTGCGGAACTCATCGCAACACCTGCGCCACGGGCCGAAAGCCCTTGCGATGTTCTGGGCAAGCGCCGTGCAATTGCAAGGCTGCCAAATGCTGGGCGGTGCCATAACCCTTGTGCTTGGAAAACCCGTACTGGGGGTAGGCCAAGTCCATCGTGGCGCACCACCGGTCTCGGTGCACCTTCGCCAAAATGGACGCCGCCGAGATGGCAGGCACCAGCGCATCGCCCTGCACAATGGCCTCTGCCATCATGCTCAGCACCGGCAAGCGGTTGCCATCCACCCACACTTTTTTCGGCGTCAGCCGCAACCCCTCGACTGCTCTTTTCATGGCCAGCAGGGTGGCTTGCAAAATGTTGAGCTGCTCAATCTCTTCCACGCTGGCTTGCGCAATCGAACAACACAACGCTTTGGCCCGAATCTCGTCAAAAAGCCATTCCCGCCGTGCCGCGCTGAGCTTCTTGGAGTCGGCCAAGCCCGCAATCGGATTTTGGTCGTCAAGGATTACAGCCGCTGCCACCACAGGCCCCGCCAAGGGCCCGCGTCCCGCCTCATCGACGCCCGCCACCAACCCGGGACTATTCCATAACAGGTTGGACTGACGGGCAAAGGTTTTGTCAACCTTGAAGGACTTGTTCGATGGCATGGGCAGCTAATTGAGGGGTATCACGCTGTAACTCATGGTGCAACGCAATGAAGGTGTCTACTAAGCGGCTGATTTTCTCACTACTTGCCGGGTCATTGGCCAGCCACAGCAAGGTCTCGCGAGCCAAGGCTTGCGGGGTGGCCTGCTCCTGCAACAGCTCTGGCACCACAAAGGTCTGACACAGAATATTGGGCAGACCCACCCAAGGCTGTAACTGCTTGCGCCGCATGATTTGCCACGACAACCAACTCATGTGGTAGGCGATGACCATGGGGCGTTTGAATAAAGCGGCCTCCAAGGTAGCGGTCCCGCTGGCAATCAACGTGACGTCACAAGCGGCCAAGGCGGTGTGCGATTGACCACAGAGAATTTGCAAATGATCAGAAAACCCGCTTTTGTGTGCTGCGTGTTTGACTTGATCGACCAGGGAGGGCACGGTGGGTACTATAAATTTTGTAGCGGGTTTCGCAAGTGCGATAAGGGCTGCAGCCTGAAAGAACCGCAAAGCCAAGTGTTTAATTTCGGACTCACGACTCCCCGGCAGAATGGCGACCACCTGGTCACTGTCAGACAGACCCAGCGCGGCACGCGCTTGCGATCGGTCGGGCCGCATAGGAATCACGTTAGCGAGGGGATGTCCGACATAGGTGGACTCAATCCCATGCTGAGCCAAAAACGCAGGCTCAAAGGGAAAAATACACAAAACATGGTCGACGCTGCGTTTGATCTTTTCAACGCGCTCAGGGCGCCACGCCCAGACCGAGGGCGATACAAAATGCACCGTCTTGACCCCAGCCGCCCGCAGGTTAGCCTCCAGCGCCAGATTGAAGTCAGGTGCATCCACACCAATGAAAACCGGCGGGGGGTCGGTTAATAAACGCGCCTTAAGCTCAGACCGGATGCCGACTATTTCGCGGTACCGTCGCAACACCTCCCAGCTGTACCCATGGACTGCCAGCTTGTCATGGGGCCACCACGCTTTGAAACCTCGCGCCTGCATGTGCGAGCCGCCAATGCCATAGGCCACCAAAGCCGGCCATTTGGCTTTCATTCCGTCCAGCAACAAACCCGCCAACAAATCACCCGACGCTTCACCGGCCACCATCGCGACCTGAAGAGGGGCCGGCGTCACCGCCACCCCGACAGAACTTGGCGGCAAGCCCGGTTCAATCAACATATCCAAGCGTTAACGAACGATGCCGCGTTGGGGCACCACCCGCTCTAAAAACGAGAGCATCATGGTGATGTCAGGCGCCGCCTCAGGTGCTGTAACCACCAAGCTGGCGATTCGATCTTGGGCCGCTACCAGCGTTAAATCATCGCGGTACAACGCTTTGTGCATAGCCTTCACCGCCTGCACGCGCTCTGCAGAAAACCCTCGGCGACGCAAGCCTTCGTAGTTCATAGAACGCGCCGAAGCGGGTTGTCCTTGGCACATCACAAACGGGGGCAAATCGGCAAACAACAAGGTGCACATGGCGGTCATGCTGTGTGCGCCAATGCGAACAAACTGATGCACCACCGTGAAGCCACCCAAAATCACCCAGTCATCCACATGGACGTGGCCTGCCAATTGGGAGTTATTCGCAAATATCGTGTGATTGCCAACCACGCAGTCGTGCGCCAGATGCACATAAGCCATGAGCCAGTTATCGCTTCCCACACGCGTCACACCGGTGTCGCCCGGCGAACCGATATTGAAGGTACAAAACTCTCGGATGACGTTTCTGTCACCAATGATCAATTCGCACGGTTCACCCGCGTATTTTTTGTCTTGGGGAATGGCCCCCAAGGAAGAGAACTGGAAAATCCGGTTGTCCTGGCCAATGGTGGTGTGCCCTTCGATCACGCAGTGCGGTCCAATCGTCGTTCCGGCCCCGACCTTGACGTGGGGACCAATCACCGAATAGGGGCCGACTGAGACCGTGCTGTCGAGTTGCGCACCAGATTCGATGATGGCCGTAGGGTGGATCGCACTCACAGCGCTGCCCTTAAGCAATAGAGCGCATAGCGCAAGTCAGCTCGGCTTCGACAGCCAACTCACCGGCGACCATCCCACGCCCCTTGAACTTAAAAATACCCGCCTTCATGCGCAGCAATTCAACGTCCAAGATCAGCTGATCTCCGGGCTCCACCGGTCGTTTGAAACGAGCACCATCGATCCCTGCAAAGTAATACACCATGTCGTCACTGGGAGAGCTCCCCAACGCATCAAACGCGAGCAAGGCCGCAGCCTGAGCCAAGGCTTCAAGCATCAAGACGCCCGGCATCACGGGCCGATGAGGGAAGTGTCCTTCAAAAAAAGGCTCATTGATCGTTACATTTTTCAATGCTTTGATGGTCTTTCCCTTGTCGATCTCCAGCACGCGATCAACCAGCAAAAATGGGTACCGATGGGGCAATTGCTTGAGGATTTTGTGAATATCCATCATGGTGAGTCCTGTTGTTTGAGTGGGTTGGTTTGGTTTAGCGCTTTTTCCAGTGCGCGAACTCTCTCGCGCAAGCGGTGCAATTGTTTGAGTGACGCGGCATTTTTTTCCCACATGGCGTTTTCGTCGAGTGGAAACATGCCGGTGTAATGGCCCGATTTGGTGATGGATCGCGTCACCGTCGTCGCGGCCGACACATTAACGCCGTCTGCCAAGGACAAATGCCCCAGCACGATCGCACCGCCACCAATAGTGCAATGGGCGCCTATGACCGCACTGCCAGCCACCCCCACACACCCGGCCAACGCGGTGTGCGCACCAATTTTGACGTTATGACCAATTTGAATCAAATTGTCTAGCTTGACACCCTCTTCGATCACGGTGTCTTGCAACGCACCCCGATCAATGCAGGTGTTGGCACCAATCTCCACGTCATTGCCGATGCGCACCGCACCCAGTTGTTCGATCTTTTCCCAGGCCCCTTGATTGGGCGCAAAACCAAACCCATCGGCACCGATCACCACACCGGAATGCAGCAAACAGCGCTCACCAATGGTGCAGTTTTCTCCCACCGTGACTCTGGATTTCAGTTCGGTATCCGCCCCAATTTGAGCCCCTTGCTCAATCACGCACAAGGCTCCGATTCGGGCGGTCTGATGAACGATGGCGAGCGGGTCAATCACTGCGCTGGGGTGCACCCGGGGCTGCTTTCCCCCGCCTTGCGCATGCTTCCACAGTTGAGTTACCTTAGCGAAATACAAATAGGGCTGATCCGTCACGATGCAGGCACCTCGCGCGAAGGCCAATGCCTTCATCGACGGGGCCACGATCACGCAGCCCGCCTGGCTCTTGGACAACAAGCTCTGGTATTTGGGGTGACTGAGAAAACTCAGTTCACTTCGCTGGGCCGTTTCAAGCGGGGCCAAAGCATTGATAGATAAATCTGCGCTGCCGTGCAGATCCCCCCCCAGCGCATCGACGATCGCACCGAGGGAAATTGTCACATCGCTCACACCCCCGTCATCACTGCTTGGCCGGGATCGCGTTCAACACCTTCAGGACCTTGTCTGTGATGTCGTGTTTTGGGTTGACATAGACAGCCTCTTGAAGAATCAAATCGTATTTTTCAGTTTCCGCCAACTGTTTCACCACTTTATTGGCGCGCTCAAGCACTTGTTGCAATTCTTCATTCTTGCGTGCGTTCAAATCTTCTTGAAATTCCCGTCGCTTGCGTTGAAACTCGCGGTCCAAGTCCACCAACTGTCGCTGGCGAGAGGCTCGCTGGCTTTCAGACAAGGTGGGCGCCTCGCGCTCCAGCTTGTCCACCATAGACTTCACCGATGCGCCCTGCTCAACCAGTTCTTTTTCGCGTTTAGAGAACTCTTGTTCAAGCTTCGCCTGTGCCGATTTGGCTGTGCCTGCCTCTTTGAAGATACGGTCCGTGCTCACAAAGCCGATTCGGAATTCCTGCGACCAGACGTTGGCTGACAACAGCAAACCGCCGACGATAAAGCCAGCAACATATTTTTTTACACAATGAGTCATTAGAAAGTGGTTCCAATCTGAAATTGAACAGTTTGTATTTTATCGCCTTCGAATTTACGGATGGGCGTTGCAAAAGCAAGGCGCAACGGCCCAACCGGAGAGATCCAACTCACACCAACGCCTGCCGAGGCCCGCAATCCATTGGCATTGACATTGGTGCCGTCCGGCCCAGACACGCTACCGGCATCAAGGAAACCATACATTCGCAGAGTACGGTCATTGCCCGCGCCGGGAAAGGGGGTCAACAACTCGGCATTGAGGTTAACCCGTCGGGTGCCACCAATCACGACATCACTGCTGTCGCGGGGTCCCAGGCTGCCCTGCTCAAATCCTCGAACCGATCCCAAACCACCGCCATAGAAGTTCTTAAAAACAGGGAACGAGCGGTCTCCGACTGCCGCACCCCAGCCAAATTCTGCATTGAAGGCTGCGGTGAATTGTTTGTTCAAAGGCACAAACTGTTGAAACTGGTAAGTCGCCTTGACATACCGCGCGTCGCCGGCAAACGACCACTCGGCATTGGCGCGTTGAAACCGGCCCGAATTGGGAGCCAATGCACTGTCACGGCGGTCTCTTGACCATCCGATCGTCAGGGGAAGCGCGGTGCTGCTGTAGCCAAACTGGTTTGCGTAATTTAAATAAGAAGTGGGCAAAGCTGTGCCGGGAACGATGGTCGTTTTCTCCACACCGCCACCAAAGTAGACGGTGTCCGTCTCAGTGAAGGGCACCCCAAATCTCACACTTCCCCCCGAGGTCACCAACTGATAATAATTTTGGTCTTGGTAGGGACTGTTGGTTCGGTGGTAAACATCGAGTGTTCTTGAAACGCCATCTTGGGTGAAATAGGGATCGGTCGTATTCAAGACCACCGCCCGGTTGATCTTGCTTGTATTCAGTTGAATACCCAGTGAGTTTCCTGATCCAAAAGCATTGTCTTGTTTCAAACCAAAAGACAAGCCCAAGCCATCGCCGCTTGAAAATCCAGCCCCTAAACTAATGCTTCCAGTTGGCTTCTCAACCACGCTCAGTGTTAGGTCCACCTGATCGGGGGATCCGGCCACTTCCTGCGTCTCCATGCCGACCTCGGTGAAGTAGCCCAAACGGTCAACTCGGTCACGGGAGAGTTTTATTTTTTCACCGTCATACCACGACGCCTCAAACTGGCGAAATTCACGACGCACCACAACGTCGCGGGTTCGGTTGTTTCCAGCCACGTTAATTTTTCGCACATAGGCCCGACGTGAAGGATCGGCCTGCAAGACCAGGGCAACCCGGTTGGTGGCACGGTCAATGTCGGGTCGGGCTTCCACACGCGCAAAGGCATAACCGAAATTGCCAAAGTAATCAGTGATTGCCTTGGTTGTTTCTGCGACTTGGTCCGCGTTGTAAGCTTCTCCCGGACGAATGGTCACCAGTGATTTGAATTCATCTTCTTTGTCGAGGAAATTTCCTTCCAATTTCACGCCACTGACGACGAAACGCTCACCTTCAGTGACGTTAATGGCGATTGCGATATCTTGCTTGTTGGGAAGGATCGCTACTTGGGTTGAGTCCACTTTGAACTCCAGGTAACCCCGGGTCAAATAATAGGACCGAAGCGTCTCAATGTCAGCGTTCAACTTGCTACGCGAATAGCGATTTGACTTGGTGTACCAGCTCAACCAGCCTCCCGTGTCCAGGTCAAACAGATTGCGCAATGTCGATTCGCTGAAAACCGTGTTTCCGACGATTCGGATCTCACTGATTTTGGCGGGCTCCCCCTCAACCACCGAAAAGGTCAGGTTAACTCGGTTTCGCTCAATGGGCGTCACCGTGGTAACGACTTCTGCAGCATACAAGCTGCGGTTGATGTACTGCCGCTTCAATTCTTGTTCCGCGCGATCTAACTGTGCCTTGTCAAACGGGCGACCATCGGCCAGTCCGACATCACGAAGCGCTTTTTTGAGCACTTCTTTATCGAATTCCTTGGTCCCTACAAAATCCACTTCTGAGACGGTGGGACGCTCTTCCACCACAATGACCAGCACATCACCATTGACTTCTATTCGCACATCTTTGAACAACCCCAAGCCAAACAAGGCCCTGATGGCGGATGCACCCTTGTCATCGTCGTAAACATCACCAACGCGAACCGGGATGGAGACAAAAATGGTTCCAGGCTCTACCCGTTGCAACCCTTCAACTCGTATGTCCCTGACAGTGAAAGGGCTGACTGCCCACGCCGTGCTTGCGACGAACGCCAATGAAACAAGGGCTGCGACAGAGCGCAAACGAAAGCGATTAATGGTCATTTTTGATAGTGAGAAAGCAGGCCGTCCCCGAAAAGAGTAGAGGCCTTTAGCCAAATAGGCGAGAGATGTCATTGAAGAAGGCAATCGACATCATGATTAACAAAACCGCAACGCCGCCCCGCTGCAAGCGCTCCATCCAAAGGTCAGACACGGGCGCTCCCGCAAAATACTCCCAAAGATAATACATCAGGTGACCTCCGTCCAAAACGGGCAAAGGTAGCAAATTCAAAACACCCAAGCTGACACTGATGAGGGCCAAAAACAGCAAATACTGCGTCAGGCCGAGACCTGCAGACTTTCCAGCATATTCGGCAATGGTCAGCGGCCCGCTAAGGTTCTTTAATGAAGCTTCTCCAATCACCATTCGGCCCATCATTGTCAGGGTCAGCGCTGACACATCCCAGGTACGTACCGCGCCCTCCCACAATCCCTCGAAGACACCGTATTCAACCGTCACCAGCTCTGGGGTTGCGCCAACAAACGCACCAATTTTTCCGACCTGTACCGCGCCTTCTTGCCGAACGTCGGGACGAACCAAAATCTCCAGCGAAGCGCCCTCTCTTTCCACCAACCATACCGCGGCATTAGCTGTGCCGGTTGAGCCTGAATTCCGGATCAGTTGTCGCAATTGCTGCCCGTCAACCACGGCAACATCGGCAAACTTTCGCACGACGTCGCCCTCACGCAAACCCGCAATATCGGCTGGACCATCTTTTAATACATCGCCAAGAATCGGACGTGTGAAAGGGCCGGTAATTCCGATGTCCTGAAACAATTGAGCGCTGGCGTCGCGAGTATCCAACTCGCTGAGCTTGAACTTGATTTCTCTGGGAACACCGGATACCGGGTCCACAATTTCCAAGCGCACATCATGACCATCTAACGCACCGCGACTCATTATCCAGCGCACATCTTCAAACGAGGTCATCTCGCGCATGTCTTCGTCTTCCAACCCCGCTCGCAAGACGCGTTCGCCACCCGTGACACCCGAACGGGCCGCCACCGAGTCAGGTCCAGGGCTTGCCAAAATAGCAGCGGGGTATTGCACCCCACTCCAGTTCACTACCGCATACAAAAATACGGCCAGCAACAAATTGGCAGCGGGGCCTGCGGCCACAATGGCAACGCGCGATGCCAAGGGTTGGGTATTGAACGCCAAATGGCGCACATCGGCATCCACCGGAGCCTCCCGCTCGTCCAGCATCTTGACATAGCCGCCCAAAGGAAAGGCACAAACCACAAATTCTGTGGGTGATCCACTGGGTTGCCAGCGAAATAACTGAGGTCCGAACCCAATTGAAAACCGAAGCACTTTGACGCCAACGGACACCGCCATGCGATAGTGCCCATATTCATGCACAGCAATCAGCAGCGCAATGGCGACCAAAAAGGCAACTAAAGTCAACATACGTTTTTCATTCGCCTTAGTCTAGACGCCAATGCGAGCAACCACTGCGCGAGCTGCCATCCGCGACAACCCATCAAGCGCCAGCAAATCCTCCAAGGACCCGGGACGCGAAGGGTTCACGGTGGCAAGCGATTCCACATTCACCACATGAATTTGGTCAAAGCGAATTTCCTGACTTAAAAACGCAGCGACACCCACCTCATTGGCTGCGTTCAACACGGCGGCGGATCCTGGTGCGCTCTCCAGCACCGACCAAGCCAACGCAAGCCCTGGGAAGCGCCGGTCGTGGTCATTGGAATCCAGGGCTTCAAAGGTCAACTCAGCCATGGTTTTGAAATCCAGCGAACGGGAACCTGAGGTGATTCGTTCAGGCCAGGACAAGCCGTAGGCAATGGGCCCTTTCATATCCGGTGTTCCCAACTGCGCGACAACTGAGTTGTCTTTGTACTGCACCATCGAGTGAATCACGCTCTGCGGATGAATCACCACCTCAATTTGCCGAGAATGAACGCCAAAAAGATAATGTGCCTCGATTACCTCCAAAGCTTTGTTCATCATGGTGGCCGAATCCACGGATATCTTGCGACCCATGACCCAATTGGGGTGAGCACAGGCTTGTTCAGGCGTGACCTCTCGCAAACTCAATGGATCACGCCGTCGAAAAGGCCCTCCCGACGCCGTTAATATCAGCTTGTCAATTTGACTGCTCCAAGCGCCTTGATCATCCGGAAGTGACTGGAAAATCGCAGAGTGCTCACTGTCAATCGGCAGCAGCTTTGCACCACCCTGGGCAACCGCGCTCATAAAGTAATCGCCGCCAACGACCAAGGCTTCTTTGTTAGCCAACAATAAACGTTTGCCGGCCCTCGCCGCCGCGAGGCAGGGGGCCAGACCTGCAGCCCCCACAATGGCTGCCATGACGGTATCAACCGATTCATGCGACGCCACATCCGCAATTGCCTGCCCACCCCACTGCACGCGGGTGCGCAAACAAAGGTCCTTGCATTTTTGCTCCAGCTGGCGACCGTGCGCTTCGCTTGCCATCACAGCAAACAGGGGTTGAAACTGGATACATTGCTGCAACAAGGCCTCCGTCTGCGTCGCCGCCGTCAAAGCAAAAACCTCAAAACGCTGGGGGTGCAAAGCAATCACCGCGAGGGTACTCACACCGATAGAGCCGGTCGAACCCAAAATGGTGACGTGCTGTTTTACTGAATCAAACAAAGCATTCATCCCAACCTTTACACAGAAGAAAGCATCATGGCCAACGGGAGGGTGGGAAGCAGTGCATCAACCCGATCCAAAATACCGCCGTGCCCTGGCAACAAACCGCTGCTGTCTTTAACGCCAGCGCTTCGTTTGACCAAAGACTCAAACAAGTCACCCACCACACTCATGGTGGCCATGAAAACACAGGCGATAAGTAACAGCCAACCACTGTTTAGACCCATGTGGCTGTAAAAGCTCGGCACCGAAACACCCCAGTAGGCATCTGCCCAACGCCAAACAAATGCAACGAACACCACACCCGCCATTCCGCCCAAAGCGCCCTCCCAGCTCTTGCCGGGACTGATCGCTGGCGCAAGCTTCTTTTTGATCAACTTCCCGCCAATCGCCTTGCCTGAGAAATAGGCAAAAATATCAGCGACCCAGATCAGAACAAGAATGGACAACAAGAAATTGACGCCAATAACACGCGCTTGTGCTACCGCCAGCCAAGCTAGACCAAGGGCCAGCAAGCCCCCTATCAAACGAAGTGCTTGAGGGTAACGACCCCAAGCCGAAACCCCACCCCGCAGGAAAACAGAGCCCAACAGGACCCAGGCGCTGCCAACGATGACCCAAAGAAGCGAGAGTTGTTGGTTCAAAGACCCTGACTGCCAAAGTAAAACACACACCAAAAACACAGCGCCCGCCGCACCCAAGGCAGTCCTGTGGTGGTACCCGTTCAATTTAGCCCACTCCCAAGCACCCGCAGCAATCAGTAGTAAGGCGATGGCACAAAAAGGACGCGGATCGGTGATGAAGAAAGTAGGAAGCAGTAACAACAAGAGCACCAAAGCCGTGATAACGCGTTGCTTCAACATAGTGAGTCCTCAGTGAGGGGCTGGCGTCTGACTCTTTTCAACCAGCAACTGCCCCGTTGTTTGACCAAACCTTCTCTCGCGTTTTGTGAAGTCAGTGATTGCGAGGTCCAAGGCTGCCTCGTCAAATTCTGGCCACAACTTGTCACTGAAAAAAAATTCAGAATACGCCGATTGCCACAGCAGGAAGTTGCTGATTCGTTGCTCAGCTCCCGTGCGAATGACCAAATCGGGGTCTTGGACATGGGCCAGGGCCATCTCTGCATTCAGCGCGGACTCGGTGATTTCCATCCCTCTGTCTGCCAACTTGGCGGCAGCTTGCGCGATATCCCAACGACCTCCGTAATTGAAACAAATATTAAGAATCAAACGAGAATTGCGGGCTGTATCCAGCTCCGCCTTGGCGATACCATCTGAAACTTTGGGGGACAACGATTTGCGTTCGCCAATGAAATGAATTTGAACACCGTCGGCTGTCAATTGAGGCACCTCGCGGGTCAGTGCGATCGCGAAAAGATCCATCAAACCCGACACCTCTTCCGCGGGTCGATTCCAATTCTCGGATGAGAAAGCAAAAACTGTTAAGACAGCCACGCCTCGATCCGCACAGGCCTTCACACAGCGCCGAAGAGAATCAACGCCTTTTTTGTGACCCGCGATTCGCGGCAAAAAACGTTGAGAGGCCCAGCGGCCATTGCCATCCATCACAATGGCAATGTGCTTTGGAGTTTGACTCATAGGTCTAAGCACTCAAAACATAAAAAGGACATCTTGTTCGCATCGGAACAACTCATCTGAGTTGTCCGATCAAATCAAACACACGTCCCTCTTAGGCTCAGACCGCCATGATGTCCTGCTCTTTGGAAGCCACCAAATGATCAATCTCGACAATATGTCTGTCGGTGAGCTTTTGAACCTCTGCCTCTGAGCGTTTTTGATCATCTTCCGAGGCTAACTTGTCTTTCACCGCTTTTTTGACCGCATCATTTGCATCACGACGTAAATTTCGCACTGCAATCTTGGCGTTCTCACCTTCATTGCGCACCAATTTGGTCAATTCTTTGCGCCGCTCCTCAGACATGGACGGCATGGGAACACGGATCAAGTCACCCATCGACGACGGGTTCAATCCCAAATCACTTTCCCGGATGGCTTTCTCAATTTTTGCGCCCATGCCTTTTTCCCAAGGCTGAACCGTGACTGTACGAGAGTCCAACAAAGACACATTGGCCACCTGGCTGATAGGAACCATTGAACCGTAGTAGTCCACCTGCACCGAATCCAACAAAGCTGGATTGGCACGCCCTGTGCGTATCTTGGTCAGATTGTTTTTGAATGCGGCGATGGACTGGTCCATCTTCACCTCAACGGTCATTTTTATTTCGGCTATTGGCATACTTTGCTCCTAACTCAACTGATCAATTGTGCAATTCAAACCCGCAATTTTGACATGGTCAAGCATAGACCAGTGTGCCCTCGTCTTCACCCATGACCACGCGTGCCAAAGCACCGTGTTTGAATATAGAAAAAACCTTGACCGGCAATTTTTGATCCCGGCATAAGGCAAACGCGGTCGCGTCCATAATGCCCAAATTCTGGGAAATTGCCTCATCAAAAGAAATTTTGCTGTACCGGGTCGCTTGCGGATTCAATTTGGGATCGGCCGTATAAACACCATCAACCTTGGTGGCTTTCAACACAATCTGCGCACCAATTTCAGCGCCACGCAAGGCTGCTGCAGTGTCGGTTGTGAAAAAAGGATTGCCGGTTCCAGCAGCAAAAATCACCACCTTCCCCTCCTCCAGGTACTGGAGCGCTTTGGGACGAACATAAGGCTCTACTACTTGATCGATGGCGATGGCAGACATCACCCGCGCAGTTAAACCGGCCTTGATCATGGCATCACCCAAAGCCAAGGCATTCATGACGGTCGCCAACATGCCCATGTAGTCAGCGGTTGCGCGGTCCATACCCACTGAGCCGCCGGCCACACCTCGGAAAATGTTGCCCCCCCCAATCACCACAGCCACCTCGACACCGAGGCGAGTCACATCAGCGACTTCATTAACCATGCGGACAATGGTGTCGCGATTGATACCAAACTGGTCATCCCCCATCAACGCCTCACCGGACAGCTTGAGCAAAATTCGCTTGTAGGCTGGTTTGGCGTTGGACATGGTGAATCTTCCTCGGTTGATTTGCGTGATGACTTGAAGGTGATCAGGACTTAAACCAGCGTTTGATTTAAGTCCTGAGGTAGGGAATGTAAATTCCCCCGCTAACTAACGTTAGGCTTGTTTGGAAGCCGCAATTTGCGCCGCAACTTCTGCCGCAAAGTCGTCTACTTTCTTCTCAATGCCTTCGCCAACCACATACAAGGTAAACGATTTGACAGTGGTGTCCGCCGCTTTGAGCATTTGCTCAACGGTTTGCTTGTCGTTTTTAACAAAGGATTGATTGAACAGAGAGACTTCTTTCAAATACTTTTGAACGCCACCCTCGATGCGCTTGGCCACAATCTCATCAGACTGAACAGGCTTGCCGGCAGCCACTGCCACAGAAGCGTCTTCAGCCGCTTTGGCTGCAGCCACTGAACGCTCTTTGGCAACCAAATCTGCAGGAACATCGGCACTGGACAAAGCCACTGGCTTCATCGCTGCGACGTGCATGGCGACATCTTTGGCCGCCGTTTCATCACCCTCGAACTCGACCACGACGCCAATGCGTGTACCGTGCAAATAGGCCGCCAATTTGCCGCTGTCTGCGAAGCGCTTAAAACGACGGAAGCTCATGTTTTCACCGATTTTTCCAATCAAGCCCTTGCGCACCTCTTCCAATGTGGGGCCAAAGCCGTCTTGGGCATAAGGTAGGGCGCCCAACGCTTCAATATCAGCGGGATTGTGCTTGGCAATCAACTCTGCGGCGGCATTGGCCAAAGCCAAGAAGCTGTCGTTCTTGGTCACGAAATCTGTTTCGCAATTGACTTCCAGCAGCGCGCCGACACCGGCATCAATATAGCTGGTGACCACGCCTTCGGCTGTGATACGACCAGCAGCTTTACCCGCCTTGCTACCCAGTTTGACGCGCAACAACTCTTCAGCTTTGGCCATATCGCCCTCAGCTTCGGTCAGGGCACGCTTGCACTCCATCATGGGTGCGTCAGTTTTTCCACGCAGTTCAGCGACCATGCTTGCGGTAATTGCAGCCATTTTATTTCTCCGTATTCAATTCAATTAATTTAATGGTGATCAAAAAAAGGGGGCATGAATGCCCCCCTAATTTGGGGTCGCAGCCGGATTAAGCGGCAGCTTCGTCCACTTCGACAAACTCGTCAGCGCCTTCAGTAGCAACGGCTTTGACAACGTCATCCATTGCATTGGCACGGCCTTCGATGATGGCATCAGCGATACCGCGTGCGTACAAAATCACAGCTTTTGATGAGTCGTCATTGCCAGGAATGACGTAGTCGATTCCTTCGGGGGAGTGGTTGGTATCGACCACCGCAATCAATGGAATGCCGAGTTTTTTGGCTTCGGCAATGGCGATTTTGTGGAAACCGACGTCGATCACAAAGATCGCATCGGGCAACACGCTCATATCCTGGATGCCACCAATGTCACGCTCCAACTTTGCCAACTCACGAGCGAACATCAGTTGCTCTTTCTTGCTCATGGCGTCCAGACCCGCTTCTTGCTGGATCTTCATGTCTTTCAGGCGTTTGATGGAGGTTTTGACCGTCTTGAAATTGGTCAACATACCGCCCAACCAGCGCTGGTCCACAAAGGGCACGCCAGCACGTTGCGCCTCAAGCGCCACGGTTTCACGCGCTTGGCGCTTGGTACCTACCATCAACACGGTGCCACGCTTGGCGGACAGCTGGCGCACGAACTTGGCAGCGTCCTGGAACATCGGGAGCGATTTTTCCAGGTTGATGATGTGAATTTTGTTGCGGTGACCGAAGATGAACGGGGCCATCTTGGGGTTCCAGAAACGGGTTTGGTGGCCGAAGTGAACACCGGCTTCCAGCATTTCGCGCATAGTAACGGACATAAATAACTCCAAAGGTTAGGTCTAAAATCAGTTTGTTTTTGCAGTTCGGTATTTAAAAAATTCCGAAATCTGCAACACCTTGATGAAACTGGTTTGCTAGTTTGTCTTCCGAAATGGCCACAAGGCCATCCAGCAAAACCCGACAATTGTAGCACCCAGCAATACGCATGCACCCCGACCTTACCGATACGCGCCGTTTTCTGCGCGCAAGTCAAACCACTCCAAAAGCAGAAATCGAGAAAGCTATCGCCAACGCAGCATCCGATCGCTGCCGACACGCCTTCCTGAGCACCACCTGGGAGCAGGCACGCACGACGGCGGCTCTACCAAATGTCGCAACCACCCCATTGGCAGGGTTAGCGGTCTCAATCAAAGATTTGTTCGATGTGGCTGGACAAAGCACGGGTGCTGGCTCGCTGATTCTGAAAGACGCGCCCGTCGCCACGCATGACAGCGTTGCTGTCGCGAGGCTGCGAAGGGCTGGTGCAGCCTTCGTAGGTCGAACCAATATGAGTGAGTTCGCGTTTTCCGGTGTCGGGATCAACCCCCATTTTGGTACGCCGCTCAATGCAGCGGCTACTGATGTGCCCCGTATTCCAGGTGGCTCCTCCTCCGGTGCCGCCCTGTCAGTGGCCACCGGCGCGGCATTCATCGGTCTGGGTTCCGATACGGGAGGCTCGATCCGCATTCCTGCCGCGCTCAATGGCATTGTTGGTTTCAAAAACACGGCACGTCGCGTGCCGGCAACAGGTGCCCTTCCACTGTCAAGCTCCTTGGACACCATCTGCGCACTGACCCGATCGGTACAGGACGCCGTACTGGCTCATGAAATTTTGGCGCAGCGGTGTGTCACGCGCAGCCCAGCCCCTTTGGCAAGCTACCGCTTAGCCGTCGCCAGTCATTTGATGCTGGACGGTATGGATTGCACGGTCGCCCAAGCCTTTGAGCGAACGCTGCGTCGCCTGCGCCAAGCAGGAGCGCAGATTGAAGTTATTGCACTGGGTGAACTGAACGAATTGGAGGCGCTGCAGGCCAACGGAAGCCTCTCGGCCGCCGAAAGCTACCAATGGCATCGCCATTTTCTGAAACAGCAGGCATCTCAATACGACCCTCGGGTCGCTGCGCGGATTCAACGAGGAGCCTCCATGACGGCATGTGACTATCTAGACCTCCAAAAGGGACGAGCAGACTGGATTCAACGAATGGGTTCAGCACTTGCCGGGTTTGACGCGGTTCTATCGCCCACGGTGCCCATTGTTGCGCCTGCGTTGGCTGACCTGAGCCCAGGTGCTCCACGTGACACTGCATTTTTTAAGATTAACAACCTGCTGCTTCGCAATCCTGCTGCCATCAACATGTTGGATGGATGCGCCATCTCACTCCCCTGTCATGCTCAAGATGAATTACCCGTTGGGTTAATGGTTTGGGCAGGTTCGATGCGCGATGACACCGTGTTGAACATCGCATTGCAAATCGAGAAGACACTACAAAATTAATAGCGCCTCGCGCAGTATTGGCGTGGGCTAGAGGTCTATTTTTGATATAAGGAATTCATGAAGATTGCAGTCATTGGCGCGGGCATCATTGGCGTCACCACAGCGTATGAACTCGCGTGTGACGGTCATGAAGTCGTGGTGCTGGAACGCCGGGGAGCGGCGGCGGAGGAAGCCAGCTTTGCGACAGCGGGATTGGTGTCAGCGGGTTACGTGTCGCCATGGGCTGCCCCAGGCTTGCCGACCGCTGTGCTGAAGCAATTGTTCAGTCATCACGCGCCAGTTCGACTGGCGTTACCCCTCGCGCTCCGTGAATTGAAGTGGATCTGGCACTGGGCCCAAGCCAGCCAGATGGACGCCTATAGGGCCCATCGCGCTCAACTTCAACAGCTTGCCCTCTACAGCCAAAGTTGGCTGCATCACCTCACCTTGCACTTGAAACTGGAGTACGACCGAAGTGAAGGGCAGCTGGTGTTGCTTCGCTCCGAAAAAGACAGTCAGTTAATGCAACCGAGCCTTCAAACGCTGCGAGATGCAGATATGCCGTTCAAAGAGCTGGGTCCCCAAGAAACCTATGCAATTGAGAGTGCCCTCAACACCCACACGCCCTTGTTCGGCTCGATTCACTTCCCCCAAGACGAGGTCGGCAACTGCCGACAATTCGCGCTTTTGCTCAAGAACGAGGCACAACGCCGAGGCGTCAAATTCAGCTTCAGCACCACGGTGACGCAACTCAGCCATGGGCCCAGCGTTCGAGTCCGTGTGGCTGGCGAAACCTCTGACCGGCATTTTGACTCGGCGGTGGTTTGTGCCGGCATTGACTCAACCCCGTTGTTGGCACCCTTGAAACTCAAAATTCCCCTGATGGCTGTCAGCGGCTACGCCATTAGCACCCAGATTCGTGAACCATTGAATGCGCCACAAAGCGCCATCATTGATGAACACCATAAAGTGACGATATCCCGCTTGGGCAACCGAATCCGGGTTGCTGGCACGGCGGAAATAGGCGGACCAGCGGGCAAGAAAAACCCGGCCACCCTGAAGACGCTGTACAAAGTGTTGAACGAGTGGTTTCCAGGAGCCGCGAATTTATCCAGCGGCGTTCAAGAATGGAAAGGTGCGCGCCCCATGCTTCCTGATGGGATGCCGGTACTCGGATTCAGCGGACACCCTGGTATTTGGTTGAACTTAGGGCACGGTGCCAATGGCTGGACACTGAGTTGCGGATCAGCGCGGGCGGTGGCAGACTTGGTCAGCGGCAGAGCACCAAGTCTTGACCTCAGCCGCTTTAGCGTTGCTCGACTGTCAAAATAAATGACGTCCACGCCTTCCCCTCCTTGGTTGACACAATCAGAGCTAAACAGACCATTCACCTTATGAGCCCTGAACTCTCCCAAAAATTGTCCACTGCGGTGGACGGTATGCCGGCTTTTCCAAAAAGTGTTCAAAGAATTTTGGAACTTACCCGGGATGTCAATTGCACTGCCAAAGACCTGGTGCAGGTGATCGACAAGGACCCTGTCGTGACGGTCAAGATTTTGCGCGTCGTGAACTCAGCGTATTACAGCCTGCCCAAGCAGATTACGTCGATCAATCACGCGCTTGTTTACCTCGGCTTTAACACCATCAAAAACCTGGCCCTGAGCATTGCAGCGATTGGCATGCTGCCGAAAGACAATGCGGCAGGATTTGACGGGCAGCAGTACTTGCTTCACTCTCTGGCCACCGCCAGCATCGCCAAACAATTGGCAGCTCGGGTGGACGATGCCGATCCAATGGACTGCTTTATTGCAGGATTGCTGCACGACTTCGGCAAAGTGGTGTTTGCTCAGTTCATGCCGACCGACTTCCGACTGGCGCTCGACATTAGCAAGGAGACTCAGACCTCGCTGGCGACGGCTTTGCGTCGTGTCATTGGCGCTGATCATGCGGTGGTCGGTGCCATGTTGGTCGAAAAATGGCGCTTTGCGCCAAATTTGATTGAAACCATTCGCCACCAGCATCCTGACGATCTCAAAGACACGGGCATGATCGCCTGTGTCTTTGCCGCCAACCAAATCAGCAAAAAATTGAAGTTCGGCTTTGGTGGCAACCCGTGGGTGGATGAGTTGCCAGAATCCATCCAAAATCGCTTGGGAGGAAACTTGGACGACGTTATTTCCTCCCTCGGCGATCTCACAGCAATGATTGAAGAAGCTCAAGTGTTTTCCAAAATTTGAGGAGTAGGCATGAAAGTCAAATTCTGGGGCGTCCGGGGTTCCATCGCCTCACCTGGCCCCAAAACGGTCCGCTATGGGGGGAACACAACCTGCATCGAAATTCGCACGGACAACAACGAGCTGATCATTATTGATGCAGGCACCGGCATTTTTCCGCTGTCGCAAACCTTGTTGGCCGAATTGCCGGTCACCGCCAATGTGTTAATTTCCCACTCGCACTGGGACCATATTCAAGGTCTGCCGTTCTTCATTCCCAATTTCATTCCGGGCAACACCTTGCGGCTGCACGGGGCCTTTGACCCGGTCTCAGGCAAAGGAATTGAGCAGGTCATGGCGGTTCAACTCCAATACAGCTATTTCCCGGTGAGAGAGGCTGAAATGAAAGCCAATATTGAATATGTCACACTCCTCCCAGAGCAACCTATTCACATTGGCTCAGCCACGGTCACCCCCTACTTGATGAATCACCCCGTGATTGACTTCGGCTACCGCATCGAAAGCCACGGCAAATCGGTGTTTTTTACGGGTGACCACGAACCTCCTGGGAATATTTACGAGCCCAGCGACGCGGATTACGCTGAATACCAAAGTTTTGTGGATGAGAAAGCCGCTGGCATTCGAAAAGCAATGCAAAGCGTTGACGTCCTGATTGCGGACTGCTCTTACACGGAGCAAGAATACCTCACCAAGAAAGGCTGGGGACATGGGACATTTCACACCAGTATTCAGTACGCCAAAGAAGCGGGGGCAAAAGTTCTTTTCTGCACTCACCATGAGCCCACCCGCAGCGACGACGCACTCGATGACGTTTTTCGCGCGGTCATGAACGACCACCCTCGCCAAGCGGGAGACCCCGAGTACCGGCTGGCCAAGGAAGGCGAGACGTACGAGTTTTGACACGGCACCCGGCCCATCCCCTCCATCGCTGAGAGTTGACATGCGCCGCATCAATGTCACCACAGAGCATGCCTTGCACGACGCCAAGGCGACCCGCCACATTGAACAAGCACTGCAAGTCCGGTTGCCCGCTCACACCTTGATGCAAAGAGCAGGCTTGGCCGTGGCCCGGCTCTCCTTGGCCGTTTCACCCCACAGCCACCGGGTCTGGATCGCTTGTGGCCCCGGCAACAACGGTGGCGACGGACTAGAAGCTGCCACGCACTTGCAGCAATGGGGCAAAAACCCGGTGGTGACTTGGCTGGGCAACCCTGACACGGTGCCCCGTGATGCTGCCACCTCCTACCTGAAAGCGCGTCAAGCCGGCGTTGAATTTAGCAACACACCGCCCTCTCACTTTGATCTGAGTATTGACGCACTGCTGGGCCTGGGGGGTGGGCGTCGTCCGATAACCGATCGGATATCAGAGTGGACTTCGGCCATGAACAACAGCCACGCACCCCTGCTGGCGATTGACCTACCCACCGGCCTGTGCGCTGACACTGGCGTGGTGGTTGCGAGTCATGTCAAAGCAACCTACACGCTGAGTCTTTTGACACTCAAGCCGGGCTTATTCACTGCGTCAGCAAAAGATGCCACAGGAGAAATTTGGCTGGATACGCTGTGCAGTGACATCGAGAAATCGCAACTTCTGTCCCCCATTGCAGCCACCGCTTGGCTAGGCGGAGCACCAAGTCCGCTGCCACGTCTGCAGGCATCGCACAAAGGCAGCTACGGGGACG
>JBAQDW010000084.1:0-1539 GCA_049286445.1 Rhodoferax sp. | reverse complement strand
CAGGCGCACCTTGGCGTTGATGGCTTTGCCCGATGCCTGGAACTGCTGCTGATGCTTGTTCTTGGCGGCGTTGAACAGCTTGCCCAGGATGCGGTCGTGCAGGTCGATAATTTCGTCGGTGACGGTGGCCATGCCCTCAATGGCCAGCGCTACCAAAGTAGCGTAGCGCCGCTGACTCTCGAACTTGGCCAAGTCGGCGGGTGTCATCTGTCCGCCCTCTCGGGCGATCTTGAGCAGCCGGTTTTGATGAACCAGCCGCTCGATGCCGGTAGGCAGATCGAGCGCCTGCCAGGCTTTGAGTCGTTCGATGTGTTCCAGCATGTGGCGCGAGTTCGGTTTGACAGGCGACTGGCGCAACCAGGCCAGCCAGGTCGTCTTGCCGTTGTCTCGGCGTTTCAGCAGATCGTCGAGGCGGTGGCGATGCGTGTCCGCCAGTGGTTCGAAAAGGGCTTCGTAGATGCGCCGATTGGCGCGTGTGATGCCCTCGGCGCAGACGCGCTCGATGACATCCAGCGTCGGCAAGATGATGTGCCGGTGGCGCAGCGTGTCTAGGACACTTACAGCCAGCACGATGCCTTTGTCCGTCTGCAATGCCAATTCGGTGGTGGCAAGGACGGCCTGCCGGTAGTGCGTCAGGCCAAATGGTTCCACGCCCAGATATGCACGCAGCTCAAGCAAATGCTCGCGCCGGGTTTCCTCCCGCGCTGCATACTGCGGCCAGCACGATGGGTCGATGCGCAGTTGCCGTCCGATCCATTGCAGCAGGGACATTGGCATCGAGGCATCGGGCAGCAAGCCCTGACCAGGGAAGCGCAGTAAGCACAACTGCACTGCAACGCCCAGGCGATTGGCATCGCCGCGCCGCTGGCGAATCAGTGACAGGTCGGTTTCACCGAAGGCATAGTGCCGGATGAGTTCGTCTTCGGTGTCGGGTGGCAACAGCAGGCTTGCCCGCTCGGCGGCGGACAGGATCGAACGGCGTGGCATGCAGACTCCTTCTTCTTGAAAACGAGGGATTTTGAGAGGCTGCACCAGACCGCCAACGTGACACGCGAAATCAAGGCGTTGCAATTCTCGAAAATAGTTCTTGAAATGTTATTCTCGATCCCTTAGCATCGCAATGAGTTTCGATAAGAAAGGATGCCCCATGCGACCGTCCGTTGTGCTTGACATGAAGCGAAATGCAGTGCGCGAAGCGGTGAACCGCTTTCGTACGGCGAACCCGCGCGTCTTCGGTTCGGTGCTGCATGGCACTGACCGGGATGGCAGTGACCTTGATCTCTTGGTCGATGCACTGCCTGGTGCCACGTTATTGGACTTAGGCGGTCTGCAAGACGATCTGGAATCGCTGCTCGGCATTCAGGTTGATTTGCTGACACCAGGCGACTTGTCGCCGAAGTTCCGTGCCAAGGTGCTCGCGGAGGCGCAGCCGGTATGAATGAGAACCGCCTGCCTGATTACCTCGATCACATACAGCAGGCAGCAACCGATGTGTGCAGCTTCGTGGAAGGGTTGGCCAAAGACGACTTTCTGACCGAC
>JBAQDW010000083.1:0-11718 GCA_049286445.1 Rhodoferax sp. | reverse complement strand
TTCCCCTTGGTGCATGGGGTGCGCAGCTTGGCCCTGGCGTATGGGGTGACCGAAACCCGCACCGTGCTCCGCCTGGCCGCTTTGGTCAAACTGGAGCAACTCACCCCCGAATTGGCCAATGACTTGCAAGACAGCCTGCACGTCTTCATGGGACTGAAGTTGCGGGCCGGTTTGGCGGAGTTGGACCAGGGCCTGGCGGTGAGTGGCACCGTGAACAGCGCCGCGCTGGGCACCTTGGACCGCGATTTGCTGCAGGACGCCATTGCTGTGGTGAAACGCTTTCGCGCGGAGCTGCGTCGCCGCTTCCATTTGGACGCGATGGGCTGAGCCACCAAGACGTTAAGAACGAAGAAATCCGGGCGCAGGGCTGAATGGCATTCCTTCCCGCCTGGCGAGGTGAGAGTGGGGGTTGCATCTCAGGAAATGCTATATTTTCAGTAGCATCTTGCGCAGGTGCGGCAAGGGCTAGCGTTGTAAAAGTCATTCAAAGGCCTTGCGGGATGAGATTGCAGAGGTTTCAAAGCCTTGTTCTTTCCCCCCCTCGCCCCCAACCCCTCTCCACCCCCGCCGGGGGGATCAGGGGAGCTCAACAACCCTATGTGGCCAACGCTTTGTCTGGGGGGGCGTTCACGCGCGTACGCCAACATTCAAACTTGCCGGGAACCATGTGAGATTGGCACCACATTGACACTGCCTGCGCTCACTTTGAAGGTTGGCCGTCCACGGTGAACTCAACAACTTCCAACACGCGGCCACATACGGCTGTTGAAGGCCAGTTTGAAAGTTGGCGGCTCACGGTGAACTTATCCACTTCCAACACGCGGCCACATAGGGCTGCTGAGCTCCCCTTTCTCGCCCGGCGGGGCGAGAGAGGGGTTGGGGCTGAGAGTGGGGGGTGCAGTGCAAGAATTGCTACATTTTAAATAGCTACCAGTGCAGGTACAGCAAGGGATAGAAGCCGAAAACACCCAGAATCCGGAACGCATGGGGTCGCTAAAACCGCACGCTTCATTCGCCGCCGCGTCACGGCCTGCTTTGTTGCACTTACCCCAGCGTTGCGTACCGCGGGTTTTTACACCTTGGCATCAACGTTGTTGTGGCTGTCGGAATTACCCGAGCATTTGCACAAGAAACTCCCCCGCTATCCATCGGTGCCTGCGGTTCGCATGGGGCGGTTGGCGGTTGACCAAGCCTTCAAGGGCATCGGCCTCGGTGGCGCTTTGCTGGCTGACGCACTTGATCGCACCATTCGTGCTGAGATTGCCGCCTACGCCCTGGTGGTGGATGCAAAGAACGATTCAGCCGCCGCTTTTTACCAGCACCACGGTCTGATCGCCCTGCCCAGTCAGCCCATGACCTTGTTTTTGCCATTGGCGACAGCAAGCGGGTTTGTCACTTGAGGCACTGAGTACCCCCCAAATGGCGACGCACCGCCAGCAACTGGGGGGCAAACCCCGCGTCCACCCAAAAAAACGGGCACAAGGCCCGTTTTTTTTAGGTTAAAGGGCAGAACAGTGTTCTGCCGTGGCCGATCAGTGGCCGGAGGCGCCCGAGGCGCCCAAGCCGGTCTCGGAGCGAACTTGTTGCGCCGCGAAAGCTGCGCGCTCTTTGGTGGCGTTGGCGCTGCGGTCCATGATGGAGAACAACCAGATGCCCACAAAACCAATCGTCATCGAGAACAACGCAGGCGAGGTGTAGGGGAACCACGCGGAGCCCTTTGGATAGCCCAGCGTGGCCTCCCATACGGAAGGCGACACGATGGTCAAGCCCACGGAGGAGATCAGCCCCATGAAGCCGCCAATGACAGCGCCCTTGGTGGTGCAGTCTTTCCACAGCACCGCCATAAACAGCACGGGGAAGTTGGCGGACGCGGCAATGGCAAAGGCCAGAGACACCATGAACGCAATGTTCTGCTTCTCAAA
Source organism: Rhodoferax sp. (assembly GCA_049286445.1). Classification (GTDB taxonomy): domain Bacteria; phylum Pseudomonadota; class Gammaproteobacteria; order Burkholderiales; family Burkholderiaceae_C; genus Rhodoferax. Next base: position 9,796 of record JBAQDW010000083.1, on the reverse strand, counting down.
GGCAATACCCAGGGCAACCGCAATCACGCCCAGCACCAGGGTGGTGATGCGGGAGACTTTCAACTCAGACGCGCTGTCAGCTTTGCCCTTTTTGATGACCGTGGCATAGATGTCATGGGACACCGCTGAGGCGCCCGACAAAGTCAAGCCTGCCACCACCGCCAGAATGGTTGCAAAAGCCACCGCCGAGATGAAGCCGAAGAAGACATTGCCGCCCACGGCTTTGGCCACCAGCACCGCTGCCATGTTGGCCGAGCCGCCACCGCCTTTGATGATGCCCGTGGCCGTATCGGCAAACTCAGGGTTCGTCAAGACGAGCGTGATGGCACCAAAGCCGATGATGAAAATCAGCACATAGAAGTAACCAATCCAGGTGGTCGCCCACAGCACGGATTTACGGGCTTGCTTGGCATCTGGCACGGTAAAGAAGCGCATCAGGATGTGGGGCAAACCAGCGGTTCCGAACATCAGCGCCATGCCAAACGAGATGGCCGAGATTGGGTCTTTGATGAAGCCACCCGGCCCCATGATGGCCAAGCCGATTTTGGCGGCATCTTCGGACGTTTTGCCGCCATTCACGGCCAGTTGGGTCTTCACTTCAACCCCTTTTGCAAACAGAGCTTCAAAGCTGAAGCCGTAGTTCGACATGACCATGAAAGCCATGAAGGTGACGCCTGCCAACAGAAGAACGGCTTTGATAATTTGCACCCACGTGGTGGCTGTCATGCCGCCAAACAGCACATAGACCATCATCAACGCGCCCACCAGCACCACAGCGACCCAATAGTCCAGGCCGAACAACAACTTGATCAGCGCGCCTGCGCCCACCATTTGCGCGATCAGGTAAAACGCCACCACCACCAGCGTGCCCGAAGCCGCAAAGATACGGATAGGGGTTTGCTGAAAGCGGTAACCGGCCACGTCAGCAAAGGTGAACTTGCCCAAGTTGCGCAGGCGCTCGGCCATCAGGAAAGTGATGACAGGCCAACCGACCAGGAATCCGATGGAGTAAATCAAGCCGTCATAGCCCGAGGCCATGACCGCTGCAGAAATACCCAGGAACGAGGCCGCCGACATGTAGTCACCGGCAATGGCCAAGCCATTTTGAAAGCCGGTGATGCCCCCGCCTGCGGTGTAAAAGTCAGCCGCTGACTTGGTTTTTCCAGCCGCCCATTTGGTAACAAACAAGGTGAAGACCACAAAGCCACCGAACATGCTGATGGCGACCCAGTTGGTGGGTTGCTTTTCGACTTGACCGAGGTCGCCGCCTGCGGCGAAAGCCGTGCCAGCCAATAGCAGCGTCAGCAGGGCTGCCAGGATGAATGGGAGCTTTTTCATTTGGAGGCGTCTTTCAGAATGCTGGCCGTCAATTCATCAAATGCGCTGTTGGCACGGCGCACATAAATGGCGGTGATAAGAATGGTAAAAATAATGACACCCAGACCAATCGGGATGCCCAGGGATGTGACTCCGGCACCAATGGGTTGGGCGAGAAATTGCTTGTCAAATGCAATGAGCGCGATGTAGCCGTAATACACCACCATCATCAGTAAGGTCAGGCCCCAACCAAAGGCGTTGCGCTTGCGCCGAAGCTCAAGGTATTTAGGGTTTCGTTGGATTTTTTCCACCACGGAATCACTCATGTGATGCTCCTTTTTGTAAGTTAATAAGTTTTATCAAATGTATCGCTACCACATTTGATGTATCTTGCCAAGAGGTGCTGACCCGCTCCTTACTGGCGGTGTGGAAAAGGGGGGTGTGGGTCAACAACGGCTTGGTTTATTTTTTGAAACGACGCGCTCGCGGACGCGGTGACGTGGTGTCAGAGTGACGTCAGTTGTGGCTTCGATAGTGCTTGCAACAGGCAGAGCCCCTGACGATAAAAACACCACGCGGGAGACAAGCCCATCACTGCCACCCCATCGGGCGCATTGCCGTTGAGCGCCACCCAAAAAAAAGTCGTCTTTGCTTCGTCCTTGGGGACGGTGTTTGAGTGGTACGACTTCTATTTGTATGGCGCAATGGCCTCCATCATGGCCAGGCAGTTCTTCAGCGGGCTCGATGAAAGCTCGGCTTACATCTTTGCTTTGCTGACCTTTGCCGCAGGCTTTGTGGTGCGGCCCTTTGGGGCGCTGGTGTTTGGGCGGCTGGGCGACATGGTGGGGCGAAAGTACACGTTCATCGTCACGATTTTGATCATGGGGTTGTCCACCTTCATCGTCGGCGTGGTCCCCAGTTACGACAGCATTGGCGTGGCCGCCCCCTTGATCGTGATCTTTCTGCGCCTGTTGCAGGGCTTGGGGATGGGCGGCGAGTACGGCGGTGCAGCGACCTATGTCGCTGAACATGCCCCCAAGGGCCGGCGCGGCGCGTACACCGCCTGGATTCAAACCACCGCCACGCTGGGCTTGGCACTGAGTTTGCTCGTGGTGCTGGGCACGCGTTTGATGGTGGGGGACAGCGCCTTTGAGGACTGGGGCTGGCGGTTGCCCTTTTTGCTGTCTATTGTGCTGTTGGGGGTGTCGGTTTACATCCGACTGCATCTGAACGAGTCACCGGTGTTCTTGCGAATGAAGGCGCAGGGGCTGCGCTCCAGCGCGCCGCTCACGGAGTCGTTTACTCGGCCCAAGCGCCTTAAAACGGCGGTGCTGGCTTTGCTGGGGCTCACCGCAGGCCAGGCGGTGGTTTGGTATTGCAGTCAGCTGTACGTGTTGTTCTTTTTAACCCACTGGCTCAGGGTTGATTCGACCCTTGCCACGGTGATGGTGGCCACCTCTTTGTTGCTGGGCGCGCCCTTTTTTGTGCTGTTTGGTGCCTTGACGGACAAAGTGGGACGCAAGCCGGTCATCATGTTGGGTTGTTTGCTGGCCGCTGTGAGCTATTTTCCGGTGTTCAACGCGCTGACCGCTGCTGCCAACCCAGCGCTTGCCATGGCGCAGGCGAGCCACCGCGTGACGGTGACGGCTGATCCGGCGGAGTGCTCGTGGCAGCCCAATCTCTCTGGGTCAGCGCGCTTGGCCAGTTCCTGCGACAGGGCCAAACAAGCGCTGGCTGCCGCGTCGGTGAGCTATTTCAATGTGGCAGGTCGGGTGGGGGTGCCTGCCATCATTCACGTGGGGTCGGTCGCCGTTGCCAGCGACAGCGAGCAGGATGTGAGTCGCCCGGAAGCGCGTCGCCAAGCCGAGGCGTTCAAGGCGGCAGTGGACCAAGCCTTGGCGGATGCGGGCTACCCCACAGGGGCTGATCGAAGCCAGATTCACACCCTGCGCGTGATGTCCTTGCTGACCTACCTCGTCATTTTGGTGGCCATGGTCTATGGCCCCATGGCCGCCACGCTGGCGGAGATGTTTCCCACCCGCATTCGCTACACCTCGGTCAGTTTGCCGTACCACATTGGCAATGGCTGGTGGGGGGGCTTGCTGCCCACGATTGCGTTCGCTGTGGTGGCCCAAACGGGCGACATGTACAGCGGGCTGTGGTACCCCGTCATCGTGGCCGGGATGACGGCGGTGGTGGGCACCGTGTGGCTCAAAGAGACCAAAGACGTGGACCTCGACAACGTGGAGTAAGGTGCTGGCGCACCAAAGCCCTTGCCTGGGGCGGCAGTGGGTGAACTGCCTAGAATGTCTGGCCCCCACAGGAAAGACACTCCCCCATGCCCCACGGACTCATCCGCATTCGCGGCGCGCGCCAGCACAATCTCAAAAACCTTGACCTCGATATTCGCACTGGCGAATTGACAGTCGTCACCGGACCCAGCGGGTCGGGCAAGTCCAGCCTGGTGTTTGACACCCTGTACGCAGAAGGTCAGCGGCGCTATGTAGAAACGTTCTCCGCCTATGCGCGCCAGTTTCTGGACCGCATGGACAAACCGGCGGTGGACCGGGTCGATGGCGTGCCACCCGCCATTGCCATCGACCAGACAAACCCCGTGCGCTCCAGTCGCTCTACCGTGGGCACGATGACAGAGTTGAATGACCATCTGAAATTGTTGTTTGCCCGCGCGGGTCAGTTGTTTGACCAAGACACCGCGCAAGCCGTGCGCCATGACTCGTCAGAGACGATTTACGCGCAGTTGCAGGCCCGAGTGGGTGATTCCGATGTGCGATTGGCGCTCACATTCCCGGTGGAGTTGCCCGGCAGTGCCACTGCCGAGGAAATTGAGCAGTGGCTGTCAGTCAGCGGTTTCACCAAGGTGCAAGCGCAGCGCGAGGTGGTCACTGAAACGGGCACACGCCAAGTGCTGGACGTGGTGGCCGACCGGTTTCGCCTGAGTTCAGTGGAGCGCGCTCGCGTGCTGGAGGCCATTGAGGTGGCACTCAAACACGGCAGTGGCCGCATGACGGTGTATGCCTTGGGCGCATCGGAGGAAACGCCGGATGAGTTGTGGCGCTTTTCCACCGGCTTGCATTGCCCGGACAGCGACCGCCGCTACACCGACCCCATTGCCTCCATGTTCTCATTCAACTCTGCCGTGGGCGCGTGCAACACCTGCCGAGGGTTTGGCCGCGTCATTGGCGTGGACTATGGCTTGGTGATTCCCAACGACAAGCTCACGCTGCGCGCCGGGGCGGTCAAGCCCATGCAAACCCCCGCGTGGCAAGAGGCCCAAGACGATTTGATGCGCCATGCCGAGGCCGCCGGCATTCCCCGCGACACGCCATGGAACAAGATGACGCCCGAGCACCAGCAGTGGGTCATCAACGGCTCGCCCAACTGGAATGGCAAATGGAACCAACATTGGTTTGGTATCAAACGTTTCTTTGAATACCTGGAGACCAAATCGTACAAGATGCACATTCGGGTGCTGCTGTCCAAATACCGCAGTTACACCCCGTGCGGCGACTGTGGCGGTGCGCGCCTCAAAACCGAGAGTTTGTTGTGGCGTGTGGGCAGCAAGGCAGATGCAGACGTCGCCCTGCCGCCAGAAAAACGCTTCATGCCGGTCGGTGTGAAGTGGACGCGGGCACAGTTAGAAGCCTTGCCCGGCTTGTGTGTGCATGATTTGATGCTGCTGCCGATTGACCGCTTGCGCCGCTTTTTTGACAGCGTGCAGCAAGCCGAACTCGGTGACACAGGAGCCATTCACAATCCAGGTGACCTGCAGGCATTGAAGATGCTGTTTGAGGAGGTCACCACGCGCCTCAAATACCTGTGCGATGTGGGCATTGGCTACCTCACGCTGGACCGGCAAAGTCGCACCCTGTCGGGCGGGGAGGTGCAGCGCATCAACCTGACCACCGCTTTAGGCACCTCGCTGGTGAACACGCTGTTTGTGCTGGACGAGCCCAGCATTGGCCTGCATCCGCGTGATATGCACCGCATCATCGTCGCCATGCAGCGCCTGCGCGACGCTGGCAACACGCTGGTGGTGGTGGAGCACGACCCCGCGGTGATGCTGGCCGCCGACCGCATGATTGACATGGGCCCCGGCCCCGGCGAGCGTGGTGGCGAAATTGTGTTTGACGGCAGCACGCACGACCTGCGCAGCGCTGACACTCTCACCGGTGCTTACCTTGGCGGGCGCAAGCAAGTGGGCATGGGCTTTCAGCGCTTGGTCGAAGCGAATACACCCCGTTTGATTCTGGAAGGGGCCACCGAGCACAACCTGAAAAACGTCAGTGTCGAATTTCCCTTGCAGCGCCTGGTGTGCATCACCGGCGTGAGTGGCTCCGGCAAGTCCACCCTGATTCAAGACATATTGGCGCCCGCACTGATGCGCCACTTTGGCAAGGCCACCGAAACCCCTGGCGCGCATGACCGTTTGATGGGGGCCGACTTGCTCAGCGACGTGGTGTTTGTCGACCAGTCGCCCATTGGCAAAACTGCACGCTCCAACCCGGTGAGTTATGTGGGCGCGTGGGACACTTTGCGCGAGATTTTTGCCACCGCTCCGCTGTCCAAACAACGCAGCTATACCGCCAGCAAATTCAGCTTCAACAGTGGCGACGGGCGTTGCGCTACCTGCGGTGGTTCGGGTTTTGAGCATGTGGAAATGCAGTTTTTGAGCGACGTTTACCTGCGCTGCCCCGACTGCGATGGCAAACGCTACCGCCCGGAGATATTGGAGATCACCATTGAGCGCCAAGCGGGAGGTGTGAAGCGCGTGATGAATGTGGCCGATGTGCTGGCCCTCACGGTGAGTGAAGCGGCCGCGCTGTTTGCCGCTGACCGCGACGTCATTCGTGCCCTGCAGCCCATCGTCGATGTGGGGCTGGAGTACGTCAAGCTGGGCCAACCTGTGCCCACGCTGTCCGGCGGTGAAGCACAGCGCCTGAAGCTGGCCGGGCACTTGGCCGCTGCCGCCAAGAGTGCCACTTCTAGCCGCCAAGCCAAAGCCACGCGCGGGGCACTGTTTCTGTTTGACGAGCCCACCACCGGCTTGCACTTTGACGACATTGCCAAGCTGATGCGCGCCTTGCGCAAGCTGCTGGATGCTGGTCATTCCTTGGTCGTCATTGAGCACAATTTGGATGTGATTCGCGCCAGCGACTGGCTGATTGACCTCGGTCCCGAAGGCGGTGAAGCCGGTGGGTGGGTGGTGGCCTATGGCACGCCCGACGATGTGCGCCAGCACCCCAGCTCCCACACCGGCAAAGCGCTGCGCGACTACGACGTGGCGTTGGGCAGCGGCTCAGCGGTCAATGAAGCGAGTGCCGCTTGGGCGGCGGCAGCGGTGAAGAAGGTCGCGCCCGTCAACGCCATTCAAATCGTCAATGCCCGCGAGAACAACCTGAAAAGTCTGAGTGTGGACATTCCACGCGGCAAGTTCAGCGTGATCACGGGGGTGTCGGGGTCGGGCAAGTCCACGTTGGCGTTTGATATTTTGTTCAACGAAGGCCAGCGCCGCTACCTGGAGTCGCTGAACGCCTATGCCCGTTCCATTGTGCAACCTGCGGGTCGGCCGGAGGTGGACGCGGTGTATGGCATTCCGCCCACGGTGGCGATTGAGCAGCGCTTGTCCCGTGGCGGGCGCAAGTCCACCGTGGGCACGACCACCGAGGTGTGGCACTTTTTGCGCTTGTTTTTTGTCAAACTGGGCACCCAACATTGCATTCACGACGGCACGCCCGTGGCACCCCAAACGCCAGACAGCATTGCCGCCCAGTTGCTCAAGACTTACCGAGGCCAGCACATTGGTCTGCTGGCACCGTTGGTGATGAACCGAAAGGGCGTGTACACCGAGTTGGCCGAATGGGCCCGTCCGCGCGGTTACACCCACCTGCGGGTTGACGGCAACTTTTTACCGACCACGGCGTTTCCGCGCATTGACCGCTTCAAGGAACACACCATTGAGCTGCCCGTGGCCAGCTTGGATGTGACACCCACCAACGAAGCCGCTTTGCGTGCGGCGCTGGCTGATGCGTTGACGCACGGTAAAGGCGTCGTTCATGTGCTGAGCAACTTGACTGGTTTGAAAGAGCGCATGGCCGCCGGTGAGCCCACTGCCGGCTTGGGCACGCTCAGCGTTTTTTCCACCCAACGCGCCTGCCCCGTGTGCAGCACCAGCTACGCCGAGTTGGACCCGCGCCTGTTCTCGTACAACAGCAAACACGGCTGGTGCCCGGACTGTGTGGGCACCGGTGTCAAGCTCAACAAAGAGCAACGCAAAGTGTTTGACGACTCGGTGCGTGACGACGACAACAAGGGCCGCGAGCAAACCTTTGCCGAAGCCGATGTGGACGACTTGGTGGATGCGGTGTGCCCCAGTTGCCAAGGTACGCGTTTGAACGCCACGGCACGCGCCGTCAAATTTGGCCTGCAATTGGCAACAGATGCGCAGCCCGGCCAAGTTGCTAAAACCGCGATTGATTCTGTGGCGATTACCGAACTGGCCCGCCTGAGCGTGACCGATCTTCGCCAGTGGGTAGAGACGCTGCAAGTGGCAGGTCGCATGAGCCCGCGCGAAAGCGACATTGCCCGCGATTTGGTGCCTGAGATTCGCGGTCGGCTGGAGTTTTTAGAGCAAGTGGGCCTCGGTTACCTCACGCTGGACCGGGGCGCGCCCACCTTGAGCGGTGGCGAGGCCCAACGCATTCGCTTGGCCGCGCAACTGGGCAGCAACTTGCAAGGCGTGTGCTACGTGCTGGACGAGCCGACCATTGGCCTGCATGCCCGCGACAACCAAATTTTGCTCAACGCGTTGAAGTCGCTCAGCGACAAGGGCAACACGCTGGTGGTGGTGGAGCATGACGAAGACACCATCCGCCATGCCGACCACATCATCGACATTGGCCCCAGCGCGGGCAAGCGCGGCGGGCGGTTGGTGGCGCAGGGTTCTGTGGCCGATATTCAGGCCGTGACCGAGTCGCAAACCGGCCGCTACCTGTTACACGCCATGAAGCACCCTTTGCAGATTCGCCGGGACGTGGGTGTGTTTACCGCCGCGCCGGTGGTTGCCTCTGCGCCGTTGAAGGTGGCTACACCTGTTGCGGCCTCGGTGGTGCTGGAGGGTAACGACATCTTTGTGCCCAAGCCGGTCAAGAAGAAAAAGGCCCCAGCCAAGCCAGAAACCGATGCGAATGTGGGTGACACCGCCGTGCAACGGTGGTTGACCGTGCAGGGTGCCACGATGCACAACCTGCAAAACGTCACTGTTCAAGTGCCGCTCAGCCGCTTGGTGGCCGTCACTGGCGTCAGCGGGTCGGGCAAGTCCACACTCGCGCGCGACGTGTTGCTGGCCAATGTGCAAACCGCCGTGCAAAAACGCAGCACCAAAGCCGGGCGTGACGCCTTGGCCGCAGGCGAGCGCATCTCGTGGGTCGGTTGCGAGGAAGTGACGGGTTTTGAGACCGTGGACCGCGTTTTGGAAGTGGACCAAACCCCCATTGGCAAAACCCCGCGCAGTTGCCCCGCCACCTACATTGGTTTTTGGGACATCATTCGCAAGCTCTTTGCCGACACACTGGAGGCCAAAGCGCGCGGCTACGCCGCCAACCGCTTCAGCTTCAACACCGGTGGGGGCCGCTGCGCCAGCTGCGAAGGGCAGGGCATTCGCACCATCGCCATGAGCTTTTTGCCAGATGTGAAAGTGCTGTGTGAAACCTGCAAAGGAGCGCGTTTCAACCCTGAAACCTTGGCCGTGACGTGGCGTGGCAAAAACATTGGCGACGTGCTGAAGATGGAGGTGGATGAGGCCGTCGACTTCTTTGCCGCCATGCCCAACATTGCGCACCCCGTGCAGTTGCTCAAAGACGTGGGGCTGGGCTATCTCACCCTAGGCCAGCCGTCACCCACCCTCAGCGGCGGTGAGGCGCAGCGCATCAAACTGGTCACCGAACTCAGCAAAGTGCGCGACGACATCACCCGGCGCGGTCAAAAAGCCCCGCACACCCTGTACGTGCTGGACGAGCCCACGGTGGGCCTGCACATGGCCGACGTGGAAAAGCTCATCAACGTCCTGCACCGCTTGGTCGCAGGAGGCCACAGCGTGGTCGTGATTGAGCATGATCTGGATGTGATCGCCGAAGCCGACTGGGTGATTGACTTGGGGCCGGATGGCGGCACCGGCGGCGGGCGCGTGGTAGCCGCCACCACGCCAGAAGGCGTCGTCCAACTCGGCACCCACACGGGCAAGGCTTTGAGCGCAGTGTTGAATCGGTAGATTGAATTGCTATTGAATAAATAGCTTCTTGCGAAGGTTTTATATGGGCTAGAGCCACTATTGTCTTAACTGATGTTACGCAGCCCACCCATGATAGGCTCCCCGGATGAAAAAAGCTGACCTTGATTTGTACACAGACTATTTGTTGAGCACTTTTGGTGCTGCAACGGCGACGGGCTTGTCGGCGATGGT
>JBAQDW010000082.1:0-1698 GCA_049286445.1 Rhodoferax sp. | reverse complement strand
TCCCAGGTTGAGCCCGGGGATTTCACAACTGTCTTATATAACCGCCTGCGCACGCTTTACGCCCAGTAATTCCGATTAACGCTCGCACCCTACGTATTACCGCGGCTGCTGGCACGTAGTTAGCCGGTGCTTATTCTTACGGTACCGTCATTAGCCCACTGTATTAAAGCAGACCGTTTCGTTCCGTACAAAAGCAGTTTACAACCCGAAGGCCTTCTTCCTGCACGCGGCATTGCTGGATCAGGCTTTCGCCCATTGTCCAAAATTCCCCACTGCTGCCTCCCGTAGGAGTCTGGGCCGTGTCTCAGTCCCAGTGTGGCTGGTCGTTCTCTCAAACCAGCTACAGATCGTCGGCTTGGTGAGCTTTTACCTCACCAACAACCTAATCTGATATCAGCCGCTCCAATCGCGCGAGGCCCTTGCGAGTCCCCCGCTTTCATCCTTAGATCGTATGCGGTATTAGCGTAAATTTCTCTACGTTATCCCCCACGATTGGGCACGTTCCGATATATTACTCACCCGTTCGCCACTCTCAAGCATTGCTGCTCTACCGTTCGACTTGCATGTGTAAGGCATGCCGCCAGCGTTCAATCTGAGCCAGGATCAAACTCTTTAGTTTAATCACTGCAATAATTTTCAACTCCATGCATCTAGCCTAGACCAAACACATGAAGAAACTCATAAAACGGAATTGATGAGAAATCTTGACGATTTCACATTTTCTATCTCATGAGCGTTTAAAGTCAAAAGACTTTGACTTCTTCCAATCAACCGAAGTCAATCAAAAGTCGTCTGGCAATCGCCTTCAAACGCCCATACTTATCGGCTGTAAATTTTTAATGATCCTGACCCCCACCAAGCAGCATCTTGCCACCTCGCTTCAGTCGTTAGCTGTAATCAGCTGAGCCTCAAATTATATACCGGTTTTTGCAAACTAGTCAAATTGGTTTTGCTCTTTTCTTTAATTTCATGATGAAAAATCAAAGAAAAAAGTAACACATAACACGAGGAAAGGCCCAGTCTGTCACGCGACCGACTGGGCATTCCTAACTATAAGAGCCTGACGATGTCCTACTTTCACACGGGAATCCGCACTATCATCGGCGCTAAGTCGTTTCACTGTCCTGTTCGGGATGGGAAGGAGTGGTACCAACTTGCTATGGTCATCAGGCATAACTGTTTGACAAGCTGTTCAAAGAACAACCCATCGAATTCATAGAGCAAATCAGCTTGTATAGTAAATGCGCACCTTCGCAAAGATGCGTCTTTTGAATGCGTCAACTTGGCATAACAACCTTGACAGACAATCGGCTTGTTAGAGCCGATCGAGACTACCAAAGTTATAGGGTCAAGCCTCACGAGCAATTAGTATCAGTTAGCTTAACGCATTACTGCGCTTCCACACCTGACCTATCAACGTCCTGGTCTTGAACGACTCTTTAGGGGGCTCAAGGCCCCGGCAGATCTAATCTTGAAACGAGTTTCCCGCTTAGATGCTTTCAGCGGTTATCTCTTCCACACTTAGCTACTCGGCAATGCCACTGGCGTGACAACCGATACACCAGAGGTGTGTCCACTCCGGTCCTCTCGTACTAGGAGCAGGCTTCCTCAAATCTGCAGCGCCCACGGAAGATAGGGACCAAACTGTCTCACGACGTTTTAAACCCAGCTCACGTACCTCTTTAAATGGCGAACAGC
>JBAQDW010000081.1:0-9091 GCA_049286445.1 Rhodoferax sp. | reverse complement strand
ATGACTGGCTCGGTGTTGGGTAATCGCACTCGGAATTTTGTCTTGCGACTTGTTGTGAATGGCGCCAAGTTTACCCAGTCTGAAGTCCCAAACGGCACTGCCTTGCCGTGGGTTATTGAGAAGTTACTTTTCTCTGGGTCGCACAGGCATTTGTCAGGGGGTGTTGGGAGGCAAGTTAAGTCATGGCTTATATTCAACGGGTTGTGCACCTCCACAGTTGTGACGCTCCTCGTCGCCCTGCTTGGATGCTGCGTCAGGCACCGCCATGGTGGGATGTCCCCCAAACGGCCTGCCATCAAAAAACCCTTTAGGAGAAGCTGTCGTGCGTCATTCCCATCTGATATCCCTCTTGATTTGCGCGTTGGTGCCGCTGGGTGCACAGGCGCAAAGTGGGGTAAAAGCACCTGCCAAGCCCCCATTGGTGTTTGCCATCAGCGAAGGCACATCGGGCGGCATTAACGCAGAGGGGGTCAAGGTCAAATACCAAGCCCTGACCGACACGATGAGTCGAGCCATTGGACGCGAGATCACGATCGCGTTTGTACGCGAGTTCTCTGCTTTGGAGCGGGGCATGAAAGAGCAGCAATTTGACTTGGTGGTGGCGCGCCCGTCGGACTACCCCGCCCGTGGCCTGCGCGACTATCAATACGCCTTTGTGGCCACCGCCAAGCCCGATGGCCATTGCGAGCTACTGGTGCATGCCGACTCGCCCCTCAAGACCGTGGCCGACCTCAAAGGCAAGCGCTTGGTGATGCCGGAACAAAAAGCTTACATGAGTCGGTTTTGCAATGCTGAACTGCGCGATCAAGGCCTCTTGTTGGAGAACGAAAACGTCACCTATGTGCGCGAACAGGGCGCCATTCCGTTTGCAATTGACAACACCATCAGCCATGCCGGCGGCGTGGCCTCGTATTCTGGCGCTTACAAGCAATGGAAAAAAGCAGGCAAACGTGTGCTGCTGCAGTCCCGCCCCCAGCCCTACATGCCCTTGATCGCGAGCAGCAGCATCACACCAGAGCAAATCGCCAAGCTGCAAGTGGCGTTAACCGGTCTGGCCAAGACGGACGAGGGCAAGGCAATTTTGACCCAGCTCGGCATCACCGACTTTGTGACCACCGAGGAGCTGCGTTTGCGAAAACTTCTGGAGTGGCTTGGGGTGTGATTTCATTTTCAGATCGATAGGAGCTTAGGCGCGAAGCCGCAGACAGTGCAGACGCACGGCAAGGCGAAGCAACAACAGATCCTATTAATATGGAATTGGAATGAGGTGGCCTCACTGGCATTCGCCGTGATTGCCCCTTGGGCGAACCTTGGGTGCTGCGCGGAGGTCAGGCCCGGCCGTAATCGTCGCTGAGCCGGACAATATCGTCTTCCCCCAAGTAGCTGCCAAATTGCACCTCCACAATTTCCACCGGCTCAGGGGTGCGATTGGTCAAACGGTGCACTTCGCCCAGTGCGATGTCCACGTGCTCACCCGGTCCGAGATGCAGCACCCGGTCGCCTACCGTCACTTCGGCTTGACCCAACACCACCACCCAATGTTCGGCACGCTGGTGGTGTTTTTGCAAGCTCAGGCGCTGCCCCGGGGCGACACCAATACGCTTGATCTTGTTGCCGGGCACCTCGGAAACCGTCTCGTACCAACCCCAGGGGCGCAGGGTGCGTTCGATGGTTTCGGTGCGGGTTTGGATATCAGTGGTCATGGTGTGAATAGGTTGGATGCACCCGGGGGTGGCCGCCACGCCAACGCGAAGGCCTTGGCGGCTGGGGGTGGCCCATCGGTGACGACAAGCGCTGGTGATTATCAACCCAAGTTTTGTTCGTGAGCGGTAACTGCCCACCTGTTCAAAGCGGGGCCAGCGGCTAGGTTCATGCTAAGCTGAATCTCTAAACAGATTGGATTTTTCACAAGCCTTAAGGAGCGTCGCCATGCCAGGACTGTTACCTCTCATTGACCCGGACGGGTTGCTTGAATTTTCGGTGGTCTATACCGACCGCGCCTTGAATCACATGTCCCAGCGCTTTCAGGGCGTCATGAAGGACATCTCTCGCATTCTCAAAGAGGTGTACCACGCGCACTCAGTCGTGCTGGTGCCGGGCAGTGGCTCGTTTGGCATGGAGGCGGTGGCGCGACAATTTGCAGGCAACAAGAAAGCCTTGGTCATTCGCAACGGCTGGTTCAGCTACCGCTGGACGCAGATTCTCGACATGGGCCAGATCGCCAGTGAAGCCACGGTGCTCAAAGCCCGGCGCGAGAACACCGAGTCACAGTCCCCGTGGGCACCGTGCCCTGTTGACGAGGTGGTGGCCAGCATTCGGGACAAGCAACCCGACGTGGTGTTTGCCCCGCACGTGGAAACATCCTCCGGCATGATGCTGCCCGACGATTACCTGCGCACGGTGGCCGATGCCGTGCACGAGGTGGGCGGCCTGTTTGTGCTGGACTGCATTGCCTCCGGCGCCATGTGGGTCAACATGGAAGCCACCGGCGTGGACGTGCTGATTAGCGCGCCGCAAAAAGGCTGGAGCAGCTCGCCCTGCTGCGCCATGGTGATGCTGAGCGCCCGCGCCCGCACCGCCATTGACGGCACCACCAGCAGCAGCTTTGCCTGCGACCTGAAGAAGTGGCTGCAAATCATGGAAGCTTACGAAGCGGGTGGCCACGCCTACCACGCCACCCTGCCCACCGACGCGCTCACCCGTCTGCGTGATGTGATGCAAGAAACGCAGGCCTATGGCTTTGAAAAAGTGCGCGCCGAGCAAATGGAGTTAGGCCGCAAGGTGCGGGCTTTGTTTGAGCGCCGGGGCATTCGCAGTGTGGCCGCCAAAGGGTTTCAAGCCCCCGGCGTGGTGGTGAGCTACACCACCGATGCCGGCATTCAGAGCAGCAAGAAATTTTTGGCCCTGGGCCTGCAAACCGCCGCCGGCGTGCCGCTGCAGTGCGACGAACCGGCTGATTTCATGACCTTCCGGGTCGGGCTGTTTGGCTTGGAGAAGCTGCACAACGTCGATCGCAGCGTGGCCCAACTGGAAGCTGCCTTGGACCAACTGGAACAGCCCCAAGCCGTTGCCACGGCATGAAACAAAGGCGATTTGAACCGTGTCAGATCGCCTTTTTACTATTTATTTGATAGCTGCTTGCGCAGTCCCTGCATGGGCTAGAGGCGGATTTGGCTCATAAGTTGATTCATAAAAAGACACCCGCACCGCAGCCCCAAGTCAAATCCATGGCCCCCAGCGCGCGGGGCCCCGTTCCAGGTCAATGGGGCAAGCAGCCGCCCGGCTGGCCCTCAGCGGCGGGCGTGCCTGCAATCAAGGGCATCAGTGAGGGTGCCAGCACTTTCAGCAACTGAACAGGCAAACCGCTGGTGAACCCGTAATCGGCAGCTTTGGAGCCCGGCACGTAGGCAATCAGGGTGCCAAAAAAGCGCTCGTCGATATTGAACACAAACGTCGCGGACCGGTTCACCACCCGCGACTCCAGCAGGCGTCCCCCCGCGCCATACGTGTCAAAGCGTTGGTCCCCGGTGCCGGTTTTTCCAGCCACCGCAAAGAAGCCTCCTTGCGGGCGAGGAAAAGCCTCACGCACCCGCTTGGCGGTACCGAGATCGACCACCTCGCGAATCGCCGCGCGGGCGGCCTGGGCGACCTCGGGGGCCAGCACCGCTTCGCCCGCGTTGCCTTGGAATGTCAAATGGGTTTCATAAGGCGTCTGGGTGGCAAAGTGCATCGATTCAACCCGGGTGTTGGGCTTGCGCACACCGTCGTTCACCAAAATCCCCATCATCTCGGCCAAGGCGGCGGGGCGGTCTGCAGACGCTCCCAGTGACGTCGCATAGGAGGGCACCAACGAGCCAAAGGGGTATCCCATTTTGGTCCACTGCCGGTGAATTTCCAGGAACCCTTCGCCTTCCAGCAAAACCAGGATGCGTTTGTCCTGGGCGTGTTTTCGGTGGGTAGAGAACAGCCACGAATACACCGCTTGCCGCTCTGCCACGCTAGCCTGCATCACCTGCGTTTGACTGGCACCCGGGTGATTGCTCAAGTAGGCCACCAACCAAAGCTCCAAGGGATGAATGGTGGCCACGTAGCCGCGATCGGCCAGCGACATGGCATCGGGTGCGAACTGGGCGTAAAGGCGGGTCAAGGTGGCACCACTGATGTCCCGGTCCTGCGGCAAACGTCTGACTACGAATTCCGAGAACTGCGCCAGCGTGCCCTCGGGTGAAATCGTTCGGAAAATAGCGGCCAACCGGGACAGGGTTGGGCGCACGCCCTCCAGCAACAGCTGGCGCGCCTCCATATCAGTTTTTCCTTGGTATTTGGTCAGGAAACGGCGCATGAAAATTTGCCCTTCACGGTCGGCGAAACGGGCCAGGTAGTCCGCACGGCGTGGGTCATCGGCGTCTTGCAACAGCTTGGCGGACGAGCCGGGTGTCAAAAACATGTAGTGGCGCACGATGTCGCGCATCAGCCGAATAAACACCAGGTTGACGGAGTTTCGCAAGCCCTCCCGCAAGGTCATCACGCGGGCGTCGTCCGACTTGTTGAAGTTGGCAAAAGTGTGCATGCCACCGCCGGTAAAAAAAGCTTCAGCGGTGCTGGCGGAATAGGTGCGGCCCATGGCGGCGTCCAACATCAACTTCAGGCTGCGGTCTTTGGCGCGCAACAGGTAGTCCACGGCCCACCGCGTCAGCACATCTTTGGGATCGACTTCTTGCGCTTTGAGTTGCGCTGAATCCAGCAGGGACAGGCGCTCATGCAGCTTGGCGATGACATCCAGGTACGTGACCAAAGTGCGCAGCTTGGCGGTGGAGCCCAGGTCGAGCTTGGTGCCTTCGTTGATGTTGAGCGGTTGGTCGTAGTTGTCGGTCTGCACCCGAAGGTAGTTGCGGTCAAGGCCGCGCTCGTACAAGGTGAAGCTGTACACCACACCGGCCGGGTCACCCCGCGCCAGCAGTTGTTTGTTATTGAGGCCCAACGCTTCCGCCTGCGCCGGGTTGCGCAGGCTTTGCAGCAGCGTGGCCACCGTGGCCTGCACCGGTGCATTGAGGGTGCTGGCGACATGGAGGTCCAGGCGGTCAAGGTCGTAAAAATTGCCGCCCATCAACCCGGTGAGGTGGGTACGCACCGCGGTGGCCGCTTTTTGGGCGACGAACGACACATCCGGCTGCGGCACGCGACCAGCGCGACGCTTCAACTTAGCCGCCAAGGCCGCGTCGCGCAAGGCAGGCGTGATGACCTCCGCCGTGGTCAACAAACGCAGGTAGCTGTCTGCCAAAGTTTCCAACTCGGACTCTGGTGCCTCAAAGTAATACGACGGCCGGCGCTGGGAGATCAACAAACTCAGCGTCTGCTTGTAAAGCAAGCCCATCTCCTGAAGGTTGCCCTTGCCCGCCGAATCGTCTTTCAAAATGCGCCTCACCTCAGCGAAGTCCCGGCCATACCACGCCCACAAGCCATCGCCAATGCCATGCACCTCGCCAAAGCCGACCTTGGCCGACAAGGGCATGGTGTTTAGGTAGGCCAGCACGATCTGGCGTCGCGCCTCGGTGGTGTCTTCGCCGTGTTGGTAAGCACGCAGTGAGGCTGACACCATTTGCTGCAACTTTTCCGTGATGGAAGAGGTGCGCCCTTCAGAAGAGTGCCGGTACTTCTCAATTTGGGTGGCGAGTGTGCTGCCTCCTGGTGCATTGCCCTGCCCCGTGATGAGGTTTTGCGCTTTGACAGCCACCGCATGGGCCAAACGGTCCCACTCCACTGCGGGGTTGCGCTTGGGGGTTTTGGGGTCCAGGAGTTCTCGGTTTTCGATGAACAGCAGACTGTGCACCAACTCAGGCGCCAGATCATCGAAGCGTTCAAACACGCGTGCCGGGTAGCGCTCTTGAAACAAAGTGTCTTGGCGACAATCCTGAATGGTCAGGCCCCCCTGAATTTTCTCGGCGTAAGGAGCGAAAAAACCCGCGTCCAGCAATTCGGTCATGCCCTCTGAAATGCGCGCTTGCTGGGTCACCGAAAAATTGCGCTCCTTCAGTTTGTCAATGAACACGGGCAGTTTGGAGTAACCCAAGCGGTCGTCATACGGCGCACTGGCGGGGAAACGGATGGACGCACTGGGACCCTCTTCCAGCGAAAACGTCGATTTTTTCGCCATCTTGGCAAAAAATTGGGCTTGGTAAGTGGACGTGCGAAATTCTCGTGCCACCAGCACCCCAACCACGACCAATGCGGTCGCTACCACCAGTAGAACCGACACCCGCAACCAGAAAAAAAACAGCGTCCACTTGCCCTGCATGCACATCACCCTGAATATCTTTAATCACCGCGTTTAGGTGCCGTCCTGTGTTGGGGGCGACACCGAAAAGACGCTATTGTGCGCTGCAATAAAAACGCAGGTTGTGCGCGATGGCTCCCGTTGAAATGCACCGAGATCGGGCAAACCCCTAGATACACGATGGCATTGCACTTGCTAGGATGAACTCAGAACTTGACTAAACGGTCAGTTTTTAAGTTCCGAGTCCGATCTCATCCCTTTTTGAAGGAGCTGCACGTGTCCACCTCTCTGTCCCCTGACGTCCAAGCCGGCCGTTTAAGCGCCCTTGAATACGCTCAACGCTTTACTGATGCCACCCCCCGCCTGACCCAGGCACAGGCTGTTTTGGAATCAGAGCGCTGCCTGTATTGCTATGACGCGCCGTGTGCGATTGCTTGCCCCACCAGCATTGACGTGCCCTCGTTCATCAAACGCATTGCCGATGGCAACCTGCGCGGCTCGGCCCACGCCATTCTGGACGCCAACCCCCTGGGCGGCATGTGCGCGCGGGTGTGCCCCACCGAGAACCTGTGTGAAGCGGTTTGTGTGCGCAACACCCAAGAAGGCGTGCCGGTGGCCATTGGCCGCTTGCAACGCCATGCAGTCGATGCCTTGATGGAAAGCCCCAAACCGCAGTTGTTCACGCGCGCGCCCAGCACCGGCAAGACCGTCGCTGTGGTGGGCGCTGGCCCGGCGGGCTTGGCCTGTGCGTTCACCCTTGCGCGACTTGGCCATGACGTGGTGGTCTTTGACGCCCACCCAAAAGCCGGTGGACTGAACGAATACGGCCTGGCCAGCTACAAAACCCCGGACAACTTTGCACAAAAAGAAGTGCAGTGGCTGCTGGATATTGGTGGTATTGAAATTCGTCACGACTGGAAGCTGGAAACTGCCGCGCAAGTGGCGGCACTCCAAAACGACTATGACGCCCTGTTTCTGGGCATGGGCCTGTCCACCACGCACCGATTGGGTATACCGGGTGAAGAGTTGAATGGCGTACAAGACGCGGTGGACTTCATCGCGACCTTGCGTCAAACCGAAGACTTGGCCACTTTGCCGGTCGGTCGCCGGGTCATCGTGATTGGGGGCGGCATGACCGCCGTGGACGCCTCGGTGCAAAGCAAGCTGCTGGGTGCCTCCGTGGTGCACATGGCGTACCGCCGTGGCGCACAAACCATGACCGCCTCTAAAGATGAACAGGAATGGGCGCAGACCAATGGCGTGGTAGTGCACCACTGGCTGGCCCCCGTGGAAATTCTGGGCCAAAACGGCCACGTCAGCGCCGTGCGTTTTGCCGAGCAGGCCAGTGTGGACGGCACTGTGCAAGCCACCGGGCGCGAACTCATTTGGGAAGCCGACACCGTGCTCAAAGCCATTGGCCAGCAACTCGGCAACCCCGTGCTCGCGCAAGTGGGCTTGACGCTGCAAGGCGGGCGCATTGCCACCGACGCGGCGGGTGCGACCAACCTGCCCGGCATTTGGGCCGGTGGCGACTGCCGTGCCGGTGGTTTGGATCTGACGGTGGAGGCCGTGGAGCACGGCAAGCAATCTGCCAAGGCCATTCACACCCACCTGATGGCCGCTTGAGCCTTTGCCGACCTCACCCCAAGAACACTGGAGAAACACCATGGCCAATTTAAAAACCACTTTCGCTGGCATCGACAGCCCCAACCCCTTCTGGCTGGCCTCGGCGCCGCCCACCGACAAAGCCTACAACGTCAACCGCGCTTTTGAAGCCGGTTGGGGTGGCGTGGTGTGGAAAACATTGGGCGAGGCGGGCCCGCCCGTGGTCAACGTCAACGGCCCGCGCTACGGCGCCCTGCTCACGCCCGACCGGCGCTTGATGGGGTTCAACAACATTGAGCTGATCACCGACCGCGACTTGGAGCTCAACTTGAAAGAGATCACCGAGGTAAAGCGCAACTGGAGCGACCGCGCCATGATCGTCTCGCTGATGGTGCCTTGTGTGGAGGAGTCTTGGAAAGCCATTTTGGCGCGGCTGGTCGATACCGGTGCCGACGGCATTGAACTCAATTTTGGCTGCCCGCATGGCATGAGCGAGCGCGGCATGGGTGCGGCCGTGGGCCAAGTGCCTGAATACATCGAGATGGTCACCGCGTGGTGCAAGCACTACTCCAAGCTGCCCGTCATCGTGAAGCTCACCCCCAACATCACCGATGTGCGCTTGCCCGCCCGGGCAGCGAAAAAAGGCGGGGCCGATGCGGTCTCGCTCATCAACACCATCAACTCCATCATGGGCGTGGACCCCTACACGCTGACCATGACGCCCTCCACCGGCGGCCAAGGCTCCCATGGCGGTTACTGCGGCCCCTCAGTCAAACCTATTGCGCTGAACATGGTGGCCGAGATAGCCCGCGACCCGCTCACGGCCGGTTTGCCCATTTCAGGCATTGGTGGCATCGGTACTTGGCGTGACGCGCTGGACTTCATCGCGCTGGGCGCAGGCAACGTGCAGGTGTGCACCGCCGCCATGGTGTACGGTTTCAAGATCGTGCAAGAGATGAAAGACGGACTGTCCAACTACATGGATGAGATGGGTTTTGAATCGGTGGGCCAAATTGTGGGCAAAGCGGTGCCCACCGTGTCGGACTGGAAGTTCATCAACCTCAACCACATCACCAAAGCCGTCATCAACCAAGATTCGTGCATTGAGTGCGGGCGCTGTCACATTGCGTGCGAAGACACCTCGCACCAAGCCATCATGGCCACCAAAGACGGCAAGCGCCATTTCGAGGTCAAAGAAGACGAATGCGTGGG
>JBAQDW010000080.1:0-19172 GCA_049286445.1 Rhodoferax sp. | reverse complement strand
CGAGGCTATCAAGCTACTGTGGGCAGTTTATGCATCACTCGGGGTGGCGTCCAGATTATGTAACCCGTTTGTTTAGGCGCGAAACTGCGGAATTTTCTACTGATTTGGTGCATGAACGCGTTGTTTCGAAGGACTCTCCCGTCAGGCTTAAAGCTTCGCTGATTCACCTTAGTTTCCCCGACTTTGAGTCGGTTTTAGATAAGGTAAATCGCTATTCCACGGCGGGTGCCTTAAGCATGACGTTAAAAGGACGCCCCGCCAGTCTTTGGAGTGCTCTTGGGCACGGTGCGTGGGCCTTTTTTCGAACTTATTTCTTGCGACGAGGTTTCCTGGATGGCCAATTGGGGCTGGCCTTGGCAATATCGAATGCCGAGGGAACTTATTACCGTTATGTGAAGAGGTGGCTGGAGATACGGGGTTCATCGCGCGGCTCTGAGATTGATGGTTTATGAGGACGGCCTTTATTGTGTCAACCTACAACCGACCAGATGCTTTGCTGGAAGTTTTGCGAGGATTGGCCCGGCAATGCAGTGATCGCCATCAGGTGATCATTGCTGACGATGGATCCTCCCCAACCGCAGTCCAAAAAATCTTGACGGAACTCCCAAGGTTTAGGTGTTCGGTCAGGCATGTCTGGCATCCCGATGTGGGATTTACCTTATCTCGGGTTCGCAACTTAGGGGTCCTGGCATGCCAGGCTGACTACCTGGTCTTCATGGACGGGGACTGCGTACCAAGTTCCCATTTTGTGGCGTCGCATGAGGCGTTGGCTGAACCTGGATTTTTTGTCAACGGTAGTCGAGTTCTGTTGAGTGAATCGTTGACCGAAAAAATCATAAAGGGCGAGGCTAGTTTCGCCGATGCCACTTTGCTCAGTTGGCTGCGATGGCGAATTGGCGGTGACGTTAATAAGTTGCTTCATTTAATTCAACTGCCAGACATGTCGTTGAGACGTGAGTCTCACTTTCGTTGGAAGAGAATAAGGGGTTGCAATATTTGCGTTTGGCGCGACGACTATCTTCGAATCAATGGTTTTGATGAGTCTTTCACTGGGTGGGGGCATGAAGATGCAGACTTTGTTTTACGACTCCACAATGCAGGTGTGCAACGAAAGAATGGATTTTGTTCGACGGAGGTTTATCATTTGTGGCACCCGGAGAGCAGTCGCTCGGACGCGACTTCAAATCGCGAGCGAGTCGCTCAGCGTATGAGTACAGGGGTTATTCGTGCTAAAAAGGGCGTTGACGAAGCCGCTTTGGCCGAGGACGTGGTCGTCCGAAAATTCAATTAAATAATGGAAATCCGATACTTCACATGATTAGAAAATTATTTAACGCTCTATTTTTAATCGTCCTTGCAGGTGCAAGCGTGCCTTCATTCGCACAGTTTCGCGTTGAAATTTCTGGTGTAGGCGTTACGCAATTACCTATCGCCGTCTCTACATTTCGAGGCCAAGATTTGGTGTCACAGAAGATCGCCGCGATTGTGCAGGCGGATCTTGAGCGCAGCGGGCTGTTTCGGATCATCGACGCGGGTGGGGTGTCACTTGACGAAATGACGCGACCAGATTTAGCCCTTTGGCGTTCTAAAAGTGCGGATTCGCTGGTCAATGGAAGCATCTCGCGCTTGGTCGATGGCCGCTTCGATGTGCGGTTTCGTCTGTGGGATGTGGTGAGAGGGCTGGATATTGGGGCTCAAAGTTACGCTGTCACTTCGACAGATTTGCGTCTCGTTGCCCATCAAATTGCAGACTATGTTTTTGAACGTTTGACGGGTGAAAAAGGCGTTTTTTCGACTCGTATTTCTTATGTCACTAAAGGAGGGCCGCGCTATCAGTTATGGGTATCTGATGCGGACGGTGAAAATGCACAAGCGGCCTTGGCCAGTCCCGAGCCTATCATTTCGCCAGCATGGTCTCCCAGTGGGTCGCAATTGGCTTATGTTTCATTTGAATCCCGAAAGCCCGTCATTTACACCCATGACGTGCTTACAGGAAAGCGACGTCTCATTGCCAACTTTCGCGGGTCAAATAGCGCCCCCGCTTGGTCTCCCGATGGACGGTCCTTGACTGTCACGCTGAGCAAAGATGGTGGTTCCCAGTTGTATGTCATTGATGCGAACGGGGGAGAACCCCGGCGTCTGCTTCAATCGACCAGTATCGATACAGAACCGGCTTATTCGCCCGATGGCAAGTCGCTGTACTTCGTCAGTGATCGAGGTGGAGCGCCTCAGATTTACAAAATGCCGAGTAACGGCGGCAATGTAGAACGGGTCACATTTGCCGGCACCTACAATATTTCTCCTGCGATCAGTCCGGATGGACGATGGATGGCTTACATCTCTCGCTTGAATGGCGCGTTCAAACTGCAGTTGATGGACCTCAGTAACGGCACGGTGACGTCATTGACAGACACAACCGAAGATGAGAGTCCTGCATTTGCTCCAAACAGTCGATTAATCGTCTATGCAACTCAACAGCAGGGGCGTGAGGCGCTAATGACAACGACGCTGGACGGTGGTGTTAAAGCACGCTTGAATGGTCAAAGTGGCGACATAAGAGAGCCGCATTGGGGCCCGTTCTCGAAACAGTAAATTTATAGGAGCATTGACATGAAATCTACATTCATTCTTTTATTGGGAGCCGCTGTACTGGCAGGTTGCAGTTCGGCCGTGAAACTGGATGATGTCCCAGTGGTGGATCGAAATGCCGCATCGCTCCAACAAAATGGAGCATCGGGTGGAAGTGAGGGCGCAGGAATTGGCAATGGTGGCGTCGCCTCAGTTGATATTGGACGGTCCTCAAATCCCGCAATACCTCCCGCAGGCCCCCGAATTGTGTACTTTGACTACGATAGCTTTATCGTCAAGTCTGAGTTTCAAAGTCTTGTAGAGACCCATGCCCGTCATATCAAGTCATTACCAACGGCCAGCGTCGCCATTGAAGGACACACGGATGACACAGGTGGCCGTGAATACAACTTGGCTTTGGGACAAAAACGGGCTGAGTCTGTGCGAAATGCGCTGAGCTTGCTGGGTGTATCTGATAGACAGATGGAAGCGGTGAGCTATGGCAAAGAAAAACCTGCTTCTTTGGGTAACGACGAGATCTCTCGCTCTAAAAATCGTCGTGCCGAAATCAGTTACCGATAATTCCAGGAGTTATGACAGTGCGAATCCGATCGACCGCAATTTGCTCACTCCTCCTTTCTTTAGGGGCGTTCTCTGCCCACGCTGCACTTTTTGAAGATGATGAAGCGAGGCGGGCAATTCTCGACCTGCGACAACGTCTTGAGTCCTCTCACATTGCATCTGAGCAAGCTTCTAATAAAACAAGTGAAGAGGTGCTTGGTGTGCGCCGAAGCTTGCTTGATTTGCAGAATCAAATAGAAGCTCTTCGATCGGACATGTCACGGTTACGCGGCCAAAATGAGCAATTGGTGCGAGATTTGTCAGAGACTCAATTGCGGCAAAAGAATGTAACTCAGATGGTGGATGATCGACTGCGACCGCTTGAGCCCGCGAAAGTTACCGTTGATGGCAGAGAGATCACGGCCAGTCCGTTGGAGAAACGAGATTTTGATGCTGCGCTGGCGGTGTTCAGGAAGGGTGAGTTCCCGACAGCGCAAGCGGCATTCACTGGTTTCCTGAAGCAGTTCCCGCTCAGTGGCTATCGGCCATCGGCTTTATTTTGGTTGGGTAATGCCCAGTACGCAGGGCGAGATTACAAAGAAGCGATGGTTAATTTTCGGGCGTTGATTTCCAGTGAGCCTGATCACATGCGTGTTCCCGAAGCAGTTCTGTCAATAGCTAACTGTCAGCTTGAACTCAAAGACAGTCGGGGTGCGCGCAAAACTTTGGAGGATCTCGTCAAAGCGTACCCCCAATCGGAAGCTGCAGTCGCTGCAAAAGAACGTTTAGTGCGGTTGAAATAGTCGATGGATCGGCGATTTTCTGGTCTTGAGAGACTGTATGGCCTGGAAGGTGCCGGGCGAATTCGAAATGCCCATTTGGTCGTTGTCGGAATCGGTGGCGTGGGCTCTTGGGCTGTTGAGGCTTTGGCACGAAGTGGTGTGGGAAAACTCACTTTAATCGACATGGACCATGTGTCTGAATCGAATATTAATCGCCAACTTCACGCGGTAAACGCCACGATTGGACAGTCTAAGATTCTCGCTATGCGCGACAGAATCCATTCTTTTTATTCCGAATGCCACGTTGCATGTGTTGATGATTTCGTGAGTGCCCAAAATTGGTTCTCGCTGATTCCACACGACGTCAGCGCCGTGATTGACGCCTGTGATCAAGTTAAAGCCAAAACAGCGATGGCTGTTTGGGCTCGTGAGTCCAAAACCCACTTTATTTCCGTTGGTGCTGCAGGTGGAAAGCGACAGCCTCATTTGGTGGATGTGGATGACTTGGCTCACATTACGCATGACCCTCTATTGGCACAGCTTCGGTACCGATTACGCAAAGAATATGGCGCCCCTAAAGAGGGTAAAAAAATAGGTATCGCCTGCGTGTTTAGT
Organism: Rhodoferax sp.; assembly: GCA_049286445.1. GTDB lineage: Bacteria > Pseudomonadota > Gammaproteobacteria > Burkholderiales > Burkholderiaceae_C > Rhodoferax. The sequence goes on along the minus strand of JBAQDW010000080.1, from coordinate 14,646 downwards.
CGCGAAGCGGTTGCACCACCTGACGCGTCTTGTGCCATTGAAGGTGACGGTAGTTTGAACTGCCATGGTTACGGCTCGGTTGTGAGCGTGACGGCGACTTTCGGTCAATGTGCAGCCGGATGGGCATTGAATCAAATTGCCAGTCATCAATGAATTTGGTCGAAATCGAGCTATAATCTAAGGCTTGGAAAATATAAGGACTGCTTATATTTTTTGAAGGGATGTTAGCTCAGTTGGTAGAGCAGCGGACTTTTAATCCGTTTGTCGTGGGTTCGACCCCCGCACATCCCACCAAACAACTTTTACAGATCAAAAAGCCCGATTATTCTAATAGTCGGGCTTTTTTTACAGCAGCTTTTGGGATCTGTGACGCGGCCTTTGACGCAATAGTGTCAAAGGCCGCTGGCGTTAACGGATGATGACTGAAGCGCCGTTGCCTCGAGCGCCGATAGCTCCAATCACGTGAACTTGCTCCCCGCAGGCTCGTAGCATCTCAGCACACACCGTAGCGTGCTCAGCGGCGATCACGACGACCATTCCAATACCGTTATTAAACGTTCGGTTCATCTCGATGTCGTCAATGCCGGCTGTGGTTTGGAGCCAAGTGAATAACTCAGTCTGGGGCCAGCTTCCTTTGACCAAATGGGCTGCCGTACCTTCTGGCAGTACACGGGGAATGTTTTCGAGTAAGCCACCGCCTGTGATGTGAGCCAGCGCCTTGATGGGGTGTTGCGCAAGTGCGGCAAGGACTGATTTAACATACAGACGGGTGGGCTCCATCACTGCCACCTTGAAGGGCTTGCCATCCAGGGTTGCGGGCAAACTGTCGCCAGCACGCTCAATGCATTTACGCACCAAGCTGAACCCATTGGAATGGACGCCGCTAGAAGCCAGGCCGAGGACGACGTCCCCCGGTTGGATCGTTTGTCCAGTCAATATTTGGGACTTTTCAACGGCGCCGACGGCGAAACCTGCAAGGTCGTACTCCCCAGCGGGGTACATGCCTGGCATTTCAGCGGTTTCTCCGCCGATTAAAGCGCAACCAGATAATTCGCATCCTTTGGCAATGCCGCCAACCACGGCGGCGGCCGTATCGATGTCCAGTTTTCCGCAGGCAAAATAGTCAAGGAAGAACAGGGGCTCTGCGCCTTGCACCAGAACATCATTGACACTCATGGCCACCAAGTCGATGCCAACGGTGTCGTGCATTGACCATTCAAATGCCAGTTTGAGCTTCGTACCTACCCCGTCAGTACCACTGACCAAGACGGGTTCCTTGTAGCGTTTGGGCACTTCAAACAGGGCACCGAAGCCTCCAATTCCGGCTAAGACGCCTTCGCGCATTGTTTTCTTGGCCATTGGCTTGATGCGCTCAATCAGGGCATCGCCAGCGTCAATGTCAACGCCTGCCTCTTTGTAAGACAGTGGGGCGGAATTTAAGGGTGTTGTCATGTAAAGTGCGTTCGTAGTGGCGTTGGAGGGGGTGCTTCGAAAGCGCCCTATAAAATTTGCCCTGATTTTAAGGGTTCATCCTCGTCCGTCTCCATGCACTTCACAGTCACTCCAACAAGAACCTTCAACTGGCGCGTAATCGCGGTGCTCATTTCTTCTTCACTTTGGCTGCCTGGGTCGATCTTTGTGACCTTGATTGGTTTGACCTGTGCGGTGGCACCAAGGCTTGACTGGCTAAACGTCGGTGAAAACCGTCGGATGGCTCCTCTCTTGGCGGACTGGGGCGCGGCGTTGGTGACCGCGCTTGTCACGGCTAAACGAGTCCCGACGCCGTACCTGTCTAGCCAGATGTATTTGAAGGGGATTCAATAGATGAAACAAATAGCGCTGGACATTGGTTTGAGAACGGGGCCAACGCTTCAATCTTTTTTTGCAGGACCGAATGAGGCCGCGTTGAGTCATCTGGCTTTGTGGGGGGCCGAAATGGCGGGGATATCCTCGCGTTCGCCCGTTCCCACTTATCTGTGGGGAAGCAGTGCCAGTGGAAAAACTCATTTGCTGAAGGCGGTTCACGACGCCGTGCGAAGCCGAGGCGCGAGTGTCGGGTGGCTGGACGCCAATGTTCAGCACCCGCCAGAGTTTGATGAACGCTGGGCCGCTGTTTTGATGGATGACGTGCACCTGTACAGCGCTGAACAACAGCAAATGGCGTTCAACTGGTTTATCAATGCGCAAACGCACCAATGCTGGATGTTGGCCGCTGGTGCACTGCCGCCAGCTGACCTGAAATTGCGGGACGATTTGAGAAGCCGTTTGGGCTGGGGACATGTGTTTCAACTGCACGTGTTAAGTGAGCTGGAGCGTCGTTCGGTGCTTCGTCAAGCAGCGGATGACCGTGGCCTGTTTTTGGGAGATGAGGTCATGGACTTCATGCTCAACCGTTTCAGTCGCGACTTAGGCAGTTTGATGGAGTTGTTAGAGCATCTGGACGGCTATGCGCTGCAAACCAAACGCGCCATCACCATTCCGTTGATCAAATCCATGTTGGAGAATACTTAACCCATGAAATTGGCCCTTTTCGATCTTGATCACACCCTGCTACCCTTGGATTCTGACCATTCTTGGGGGGTGTTCACAACCACCCTGGGTTGGACCGACCCGGTTGAATTCAACCGACGCAATGATGCGTACTACGCTCATTACAAGGCGGGCACGCTGGATATCCGCGACTACATTCGTTTCTCAACTCAGGCTATTCGGCAGATGGGTGCTATAAAATCAGAAGCAGCCCACCTAGATTTCATGAGGACTGTGATTGAACCCGCCATAAAAGTACAGGCTTTGGATTTGGTGCGAATGCATCAAAGTGAAGGTGATCAGTTGGTGATCATTACCGCTACCAATGAGTTCGTGACCCGTCCCATCGCCAAAGCGTTTGGCGTGGACAACCTCATTGCTGTCGAATTGGAGCGGGAGGCCTCCTCCAGCACGGCAGGCTGGATTACGGGTGAGATCAAAGGTGTACCCTCATTTCGTGAGGGTAAAGTCACGCGAATCGAGGCCTGGTTGGCGGCGCGTCAACTGCGCCTCGCGGACGTTGAAAGCACTTTTTACACAGATTCCATCAATGACCTCAGTCTGATGGAAAATGTGACCCATCCCGTTGCGACGAATCCGGACGACCGTTTGAGAGCCATTGCGGTTGACAGAGGTTGGCGCATACTTGACTTGTTCTGAGTCTTATTTGTGGTGAAGACGGCACAAACCTGCGTTGCGGGTGGCGTGTTTGTCTCTCAAAATTTCAGGTTTTAATGATTAAAAATTTTATCGATAAGCTGCTGGGCAAAACCGCGACAGCGGGCAAAGGCAAAAAGCCGCTGTTTGGCAAACGCGAAGAGGTAGGCGTTGCGACCCACGGTATTAATCCCGCCTTGGTTGATGAACGCGCCCTCAATGTCGTTCGCACCTTGAAATCGGCCGGCTTCGAAGCCTACATTGTGGGGGGTGCGGTGCGAGACCTGATGGTGGGGTTGGCCCCCAAAGACTTTGATGTTGCCACCAACGCCACGCCAGAACAAGTCAAAGGGTTGTTTCGCCGTGCGTTCATTATTGGGCGACGTTTTCGCATCGTCCATGTGGTGTATGGGCGCGGCCGTGAGCATGAGGTGATTGAGGTGTCAACCTTTCGAGCCTATATGGACAATGCCGCCGCTGAAGCGGTTGCGGGCAACGAGCGCACCAGCAAGAATGAGCTGGCTGGCATGAAGCACGCGGTTGACGCGTCGGGCCGGGTCCTTCGCGACAACGTCTGGGGACCCCAGGAAGAAGATGCGGTTCGACGTGATTTCACGATCAACGCCATGTACTACGACCCTGAGACTCAGATCGTGGTTGATTACCACCATGGCATTCGAGATGCCCAAAAGCGAATTATTCGAATGATTGGCGATGCCGCCACCCGGTACCGTGAAGACCCAGTGCGCATCATCCGTGCCGTTCGGTTTTCAGCCAAATTGAGTGCCCTGGGTTTTGAGTTGGAAGCCAAAACCGCTGCGCCCTTGGTCAGGTCACAGCAATTATTGGCGGACGTGCCGCAGAGCCGATTGTTTGATGAAATGCTCAAGCTGCTGCAAACAGGACATGCGCTGGCCTCAATCGAGCAACTCAAAGTGCTCGGTATGGCGCGCGGCATTTACCCCTTGCTGGATGTCGTGGTGGAGCGAGCCGATCAAACGTTTGTCAACGCAGCCCTTAAAGACACGGACCGGCGCGTAGGCGAGGGTAAGCCGGTGGCTCCCAGCTTCTTGCTGGCTTGCGTTTTGTGGGCGGATGTGCGCGATGGTTGGGCGGCGCGTTTGAAGCAGGGTCATCACTCGCATCCTGCACTGCAGGACGCAATTGATGACGTGTTCAACGCCCGCATCGGTGACGTCTCCGGGCGTGGCAAGTTGGCGGGAGATATGCGCGAAATCTGGATGATGCAGCCGCGTTTTGAAAAGCGCGTGGGCGGCATGCCGTTTGGCCTGATCGATCAGACTCGATTCCGAGCCGCATTTGATTTCATGCGTCTTCGTGCGGATGCGGGCGAGGTTGAGGACGTGCTGGCCGACTGGTGGCAGGAGTTCAGCACCGCCCACGACGATATCCGTCAAGATATGGTGGATCAAGTGCGGGATGAGCAACAAAAGCGCCAGCGAGCGCCCAAGGTGCACAAGATGCCCAAAGCTCAGCCAGTGGAGACTACCAATGTGCCCGTCGAGAACCCACTAATTTCGGAAAATGAAGTCTCAATTCAAGGCGAAGCCGGAGAGGCACCCAAGAAGCGCCGCCGCCGTCGGCGCAGTACCGGTCCTAAAGCGGCGGGTGAGGCGGCTCCGGACGCTGGCGTTTGACCCCCCTCAATCGCTTCCCAGTCCCTGCCTTTGTCGCCATTGGTGCTAATCTGGGAGACGCGGTCGGGGCAGTTCAACTCGCCTTCAAAAACATTCAAGCGTTGAACGGCGTGATGGCGGCTCGTTGCTCTAGTTTGTATGTCACAGCGCCCATTGATTCAAGCGGGCCAGATTATGTGAATGCGGTCGTGGCGCTTCAGTCGTTGCTGACAGCGCCGGCGTTGCTGAAGGCTTTACAGGGCATTGAAAATCAGGCCGGCCGCAAACGACCCTACCGTAACGCACCTCGTTTGCTGGACCTGGACATTCTGCTTTATGGCCAAGCCACGATCAGCAGCGCACTGTTGACGGTGCCGCATCCCCGAATGTACGAGCGGGCGTTTGTGTTGATTCCTTTGGCGGAAATCGCGCCTGAGCAGGTGAGCACTGCCCAATTGCGAAGGGTCAATAGGCAAACGATCACCCGCTTGACCTGGTAGGGCAGGACAAAGCCGCTGACGAATGGGTTGGTGCTTATTCCAATTCGGCGATCAGCTCGATCTCAACACACGCGCCCATCGGGATTTGTGCCACGCCAAATGCGCTGCGAGCGTGAGCGCCTTTGGCTGCAAACACATCCCCAAACAACTCACTGGCGCCATTGGTCACCAAGTGCTGCTCGGTGAAATCTCCGGTGGAATTGACCAGCGACATCAATTTAACGATTCGCTTGACACGGTTGAGGTCGCCCACGGCGGCATGCAACGTCCCCATCAGGTCAATAGCAATGGCACGCGCTGCCGCTCGGCCTTGCTCGGTGGTGGTGTCTTTGCCCAGTTGGCCAACCCAAGGCTTGCCGTCTTTTCTTGCAATATGACCACTTAGAAAAACCAAGTTACCTGTCTGGACAAAGGGAAGGTACGCCGCAGCCGGCACCGAAACCGGTGGGAGGGTGATGTTGAGTTCGCTTAGCTTGTCGTAAACATTCATGCTGTGTCCTTCGTTATTTGATGATGAAAATGGCTTGCAGCCCTTATTCTACCTGCGCAAGCAGCTATTATATTAATAGCATTCAAGGAAGACTAGCCAATGGGGTGGCTCGGCTCTGTTGACGCGTGAGCGCAGGGGCGTTGCTGTTCGCATAATAGATGACTACCGCGCTGCGGAATGTGCATAGCGCTACATTGCAGCACGTCTATTTTGACGCTGTTTCAATTTACACCGACTATGACCACCAACCGCAGAACCTTTGTTATTCAATCCGTCCTTGGAGCCAGCGTCATTGCCACGTCCGGCTTGGCGCAGGCGCAAACGATGCTGAAAGACGAAGACCCGACGGCGGTTGCGCTGGGGTACAAAGCAGACGCAACCAAAACAGACACCAAAAAATACCCGAAATATGCAGCCGGTCAAATCTGCTCCAACTGTGCGCTTTACCAAGGTAAACCCGCCGACGCGGCAGGGGGATGCCCTTTGTTCGCGGGCAAGCAGGTGGCTGGCAAAGGCTGGTGCAGTGCTTACGCCAAAAAAGGTTAAAAACAGTTTTAGCTTAGCAAAAAAGGTCCTTCGGGACCTTTTTTGTTGACTGATGTTCATTTCATTTCTTCTTAATTCTCTTGGTAACCACTCAGGTGATCATGCGCAAGGTGACGAGGGTTTCGCGGTGAAGCGGCGTATTCCACCGGTTCTACGCTCATAGCCGAGGCGCAAGCGGGAGGAAACAGAAAATACCTCCCGATTGCTGGTAATTTGTCACATGGATTTTTTGTGACAACCACTAAACTCACCCCTGTTTGAACCTGCAGCGGGAACATGATTCTCCTGAATACCGGCAGTTTTGGATGAATTTTCACAACCACCCTGGGGTACTTGAAGCGCCTGCCAGTGAGTGGTCTCAAGCCATTGGATGGTTTTGTTTTCTTCTGGTTTTAGGCGTCGCCCACGCCGCAGCTGTCTGATTTACTGGAGATGTTGAGTTGAAACGCCTATTTGCGCTACTGATGTGCTGGCTGGCTTGGCTGCCCTCAGTGCCTGCTGCCGTCAGACCTGACAAACCGCCGCTTTCTATGGCTTTTTTTTACGGTGCCAGTCCGCCGTGGGACGAGTTGCAATTGTTTGACCTTGTGGTCGTAGACCCCGAGCATGTGCCTGACCCCAGCATCCCCGGCTTGACCCACACACGGATTGCAGCTTATGTGGCTTTGGGTGAAGTGCAGCCTACCAAACCTTATGCCAGTCAGATTCCTGCCGCCTGGATTCAGGGCAAGAACGAGGACTGGGGCAGTCTACTGATCGAACAGTCTCAAGTCGGGTGGCCCACCTTTTTTACTGAGCAGGTCATTGCGCCGCTGTGGGCAAGAGGTTACCGAACCTTTTTTTTGGACACCTTAGATTCTTACCACCGATTTTCAAAGACGCCTGCGGAGCGCGCGGTGCAAGAAGCCGGCATGGTGGCGGTGCTGGATGCGGTGGTGAAGCGCTACCCCTCAATTCGCTTTATTTTCAACCGGGGCTTTGAAATTCTTGACCGCACGCACTCCAACGTGGACGCCGTTGCCGCTGAGTCATTGTTTCAAGGTTATGACGCGGGCAAGGGACGTTACCGTGAGGTCAGCGAGGAGGACCGGCAATGGTTGTTAGGCCAGTTAAACCGAGTTAAAAACGAGTTGAAAATTCCGGTCGTGGCTATTGACTACGTCCCACCTTCCCAACGGCAATTGGCACGAGAGACCGCCAAGCGCATCATGGATCTGGGGTTGACCCCGTGGGTCGCGACGCCCGATTTAGGGTCCGTGGGGGTAGGGCGTGTGGAGGTCATGCCCCGGCGCGTCTTAGTTGTTCATAGCCCTGCGAAAGATGAGTTCTCGCGACGCAAGGTTGATCCTATTCGGCTGAGTTCCATGCCCTTGAGTTACATGGGCTATGCGCCGGAGTTTATTGACGCCAATAAACTGCCTCAGTTCTCTTTGAAGGGGCGTTACGCGGGCGTTGTCGTTTGGTTGACCGAAGACATTGATGCGGTTCAGCGTAGCCAGCTTGCCTCATGGGTGGGCAAACAGGCCAATGAAACGGTGCCCGTGGCCTTGGTGAATCAAATTGATTTTTTACTGGCAGGGCCCGTCGCCAAGGCGCTGGGTCTAGTCACCAGCACTGTGCCCGGTAATCTCGAATCCATCAGTGTCTTGAAACAAGATCCCAGGATGGGTTTCGAGCGGGCGCCGCATCCCATTCCGGATGGTTTCTATGGTTTGTCAGTTGAAAATAGCAAGCCGCTCCTGGCGCTTCAACGGGGCAAGGATGTCCAACTCGCTGCGGCCATTACCCCTTGGGGCGGGTATGTGATTCAACCCTATGCCGTCATCGACCTACCCGCTGAGAGCGGTGATCGGTGGGTGATTGATCCGTTTGCCTTTTTTCGCCAAGCATTGCGCTTGCCGGAGATGCCAGTGCCTGACGTGACGACGGAGACCGGCCGACGCCTGTTGATGGTGCATATGGACGGTGACGGGTTCGTCAGTCGGTCTGACCAACCCGGGAATCCCCTCTCTGGCGAAGTGGTGAGAGACCGGGTGGTCAGAAAATACCCGGTGCCCATGACGATCTCCGTGATTGAAGGGGAGATATCCCCTCAAGGTTTGTTCCCTGCCTTGTCAGGGGTTGCCGAGGGGGCCGCAAAAGATATTTTTCGGGAACCCAATGTGGCGCTTGCGTCGCACAGCTACTCCCATCCTTTTTTTTGGGGCAAAGCAAATGCTGACGCTGGCGAGGGGGCGGAGGACTACCACCTGCCAATTCCGGGTTACCAATTCAGCTTGAAGCGGGAAATTGAGGGATCGATTCAGTACATCGAATCTCGCTTGGCACCACCCGGCAAAAAAGTGGACATGTTTCTGTGGACCGGAGACTGCATTCCGGGCAGCGAAGCTTTGCGTTTAACAACGAAGCTGAATGTCCTCAACATGAATGGCGGTGACACCGTGATTACGAAAAACAGGCCTTCACTGACAAGGGTTGAAGGGCTGGGGTTGGCGTATGCGGGTGGCTTCCAAGTTTATGCCCCCAACCAGAACGAAAACGTGTACACCAACTTGTGGAGAGGGCCGTTTTATGGCTTTGAGCAGGTCATTGAAACCTTTCAAATGACCGAGACGCCGAGGCGACTCAAGCCCATCAATATCTATTTCCATACCTACTTGGCTTCCAAGCGTGCGGGCCTCAAGTCGTTGGAAAAGATATTTGACTATGCGTTGTCGCAAGACACCCATCCGGTGTTCATCTCAGACTATGCGCGCAAAGTTATGGACTTCCAACACCTGGGTGTGGCGCGAACCGAGTCGGGATGGCTGGTTCGGGGTGGCGCCCACCTGCGAACCTTGCGCCTACCCAACACCATGGGCGTGCCCGATGTTGAGCGAAGCCCGGGCATTGCGGGCTACCGAACAGGCGCCAGTGAAACGTATATTCACATGGGTGACAGCCAGGTGGAACTGGTCTTGCAGCCTTCAGCAGGGATCCGCCCTGTGTTAGTGTCCGCCAACGCTCGCATTGCCTCCTTTGAAACCAGTCCCCACCGTCTTCGATGGGAACTGACAGGCCATGTGCCCCTCAAGTTCACTTTGGCGAATGTGGGAAGCTGTCAAATCGCGGTCGGTGGGAAAAACCTGCTGCCTGTGAGCCGTGCCAATCATTTGTCTCACTACGAACTCAAGGACCATGCTGCTCGACCGCTCGAAGCGATATGCCGGGGTTGACGATGAGATCCCCCGCTTGGCACTGTCTTCAACTTGGCAGTTGCTCGTGATCGCCTTGTTGATTGTGGCCTTGTTGGTTCTGATCTTTCCGCGTAAAGCGCTGATTGCGAGTCTGTACGAACAAGCAGTGCTGGACGAACTCACGCTCTCCTATATCCAAAATTTATACCGGGCTGAGCCCGGCAATGCCGATGTGGCCATTTTGTTGGCAAAGTCACAACAATTTGAGTTGGCTGTCGTGGACCTGGAGGCCATGCTCTTGCCCTTTATCTCTGGGAGGGGCGATGGACGCCAGCGAACGCAAGCGCGTCTCCTGCTGGCCGATGCGTATGGAAGGGCTTTTGACACCTTCACCGATGCGCGTTCGCGGGCAAGTGTTGTGGCCCGTGCCAAGGCGATGATGGAGCAAGCAGCGGACGACAAAATTCCCGCCCATTTGGCGCGAGTTTTTTTTGCACTCGCTAATAAGTTCAGAATTGAAAGTGAGAGGTTGGCTTATTTGGCATTGATTGCGCCCGAGTTAGTGCCTAAAACTCCTGAAGAGTACGCTCGAGAGTGGTTGGGTGTGGGCGACTACGCGACTGCAGCCCACTACTTTTTTGTAGCGCGTGAGGAGGCCACCACAATAGAGGATGCTCGGCGGCTGTTTATAACGGGCATGGGGGCCTGGATGGCATCCAGCCAGTTTGACCAGGCCATGTTGGCTGCGGATCAACACATTGGTGATCTTGAGAACGACACAGAGACGCTGCGTTACCTTACACGGGCTGCTTTGGCCGCCGGTGACCCTGCCAGAGCGGCCTACTACGCTCGCAGATTAGTGTTTCAAAGGCCGCCGGTCAGGGGCACTCCATGAAGCGCCAATTTTTCGTTGCCAGTTTGATATGGGCGGCAATTTCTGGTGCCAAGGCGCTTGAATTGCCGGTCACCGCGACGGATTACTACTCCTTGCAAATTGCGAGCGGCAAAGATATCGCCGCTTTGCAGCGAGCGTTCGAACGCTACGCGCACCTTCCATTTGCCCGCATTGAGCGGCGTGGCGCACTATTCACCCTTCGGGCCGGGTTCTGGACTGACGAGTCAATGGCCCGCAACGCGTTGTCAGAGGCCCCCATGGGAGCTGCTTTTGTGCGGGTTGCTGTTTTCAGGCCCGACGCCATCGTGAAACGCAATTGGGGTGATCAGCCGACGTCTGAGACCGTCAGCGTGTCTCGTACTTCCCCCGCTATCGGTTCTTTGGGCGGGTCTGTGCCGCAGCCCTCCACGCCTGCACCAGTGGTGCCGATGGCCGTGGCTCGGCCGCTCGCCACCACGTCAAGGCCATTGACCGATAGGACTCGGGACACACTTCGCCCTTTCAATCAAGAAGATTTCTCTTTGGCATTTGATGCGCTGATCAGCAGCCGAGATTTCGAAAGCTCACTTCGCATTGCCCAGCAGTCTGTTCGAGAGCGTCCTGGTGACCGTGACTGGCGACGCAAGCTGGCTCGCGTGGCCGATTGGGCCGAGCGGCCGGGCTTGGCAGCAGAGCACTGGCAAGTCCTGTTTGCCCAAGGGGACCGGTCTGAAGAAACGGTATCGGCCGTGATTCGCTTAGCACCGCTATTAGAACAACCCGCTGCCGTGATGTTGGCGTGGGAGTATCGCGCAGACCAATCATCGCTGACGCCCGCGGAGTGGTCCGATTTGTTTTTTCTCTATGAAAGCCTGACGGAGCCAAAGCGGGGGTCCCGGTTTTTTGAAGCTCAGTTTCTGAAAACCCAATCCATCGCACTACTGGACTATGCGGCGCGCCTGGCAGCCAACGGAGGGGATGAGAATCGCGCTCAGTCACTGTATTTGCAGCGACTGAGCCTGGCCCCGTTTTCGATGGATGCATTGATGTGGGTCGTGGTGAGTTTTATCCGAAGTGATAACGGGGACAAGGCATTGGCCGTTATGCAAGCGCATCTCGGTTCAATTCCTGCTGAAGCTGTTGAGTTTTGGCGTTTACTGGGTGAGTTGGCTTGGTTGCAAAGCGACTTTGCGACCGCACAACAGGCATATGCCCGTGTCACGCCGGTCGCTGACGCCACTGCGGCAGATTGGTCTCGCCTCATTTTCTTGGTTCGCCAGCAGCATCCCGCGCAAGCTGCCGAGCTGGCTTGGGAGGCCTATCGCCGCTTCAATGCGCTGGACCAATTGAAGTTGGGTTTGGAGATTTTTGCAGGGCTCGGCGATCTTGCGTCGCAAGCGCGTATTTTTGGGTCGTTAACGACGCAGAACTTGCGCACTGCCGAGCAAGACGCGCGGTTTTTGCTATTGAGAGCCCAGTACCAGCGGCTGAAGAAACAACCCAATTTGGCTTGGACCGACTTGGCGCGCGCGCTGACCCTTACTCCGAACGACTCTGACGTGGCGTTGAGCGCGCTCTGGTTTTTGGTGGATGAGCAGCGCTCGCCCGAATTGACACGGATGTTGGCCACCTATGCACAGCAGGCGGTCAAAGACAACCGATTTTGGTTGGTTTTCGCCGCGGGCAGCCAGGTATTGAACCGGTCCCGAGAGGCCGTTCTCTGGTATGGGAAATCGGTCTCTCTCACGCCCGATGACCCGCTGCTGTTGCTCAATTTCGCCGATGCCATTGAGCGCAGTCAAAACGTCGGTATGGCCGCTCGCATTCGCCGCCATGCCTGGCTGCTACTGAAGCGGAAGCTGGCGTCTGCGCAGGGCAACACGATGCTGCCCAACGATCCGCTCATGTTGACTGAGGCACGTTTGGCGCTTTTGAATGAACCGGGTGATCCCGGGCTTCGGCGGGTGCGTGAACTGGTCAATCAACTGCGCGGTGTAACGACGCCTGAGAACGAAATTGCTCAATTGAATGCGCTGATCTTGGGCTGGGCTATTTTGAAAGAGCAATTCCCGAACGCCCGTTCTTGGATGTGGCTTCGCTACGCCCGGCAAGCGCAGGACGTCGTGCCCGTGTGGGGGGTTAGCCAAGTGGCACTCAAGTTGGATGACACCGAGTCGATGGCCCAAATTTTGGACCGCACTGACAAAGCGCTACCGATTTACAACAAATACGACACAGCCTACGCCTTGGGTGATGTTCAGCAAGCGCTGGACACTGCTTTTCAGGGAATGTCTCAACCTTTTGGTGACGAACCTTTGTATGACCGATTTCGTCAACATGCCCCGTTGAATGCCAACTATGTTCAGTTGCTTGCCAGTCAAGAAAATTCGGGGGCGTTGAATCGGCAAGGTCTGCAATTTGAAGGCCGTTTGGTCTTGCAGCCCAAACTCCATGCGGTATTGGGTTGGTCGCGTAAGCAACAGAGTAGCAGCGAGCCCAATTTAGCATCGTTGACCCACGATGTGGACCGACTGGACAGTGTGTCGGCACGCTGGCTCGGTGAACGTGGCCAAACCTATCTCACTCTGTTTCGCCGCACGGGGGGCCAGTCGACAGTGGGCTTGCGCGCTACGCAAAGTTTTCAGGTGGGGCGGCGCCTCAGTTTGGAGGCGGGCCTCAATTACCGCGACGACTCCTCCATCAGCCAACCCATGAGCGTGGCGGGATACCAAGATCGTTTATTCGGTAATTTGACCTATGTCTTGGGCAAGCGAGAGTATTTCCGTGTGTCTCCCGAATTCAATCGGTACTTTACTCAACAGGGTGATTACCTTGGGGGAGGGCAGTCCATCGCGATGGAGGCGGGCTACCGTGTGCGCACCGAGTACCCGGACTGGTCCTTGCGCGCCAATTGGACGCGGCAAAACTTCTACGCCGATGGCAATATCAGTGCTGCAACGCTGGCACAACTCCCCACCGGGATTCAGACCGGCATATCAACCGGCACGATTGATCCACTTCGCTACTTTGTTCCTGAGGGGGGCGGAACCTGGGGTGCTTGTGTCAGCATGGGCGAAAACTTGGGTGGACAAAGTCTGCAAACGGTTTACAGCAAAGCCTGGCGACCTTTTGCGGACATGTGTTTAAGTCACAACTCAGTGGCGGGCCCAGGCTATTCGGGCGTTTTAGGGGTCGCGGGGTCTTTGACGGGCGAAGACCATTTGTCTCTTCAATGGCGGGCAAGCGATGGTATTGGAGCCAGCAACTCAACCAATCGATCACTTTTTATTCGCTATCGGCATTATTTTTAGGAGGCCTCGGTCATGACATCTTTTCGGTACGGTATTTTTGCTTTAACAACGGTGCTGCTAACGGCTTGCTCCACGGGTGTGCAGTCGCTCGCCAACCAAGATGCGCTTGAAGCGCAGGTGCCTTGGGCCGTGCTTCCGATTGCCAACAACACCGACACACCGCAAGCGGCCTTGTCGGCAGAGTCCATGGTGGAGCATTTGCTTCGGAGTCGAGGCATCACCAACCTGCAGCAGTATCCGGTGGCGTTGTCCCGAGACAGTTTGTTTGAGCCCACTGAGCGCAAGGTCAGTGAAGAGGCTCAAAAATGGGCCGTCGGCAAAGGCGTGCGCTTTGCTGTGACGGGCAGCGTCGAGGAGTGGCGTTACAAAGTTGGGATTGATGGTGAACCTGCGGTGGGAGTCACCCTGAAGGTGATTGATTTGGCCGCTGGCCGAGTGGTGTGGAGTGGTTCGGCGGCCAAGAGCGGCTGGAGTCGCCAAGCGCTTTCCGCGGTCGCGCACACTGTTCTGACCGATCTCTTAACAGAGTTGCCCCTCGCCCAAGGCAAGTTGTCTCAATAAACTGTTCATGCTGCGGTCCCATCTGGTTTCTCTTTTCAAACGTCCTTTGGGCTCGGGTGTCTTGGCGCCTGAACGGGCGGGCCGCCGGGCGCAATGGCTTGAGGTTTTTCTGATCCCATTGTTGGCGATTGGGATCGCTTGGTGGTCAAACCCTCAAGACCCTCTGCTGTCGACCTCCAGCTTTCCTTGGTTGTGGTTAGCCCCGGTCCTGATCGCCTTGCGTTACGGTGTGATGCCAGGCCTGCTGGCCAGCGTGATGGTGGTTCTGGATTGGTTGGTGGTGGAGTATTTAGGGTTGTTATTGACGGATTTTTCACCTACTCAGTTCTTTGGTGTGGGGCTTTTGGTTTTGGTGTGCGGGGAGT
>JBAQDW010000079.1:0-20396 GCA_049286445.1 Rhodoferax sp. | reverse complement strand
CAAGGCGGCATCTATGCGGGCTTGGCGGCACTGCAGTTTGAGGCTTAACGCGCACCCGAACGCGCAATCTTTCAGACACAAAAAAGGCAGGGTTCGTACCCTGCTTTCTTCTATTTAAATGTCACTGGGCGAGGCCGCCGCCCCGCTTTACTGCTTTATTCCAACTCCATATCAATAGGATCTGTTGTTGCTTCGCCTTGCCGTGCGTCTGCACTGTCTGCGGCTTCGCGCCTAAGCTCCTATCGATCTGAAAATGGAATTAGGCCAATTGACGAAGTTCACGCAAACCGACAGACACGGGTGCCAGGTCAGCCCCCATGGTGCCAATGTCAACCAGCAGACGACACAAGCGGTCGATAGTCACTTCATGCGTCGCACGCCACACCGCCACCTCCTCTTTGCGGGTGAGCAGCCCTTGGGTCACTTGCCCTGCAATGGAGTAAACGTCGTCACGCGCGCTGGCCCGTGCCTGCGTTTGCCACAAGGTATCGGTGGGCAAACGGTTGATCTGAGTACGCCATTCGCTCAACCCCAACTCGGCGTCCACGTCAAAGTAAGTTCGAGCGGCCTGCTCAAGGCTGGTCTGCGCTTGGGTTGCGAGATCCGCCAGATCAAGTGCCGGGAAAATGAATTCCAATGCCGTCAGGTTGTGCGCCAACGAAGGCTCCACGTCTGCTGCCACCAACGCCGCAGCTGCTGTTTGCCAGCTCTCATTCGCACTTGGGGGCAGCCAGTCAGCCAAATTCGCACGCAACTCTCTTGCCACCGGCTGATAGCGCCCAATCAAGGTGGGCAGATCGGTGCTGTGACCTCGAACACGCAGCATCCAGCGCGAGGCGCGCTGGGCGATGGCGTTGAGCTTGGCCAGCAAGTCGAGTTGAAGTTTGGCATCTACCTTGTAGTCCAGCGCATCAATCTGGTCCCATAAAGGCTCAAGATCAAACACTTCACGCGCCAAAGTAAAGGCACGAATCACGTCCGCCGCCGTCGCACCAGCCTCAGACGCCACGAAGTTGACAAAGGTCGCGCCAGTGCGATTCACCACATTGTTGGTGACATAAGTGGCAATGATTTCGCGTTTCAAGGGGTGCGCGGCAATGGCATCAGCGAAGCGTTCGCTCAAGGCTTGAGGGAAATAGGCTTTGAGCGCTTGGCTGAAATATGGGTCATCCGGCAGGTTGCTGGCCACCAGCTCGTCAAACACCGACATCTTGGCATAGGCCAGCACCACCGCACCTTCAGGCGCGGTCAGACCGACCTTGCGCGCCTTGCGACGGGCAATCTCCTCGTCTGTCGGCAAGAACTCGATGGCGCGCTTCAACCGACCTTGTGCTTCAAGCGACTGAATCAGACGCTGTTGCCCGTCCAAGACATACAGCGGCCGATGGGTGGCAATATCCAGCGCCAAACTTTGGTAGTAGTTGTCGGTCAGAACCAGCCGACCGACTTCGTCCGTCATTGAGGCTAAAAGGTCATTGCGCTGTTTGAGCGTCAAGTCTCCGGCTTCGACCACACCGCCCAGCAAAATCTTGATGTTGACTTCGTGGTCCGAGCAATCCACGCCCGCCGAGTTGTCAATTGCGTCGGTGTAGATCAGGCCGCCTTTTTGCGCAAACTCAATTCGACCGTTTTGGGTCACACCCAAGTTGCCCCCCTCACCCAAGACCTTGCAGCGAAGTTCGTTGCCGTTGACGCGAAAGCCGTCGCTGGCTTTGTCACCTACTTGCGCATGGGTCTCAAAACTTGCCTTCACATAGGTACCGATGCCGCCGTTGTAGAGCAAGTCCACCGGCGCCTGCAAAATCGCGCGCAGCAGATCCACGGGGGGTAAAACATCGACGTCGATCCCCAACACAGCCTTGGCCTCGGGACTCAACTTAATGGATTTGGCTGACCGGGAGTACACGCCGCCCCCGGTGGAGATCAAGCGCTTGTCGAAATCATCCCAGCTGGAGCGAGGCAACTCGAACAAACGCCTGCGCTCTGCGTAAGACCGAGCCACATCTGGGGTGGGGTCGATAAAAATATGCCGGTGGTCAAACGCCACCACCAACTGAATGTGCTCAGACAACAACATGCCATTGCCAAACACATCGCCCGACATGTCGCCAATGCCCGCTACGGTGAATGGCGTGGTTTGCGTGTTAACGCCTAGGCCCCGGAAATGTCGCTTTACCGACTCCCATGCACCGCGGGCGGTGATGCCCATCTTCTTATGGCTGTAACCCACCGAGCCACCTGACGCAAAGGCGTCTCCCAACCAGAACCCATAGTCTGCCGACACCGCATTCGCATAGTCAGAGAAGGACGCTGTTCCTTTGTCAGCAGCGACCACCAAGTAGGGATCGTCCTCGTCGTGACGTACCACGTGCGCCGGTGGGACGATCGCCCCTTTAACCACGTTGTCAGTCAGATCCAACATGCCTGACAAGAACAACTTGTAGCAAGCCACGCCCTCGGCCAGGTAAGCTTCCCGATCGGTAGCCAAGGGCGCATTTTTTAAAACGAACCCTCCTTTTGATCCCACGGGAACAATGACCGTGTTTTTAACCTGCTGCGCTTTGACGAGACCCAGTACCTCGGTCCGGAAATCTTCGCGGCGGTCCGACCACCGCAAGCCACCGCGCGCCACTTTGCCGCCGCGCATGTGAACCCCTTCTATTCGGGGGGAGTACACCCAAATTTCAAACATTGGCTTAGGCTCGGGCATGCCCGGCACCTCGCGTGGGTTGAGCTTGAAGCTCAAATAGGGTTTGAAGACCCCGGGCGAGCGCTCCTGCCAGGCGTTGGTCCGCATCGTGGCCATGATGGTGGAGATGAACTGCCGCAAGATGCGGTCTTCATCCAGACTGGCCACCTGGCCCAGCTGCGTTTCAAGCTGCTCGATTAATTGTTGCTGTTGGTGTTCACGGTCGCCTCCCAATGACGGATCAAACCGGGCCACGAACAATGCAGAAATGGCTTGAGCCATGTCTGCATTGTTGTTCAAGGCAGCCTCAATATAGCTTTGGCTGAATGACAGCCCGAGCTGTTTGAAGTAACGGGTGTAGGCGCGTAACACGGCAATGGCGCGCTCATCCATGGTGGTTGTCAGAACCAATTTATTCAGGTCGTCACTTTCCACCTCGGCCCGCCAAGTTTTGACAAACATGGATTCAAAGCGTGCTTTAACGGTCGCGAGATCCGTTGTGGCTGGCAACTGCAGACCCAAGTCGTGAATCCACCGCGCCTGATCGCCTTGCCCAATGCGGTAGGGATGCTCGTATAGCACGCGGGCGCCCATACGTTCCAACACGGGCAATGAGTCTGACAGAGCGACTTTGGTGGTGTTGTAAATTTTGAAACGAAGCATGCCGGCGTCGGCATCAAGGGATCGGTACAACCTCACCGCAAGGGGGGCCGCATCAGACAAGCCCGCCAGCAAATCAGCGTCTTCCGCTGCCACAGGTGCCGAGAAATCCTCACGGTACGACGTGGGAAACGCGTTCGCGAACCGGTGCGCCAAGGCCAATCCCACACCCTCGCCATGGGAGCGCAACATCTCCGTGGTGCAGTCGTCCTCCCAACGCTGAGCCAGCTTCGCAATACGCGCTTCTAAAGCAGTGGCATTCAAAGTTTTGGGAGCATGAGACTTGGAGATCACCAAATAATGGATACGCGCCATCGGGCTGTCGGTCAACATGGGGGTGAACTCAATCGACTCGCCATCTAACGCCGTCATCAATTCGTTGCCGATTTTGACCCGCAGCTCTGTGTTGTAACGATCGCGAGGAACAAACACCTGCGCTGAAATAAACCGACCAAAGGGATCACGGCGCAAGAACAATCGGGTGCGTTGACGCTCCTGGAGCCGCAAAATGCCGACAGTGTGCTCTGTCAACGTCGCAACGTCGACCTGAAACAGTTCGTCGCGCGGGTAGGTGTCCAAAATGGACTCAAGCGACTTGGCCGCATGACTGTCGGGGACCACGCCCGCGTTAACCATGACCTCTGCGGCACGTCGACGAACTTGCGGGATCTCACTCACATGCGCAGAATACGCCGTTGACGTGTACAGACCCAGAAAACGCGCTTCACCAACGACCTCCCCGTCGTCACCAAAACGCTTCACAGCAATGTAGTCCAACCACGCAGGCCGGTGAACCGTGGCACGTGTCATCGCTTTGGTGACCAGCACCAACTCGTCAGACTCAACAAGAGAAAGGGCTTCTACAGGCAAACGACTCTCAGCTGTGCGGATTTCACCTCGAAGAATGCCCAGCCCGGACCCTTCACGCGCAACCAAACTAACGCCATTTTCGTCACGCTTCAAGTCGTAATCTCTCGCTCCCAAAAACGTGAAGTTCCGGTCTTGCAGCCATGCCAGAAAGTCGCGTCCTTCTTGTCGACTTTCATCCGACAATCTGGAGTGAGTAGAAGCCTGACCAGCTGCTTCCAGGCGTTTTAAAATGGCCGACCAATCTTGCACAGCACCCCTGACATCACCCAAAACCCGCTCCAAATCAGCGGCCAGTGCGCGCAAGTCTTCAGCTTGCACAATGCGATCACACTCCACCAGAATAAGGGATTCAACGGGGATTTTCTGGTGGTTGGCGGCAGCCACCGCAAAACGACTCACCTCAGACACCGTACCTTGGGCATCTCGCGCCACACTCATCATGGGGTGAACAATCCAATGAGCCGTGCGCCCACTGCGATTAATCGCCATCGTGACCGAGTCCACCAAAAACGGCATGTTCTCGTTGACAATTTGCACCACGGTATGGTCGCTGACAAACCCATCTTCTGCCAAAGTGGGATTGAAAACTCGAATTCGCGCGGAATGCATCGGCCTGGCCTTTTCCAACAAGCGCCAATGGGCATTTGCAATCGCGAACAAAGTGGCTGGATCGCGCGCCGCAATTTCGTCCGGGTCGGTATTCTCAAAGTAGGCGGAAACAAAGGCACCTTGTCGCCCTGCCGCAGGCCCCGCCTGTTTCATCGTGTAAGACAGCAGTTCAGCCAGCGCGGGATGGGTCATGATGGATCCGTGGAGTTGAAGTGCTGGAAATTTTAGGCTTCCTCGCCTAGTCTGAGCAGGCATAGCCGCCAAACTCATGGCGTTATGCAACAGCTGTATCACTTTTGAGAAAAGCAGACGAATTTCTTCCTCGCACCATGTTCATCACCGCGTCAAAAGTCCGATGCTCTCGGCAGAAAGTAACCTAGTCTGCAAAGACGATCATGTCCGCTCAGGCCGCACACTGTGCCAGCGTTAATGCAAGGGCTGCTTCAACGTCTCGG
Organism: Rhodoferax sp.; assembly: GCA_049286445.1. GTDB lineage: Bacteria > Pseudomonadota > Gammaproteobacteria > Burkholderiales > Burkholderiaceae_C > Rhodoferax. Next base: position 15,113 of record JBAQDW010000079.1, on the reverse strand, counting down.
GAAGAGACAAAGCGTGCACTGCAATTCCTTCATCCTTGAGTGACTCGGTCTCAGCCACGGTTGCTTGCCCCCGAATTCCTCGCTCAGGAACTTCGCCATAGTGAATTTTGCGTGCCTCTTGTGCGAACTGATCCCCAACATCTTCGGTGCTGGCAAGCACATAGCGACCCAACGCCACCCACACCGCCTGTAAAGTGGGGGACGGCTCATCAGAATGAGTGGCATTTCGCCAAGTAGGTGACTCTGCCCCTCGGGATAGAAGATTTAATCGAGGCGCGCTTAGCTTTTTGTTGACAATTGAGTCCCCACAAAGCGGGCAGGTCAGTCCGCCAGACTGCTTTTGGTTTACAAAATCTTCTTCCGAAGCAAACCAGCCCTCAAACAGATGTTCCCGTCCACATTGAAGGTCAAACACTTTCATAAACTGGAGGAGTCAAAGCGCAAGCGTTGGAGCCGTGACCCAGCAAAGCGGCCAAGCGTCAGAAAGATAATTTTGAAGCCACATGGCCCCTGCCAATGTCTTGGCATCTGTCACCTCGCCATTGCGACACCACTGCATCAGCTGCGCGGGTGTGACCGTGAAGACTTCGAGAAACTCCCCCTCATCCAACGATTGAGGGCCCGCACTCAATCCACGCGCAAACCAGATTTCAATAAACTCAGTCGAATAAGCAATCACCGGATGCATCACCCCTGCCCTTGCCCACTCGAGAGCAGAGTAACCCGTCTCCTCCAACAGCTCTCTCTGCGCACAGTTGAATGTCGTCTCTCCTGCATCCAGCTTTCCAGCCGGGAACTCGATCATGACCCGTCCAACCGGGTAGCGAAATTGCCGCTCCATCACAACCGCAAGCTCACCGTCATTCCGTGTCAACAAAGGAATCACCATGACAGCGCCAGGATGAACCACATATTCTCGAAATGCTACCGTCCGATCGGGTAGAGACACCTGATCGCGAAACACATGCAAAAAACGGCCCTGAAACAAGGACTCACTGGAAATTTTTGTTTCAGTGAGGTTGTGATCATTCATCGCAGAGGGGTGTCAGGCACGACGCTTGAACAAGTAGCGGTAGCAGAACCCAGGAAACGAAAATGTCAGAAACAACGTGCCGGTAATGGCATAAAACTCCCAGCCCTGCGGAGCCGCTTGTCCCGCACTATTTTCTAACGCCAGCCCCAAAAAACCGACTAAAAAATAAATCACGATCAATTCAAGGAGCCGAAAACCCAGAGATTTAGGCACCACTGCTGCCTGCACCAACCACCGGCGTTGGATCAAAAATGGCAGATTAGCGGCACCAAAAGCAATGAGCACTAATAACAGCGCTGCAAAGGACTGAGACATTTAAAAAACCTGATGCGATTAGGTACTCAACATCTGGACTATCGCCTGCGCGCATAGCGCCATCAAACCACCGGGCAATATCCCTAAAAGAAGAACCAAGGCCCCATTCACGGAGAGCACAGCCCGCACATCAAAAGGTGCCGAAATAACAGCACTGGAAGTGGGCGACTCGAAATACATCACTTTGATAATCCGCAGATAGTAGAACGCGCCCACAAGCGACATGACCACCGCGAATACAGCCAAACCGAGGTACACAGGGTAACCCGAAGCAATTAACGCTTGCAGAACCGACAACTTTGCATAAAAACCAACCATCGGTGGAATACCCGCCAATGAAAACATGCAGATAGCCATCACAGCGGCGTACAGGGGACTGCGCTGGTTGAGACCGGCAAAGTCAGAAATCTCTTCACTCTCAAACCCCTCCCGGGCAAGCAACATGATGACGCCAAAGACCGCTAAAGTGGTCAAAACGTAGGAGATCACATAAAACATCGAAGAGCTGTAGGCATTGGCCGCAGATGCCATGTTTCCATTCACCACGCCTGACATCATGCCCAGCAAAACAAACCCCATTTGAGAAATAGTCGAAAACGCCAACATTCGCTTCAAATTGGTTTGAGCAATCGCGGCCAAATTACCAATCAACAACGAGCCAACTGACAATACCATCAGCATCTGCTGCCAATCAAAGGCCAACGGCAACATTCCCTCAACAAGCAAACGAATGAAGATGGCGAAAGCAGCCAACTTGGGCGCACTGCCAATGAGCAAGGTGACCGCAGTAGGCGCTCCCTGGTACACATCAGGAATCCACATATGAAAGGGGACAACCCCCAGTTTGAAGGCCAAACCAGCCACCACAAAAACAAGTCCAAGCATCAAAACCTGGTGATTGACTTGTCCAGAATTAATGGCGTCAAACACCTGGTTCACATTCAAAGAGCCAGTTGCACCGTACATCATGGACAAACCGTAGAGCAAGAACCCCGAGGCCAACGCGCCAAGGACAAAGTACTTCATGGCAGCCTCAGTGGCTGTGGCGTCGTCGCGACGCAATGCCACCAAGGCGTAGCTGGACAGGGTCAACAATTCCAGCCCGAGGTAGATTACCAGGAAGTTGTTGCCAGAAATCATGACAAACATACCCAGCAGCGAGAAAACACTCAACGAGAACAGTTCGCCGCCACGCATCATGTCTCGATCCGCAGCATAAGGTCGGCTATAGACCAAGGTGACCATGACCGCCAAGGTAGCAAATACTTTCAGCCAGTTGCCTAACTGATCACTGACCACCATGTCTCCAAATCCGTACACGGTCACGCCAGACATCGCATAACTGACCTGCAATGCGGCTACCACCGCCAAGGAGATAAGAGTCAACAGGTAAGTGCCGGTGCGTCGCGGACTTGTCACTGCAAGGTCTGCAATAGCAATAATACAGCCCATTACAAGCAGGATGATCTCAGGGTACACCGAGATCCAACTGAGTTTATCGATCATGTTCTGTCTCTTAATTCAATGGGTTCAACTCAGACTGATCAATTCAGTTTGGATAACGCGACGTGCTGCAGCAAATGAGCCACCGAAGTGTCCATTACATCAGTAAAGGGTTTCGGATAAATACCCATGTAAAGAACGGCAATGGCCAACAATGAGAGCATCAAAAATTCCCGGGCATTGATATCGACCAACGCTTTAACGTTCTCATTGGTCACCGGACCTAGGTACACACGTTTGAACATCCACAAGGTATAAGCCGCCCCAAAAATCAAAGCGCTGGCAGCCGCAAACCCCAACCAGAAGTTAGCTTTGACGGCACCCAAAATGACCATCCACTCGCCTACGAATCCGGCGGTACCAGGCAGGCCACAATTCGCCATGGAAAACAGCAAAGCAAAAGCTGCAAACTTGGGCATCGTATTCACAACCCCACCGTAACTGGCGATCTCGCGAGAGTGAACCCGGTCGTACAAAACACCAATCGACAGGAACATGGCTGCTGAGACGAAGCCGTGGGCAATCATCTGCACCAGGCCTCCAGACACACCCAAATCATTAAAGATGAAGAAACCAAGGGTTACAAAACCCATATGCGCAACCGAAGAATAGGCAACCAGCTTCTTCATGTCCTTTTGCACCATCGCCACCAAGCCAACGTAGATGACGGCAATCAAGGATAAGGTGATCATGAGCCAAGCCCACTCGCGTGCAGCATCAGGAGCAATCGGCATCGAGAAGCGCAGAAAACCGTAAGCGCCCAACTTCAACATAATCGCCGCAAGAACTGCAGATCCCCCCGTAGGTGCCTCCACGTGCACGTCTGGTAGCCAAGTATGGACTGGCCACATAGGAACCTTGACTGCAAAGGCTGCCAAAAAGGCAAAAAACAAAAAGGTTTGCTCTTTGCCGCTCAAAGGCAAACTATGCCAAACTGCCAACTCAAAACTGCCACCTGACTGAATGTAGAGATAAATCAGTGCCACCAGCATCAGCAGCGACCCCAACAAGGTGTACAAGAAAAATTTGAAAGCCGCATAAATCTTGTTGGGCCCACCCCAAATACCAATTATCAAATACATCGGAATCAGCGTCGCCTCGAAGAACACATAGAAAAGCATTCCATCAAGCGCACAAAAAACACCAATCATCAATCCACTGAGAATGAGAAAAGCCCCCATGTACTGATTAACGCGTCGAGTGATGACTTCCCAACCCGCAATCACGACAACGAGGTTGATGAAAGCGGTCAGCACAACAAACCACAGGGAAATACCGTCTACACCCAGATGGTAATTAACGTTCAAACGCGAAATCCATGGCCTTGCCTCAACAAATTGCATCGCTGAAGTGCCCAACTCAAAACCGGTGTAGATCGGCAGAGTGACCAGAAAACTCACGACCGCACCCACAAGTGCAAACCAACGGACCGCTCTGGCGTGTTCATCACGTCCCACAGCGAGCAGCACGACACCAAAAAAAATAGGTGTCCAAATAGCCAGGCTCAACAATCCCATTTTTATTCTTCTCCTATTTGAGCCAGACGAAGTACGTCATCAGCACAAAAACACCCAAGATCATCACCAAGGCATAGTGGTACAAGTACCCAGACTGCGCTTTGCGCACGATGCTAGACAGTCGACCCACCACTTTCCAAGATCCATTTACTACCAAACCGTCAATCAAAAATTGATCTCCCACTTTCCACAGCACCGTTCCCAAACCACGCGCACCCCTGGCAAGAACATTTTCGTTAATCCAATCCAAGTAGTACTTATTTTCCAAGAGCTTGTAGAGTGGGAGCATTCGTGATTTGATCGCTGCTGGCAGAGCCGGGTTAACGATGTACATGTAATAAGCTGAAACAACGCCAGACAAAGCAAGCCAAAACGGCAGCGAAGTCAGACCGTGAAGCGCCAGTTTAAGTGGGCCATGAAACTCTTCAGCAAGCACAGTCATGGCCTGATGAACATCCGAGTTAACAAATATGGCGTCTTTGAAAAATTCGCCAAACAACATCGGTTGAATAGTGAGAAAACCAATTACGACAGAAGGAATGGCTAGCAGAATCAAAGGAACTGTAACCACCCAAGGCGACTCATGCGGCGGTTGTTCAGTTGAATGGTGACCATGATGATCGCCGTGATGAACGTCTGGATTCTGATCAAACCGCTCCTTGCCATGAAACACCAAAAAATACATTCTGAATGAATAGAAGGCGGTCACAAAAACACCGGCCAAAACGGCGAAATAAGCAAAACCAGCACCTGGCAAATTACTGGCATGCACCGCCATAATGACTTCGTCTTTGGAATAAAAACCTGAGAACAAAGGCGTTCCAATCAATGCCAAAGAACCTAGCAAGGTGGTGATCCAGGTGATGGGCATGTATTTTCGAAGTCCCCCCATCCATCGAATGTCTTGGTTATGGTGCACTCCCATAATCACTGACCCGGCTGCAAGAAATAACAGTGCCTTAAAAAAAGCATGAGTCATCAGGTGAAATACCGCCACCGAGTAAGCCGATGCACCCAGAGCCACGGTCATGTAGCCCAGCTGCGACAACGTTGAATAAGCAACCACCCGTTTGATATCGTTTTGAATGATGCCCAAGAAGCCCATGAACAAGGCGGTGATAGCACCAATCACCAATACAAAATTCAAAACCGTGTCACTTAACTCAAACAATGGAGACATCCGAGCAACCATAAAGATACCTGCTGTAACCATTGTTGCAGCGTGGATCAATGCGGAGATCGGAGTGGGGCCTTCCATTGAGTCAGGAAGCCACACATGCAGCGGGAACTGCGCCGACTTCCCCATGGCGCCAATGAAAAGACAGATACAAATCACCGTGATCAACATCCAGTCAGTCCCTGGAAATATGAGCAACGACAAATCGTCAGCTTTGGCAAAAGCTTCGGCATAGTTGAGCGTTCCCGCGTACGCAACAATCAATCCTATGCCTAATATGAAACCAAAATCGCCCACACGATTCACCAAAAAAGCCTTCATATTGGCAAAAATAGCAGACGGCTTGTTGTACCAGAACCCAATCAACAAATAGGAAACCAAACCTACCGCTTCCCAGCCAAAAAACAGCTGAAGCATGTTGTTGCTCATCACTAGCATCAACATAGAAAAAGTGAAGAGAGAGATGTACGCAAAGAAGCGGTTGTAGCCATCGTCTTCTTTCATGTAGCCAATGGTATAGATGTGGACCATGAGCGAAACAAAGGTCACCACACACATCATCATCGCGGTAAGCCCATCAACGAGAAACCCGATTTCCATTTTCAACCCCCCTACGACCATCCAGGTGTAGAGCGTCTCATTAAAACGAGCACCGTCGACCACGACACTTACCAGCGTCATCACGGATAACACGAAAGACAGGAGGACACCAAGAATGGTCAGAGAATGGGATGCCCGCCGACCAATCCAATTTCCCCCGAACTGAGTACCTAATACACCCGCTAAAACAGCACCCACCAAAGGTGCCAAAGGTACGGTCAATAGTGTTGACGCAGATAGGGTTTGACTCATTTTTTTTAACCCTTGAGAGTGTTGAGTTCTTCAACACTAATGCTTGACTTATTACGGAACAAAAGCACCAGAATCGCCAGTCCAATTGCTGCCTCAGCAGCGGCGACGGTCAGTATAAAAAAGACGAACACCTGACCATGCATGTCACCCATGTAATGGGAAAACGCCACAAAATTCGTATTAACTGCCAAAAGCATCAACTCAATTGCCATCAACAGCACAATCAAATTCTTTCGATTGAGGAAAATACCAATGACCGACAGTGCGAAAAGCATCGCACCCAACGATAGGTAATGCCCCAGTGTTATGGTCATCATTTTTTTTCACCTTGCACAGTCGTCTCGGATGCAGTGTCAAAGGGCATGCGGACCCCCTTTGTCGAAGGCATCTGAATGACGCTTAAACGATCCCGAGATTTGACGCGAACTTGGTCAGACGGATTAATAGACTTATTATCTTTACGCTTGCGCAATGTCAACGCAATCGCGGCGATCATGGCTACCAGCAATATCGCGGCAGCGATTTGCAATGGGTAAACATATTCACTGTACAAAAGAATTCCGAGCTGCTTCGTATTATTAATGGCAACCGGCGGCTGACCGAGCTCACCTGCTACTGCGGGTCCGCTGACACCACTGAATCCCCCCATTAGCACAGCTGCCATCTCTAGGGCAATCAATACACCAACAATTGCCGCTAAAGGAAAATGCTTCCAAAACCCCTGCCGGACATTATCCATATTGATGTCCATCATCATGACCACAAACAAGAAAAGCACCATCACCGCACCGACGTACACCAATACCAAAGTGATTGACAGGAACTCAGCCTTCAAAAGCATCCATATCATGGCGGCCTGAAAAAATGAAAGCACGAGAAACAAAGCCGCATGAACCGGGTTTCGGGCGGTGATGACCCGAAACGCAGCAAATAGCAGAATGAGAGAAAAAACGTAAAAAAGACCAGTCGTGACATCCATCAGTGCAAATTCTTTCTTATGCCAAATCAACGGTATTTAGCGTCAGCAGCTTTACTTGCTGCGATTTCGCCTTCATACCGATCACCTATCGCAAGCAGCATCTCTTTAGTAAAATAGAGGTCTCCGCGCTTCTCACCGTGATACTCCAAAATATGGGTTTCCACAATTGAATCGACAGGACAACTTTCTTCGCAAAAACCGCAAAATATACATTTTGTAAGATCAATATCGTAGCGACTGGTGCGGCGTGAGCCGTCATCTCGAACTTCAGACTCGATCGTTATAGCCATCGCCGGGCAGACTGCTTCGCAGAGCTTGCAGGCAATGCAGCGCTCCTCGCCGTTTTCGTACCGACGAAGGGCATGCAAGCCCCGAAACCGGGGTGAAAGAGGTGTCTTCTCTTCAGGAAATTGGATAGTTACTTTACGTCGGAACAGGTACCGCCCTGTGAGAGCCATACCTTTGAATAGCTCCAACAGCAGGAAGCTGGAGAGAAAGTCACGCAGAGAAAATGGCGGCGGAGTAGATACACGTGCGGTAATAGTCATATTCAACTCTCCTTACTTCCAAATATTGAAAGACGTTTGCATCCATCCACCAACAACGACCAACCAAATCAGGGTGACAGGGATAAATATTTTCCAACCCAAGCGCATGATCTGGTCGTATCGAAATCTCGGGAAAGTTGCACGCACCCAAATAAACAAGCTAACCACAGCGCAGGTCTTCATACCCAACCAAATCCAACCTGGAACCCAATTGAAAGTAACATGATCAATCGGTGATAACCAACCACCAAGGAACATGATTGCGGCCAAAACAGAAATCAGCCACATATTGGCATATTCAGCGAGGTAAAACATGGCGTAAGACATGCCCGAATACTCGACCATATGACCCGCAACAATTTCAGCCTCCCCTTCAACAACGTCAAAGGGATGCCGATTGGTTTCAGCCAAACCAGAAATAATATAGACGACAAATATCGGCAACAAAGGCAGCCAGTTCCAAGATAAGAAACTTAGTCCCATTGATGAGAAGTGACCCTTGCCCTGCCCCATCACGATGTCCGTCAAATTCATACTTGCCGACACCATGAGCACAATCACCAAACAAAATCCCATGGCGATTTCATAACTTACCATCTGCGCAGAAGCGCGTAATGCACCCAAGAAAGAATACTTGGAATTGGACGCCCAACCCGCGATCACAACACCATAGACCTCCATTGACGTGATGGCCATCACGAACAACAAACCCGCATTCACGTTGGCGAGCGCAACATCTGGTCCAAAGGGGATCACCGCCCACGCTGCCATGGCAGGCATGATGGTCAAAACGGGTCCGATGAAAAATAGCTCCTTGCTCGCTGCAGTAGGGGTCAACACCTCTTTTCCCAAAAGCTTCAGTGCATCCGCAATAGGTTGCAACAAACCTAAAGGACCGACTCGATTGGGTCCAACGCGTACTTGCATCCAACCCAAGAACTTACGCTCCCAAAGGGTCAAATAAGCAACTGCCCCCATGAGGGGAAGAACAACGACCACTATCTTCAAAAGGGTCCAAAGGACTGGCCAAACTACTTCGAGCCACCAAGGTGAAGCACTCAAACCTTGTCCAAAAGCGAAAATACTTTCGATCATGCCGCCACCTCATCTATGGCAACACCGCCACGGGCGTCCACAGTTAGTTGCAGGCTGCCTGCGCGCCTAACCAAGCTGTCCAGTTGGTAAATTGATACCACGACAGGAGCGTTCTGAGCAGGGGTTAGGTCAATGGCTGCGTTAGTTGAGTTATCCAACATAGCTGCTGGGACATGACTTAAGCCAGTCAACATTCCGCCATGGATCTGACTCATCACGTCGACCGATGACTCAACCTCAAACCCGGGTAAATCCAACAGATTGGCTAAAACGCGAATCACTTTCCAAGCGGGACGTGTTTCACCCAAAGGTTTGACTACTGCATGAAAGCTTTGAACTCTTCCTTCAGCGTTCACAAAAGAACCAGACGTCTCCGTGAAGGGTGAGATAGGCAACAACACATCGCTGAACGCCATATTTGCCTTGAAGGGGCTCAACGTCACAACCATATCGGAATTCGAAAGTGCTTTGACTGCTGACACCCCCGCGGTTGAATCAAATTCAGGCTCTGTATTCAGTAGCAAAACCGCTTTTAACGACCCCTCGAGCATTTGAGCTGCATTCATTCCTCCCTGGCCGGGAGTAGCACCAACCACTTGAGCACCCACCGTGTTAGAGGCCTCGGAGAGATAGCCCACCGTGGCACCCGTCTGTTCGCCTAACCAATTGGCCAATGCGAGCAAGCTTGAAGCTCTCTCATGGTGTGCAGCACGATTACCAAGCAAGATGGATTTGCGATCACCACTCAGCAGCGACTTCGCAATCGACTTGGCAATGTCACCTGGACTGCCCATTGCCGGCGCTGAAACCCCTTTCTCATCCGCAACCGCTGCCGCGATATCTGCCAAAGCTTGGACCCAGCTGCTGCTGTGGGTAAACAAACTATGGGCAATTGGCATTGCCCAATCGTCCTGCGAATCGTTGACGCGAAGGACATGACAACCGTGTCGCTCAGCCTGCCGTACGCGTTGCGCAAACAAAGGGTGGTCTTTTCTTAAATTTGACCCGATCACCAAAACACGTTGTAATGCCGACAGAGACGCGACGGTGGTGCCCAAATAGTGCGCGCCAACCATTGAGGTGAATTCTGCATGTCGTTGGCGGTAGTCGATATTCTCGCTTCCTAGACCGCGTAATAGCCTAGCCGTCAAATACAACTCTTCTGTGGTGGAATGCGGGCTAACCAGCGCTCCAATCGCACCGGCACCGTGTTCGGCCTTGACTTGCTTCAACCCATTAGCAACATATTCCAATGCGGTCTGCCAATCAACCACAGACCACACCCCACCCTGTTTGATCATAGGGGAGGTCAAACGGTCTTCGCTATTGAGTGCCTCGTAGGAAAAGCGGTCTCTATCTGCAATCCAACATTCGTTCACTTCCTCGTTCTCAAAAGGAACCACCCGCATGACTTTGTTGCTTTTAACCTGAACAATCAAATTTGCGCCGCTTGAATCATGGGGGGTGATTGATTTGCGACGCGACAACTCCCACGTTCGTGCGCTGTACCGAAATGGCTTACTGGTCAACGCGCCCACAGGACAGATATCAATCATGTTCCCCGATAATTCGGAGTCAACAGTTTGGCCAAGAAACGTTTCAATTTCAGCATGCTCCCCACGATGAGACATGCCCAGTTCCATTACCCCGGCCACTTCTTGTCCGAATCGCACACACCGCGTGCAATGAATACAGCGTGTCATCTCCTGCATTGAAACCAAAGGACCAATGTCCTTGACCGCAACTACCCTTTTCTCTTCTTCATACCGAGTAGTAGAAGCGCCGTAACCCACAGCAAGATCTTGAAGTTGGCATTCGCCGCCTTGGTCACAGATCGGACAATCCAACGGATGGTTGATCAGCAAAAACTCCATCACGGACTGCTGTGCCTTAATCGCTTTCTCACTTTTTGTACGAACGACCATCCCCTGCGTCACTGGCGTAGCACAAGCGGGCATGGGTTTCGGCATTTTTTCCACATCGACTAAGCACATACGGCAATTGGCCGCAATAGAAAGTTTTTTGTGATAACAAAAATGTGGGATATAGGTGCCTGCTTTTTCAGCTGCATGCATGATCATGCTGCCTTCAACAATGTCAACCTTCTTACCATCCAATTCAATTTCGATCATGTTTATTGCTCACTTCGGTGCGGCTTCAACCGCACCATTCGCCATGCAGGTCTTGTGCTCAATATGGTGCACAAATTCGTGTCGGAAGTGTTTGATCATGGCGCGCACCGGCATGGCTGCAGCGTCTCCTAGAGCACAAATCGTTCGCCCCATGATGTTTTGCGCCACGTTATCCAGCAAATCCATGTCACGAGTTCGGCCTTGACCGCACTCAATACGGTCTACCACGCGTGAGAGCCACCCAGTACCCTCTCGACACGGGGTGCATTGCCCACAGGATTCGTGCATATAGAAATAGCTCAAACGTTGCAGTGCCTTGACCATACAACGGGTGTCGTCCATCACAATAACTGCACCCGAGCCCAGCATAGATCCCGCCTTGGAAATTGAGTCGTAATCCATGGTGCATTCCATCATGATGGATGCAGGCAGAATTGGCGATGAGGAACCGCCAGGAATTACTGCTTTAAGCGTGCGTCCATTGCGAACACCACCAGCCAATTCGAGCAATTTGGAAAATGGTGTTCCCATTGGAATTTCATAGTTCCCAGGAAGCTCGACATCTCCGCTGATCGAATAAATTTTTGTGCCACCATTGTTTGGTTTTCCGCACTCTAGATAAGCCTGTCCACCATTTCTAATGATCCATGGCACTGCGGCAAAGGTTTCAGTGTTGTTGATCGTGGTGGGTTTGCCATACAGACCAAAACTTGCCGGAAAAGGGGGCTTGAAACGAGGTTGACCTTTTTTGCCTTCGAGCGACTCCAACAGTGCAGTTTCTTCGCCACAAATATAGGCGCCAAAGCCATGCGCTGCATGCAGTTGAAAACTAAAACTGCTTCCTAAGATATTCTCGCCTAAGAAGCCAGCCGCCCGAGCCTCATCTAACGCCTCCTCAAAACGCTCATAGCTTTTGAAAATTTCGCCATGAATATAGTTGTAGCCCACCGATGTCCCCATTGCAAAAGCGGCAATAATCATGCCCTCAATCACAATGTGCGGATTGAATTGGAGGATTTCTCGATCTTTACACGTTCCGGGCTCACCTTCATCGGAATTACAAACCAAGTATTTTTGCCCAGGAAACTGCCTAGGCATAAAGCTCCACTTGAGTCCTGTCGGAAATCCAGCACCCCCTCGTCCACGCAGGGCCGACTCCTTGACCACCGCAATAACTTGATCCTGAGTCAGACCTTCACCGCCGTCTTTTCCCAAAATCTTACGTAAGGCCTCATACCCACCACGCGATTCATAATCTTTCAGGCGCCAATTGACACCGTTTAATCCTGCGTAGATCTGAGGATTGATATGTCGGTCATGGAAGCAGGTTTGAACACCTGTCGACTGGAACTGAGCGAGCAATTTTTCAGCATTCATGATGACGCCTCCGCCGCACGCAAACCGTCAACCAACTGATCCAGTTTGTCATTACTCATGAAACTGCACATGGTTCGGTCATTCACCAGCAACACGGGTGAATCGGCGCATGCTCCCAAACATTCGCATTGCTGCAAGGTAAACATTCCATCAGCTGTGGTTTCATTCATGTGAATACCGAGCTTTTCCTCGAGATGCTTGAGTGCCTTTCCGCCATCGCGCAATTGGCAAGGCAAATTGGTGCAGACATTCAGCTTGTATTTACCAACAGGTTGCTGGTTGTACATGTTATAAAAACTCGTGACTTCATGCACTGCCATTGGCGGCATAGAAAGGTACTCGGCGACTTGCCGTTCGCTTTCCGAACTCACATAGCCTTGTTCTTGTTGCACGATAGCCAAACAAGCCATCACGGCAGATTGTTTCTGATCCGAGGGGTATTTTGCTACCTCTCTGGCAAAACGTTCCTGCATTGTTTGAGTTAGTGTCGCCGAGGTCATCTGTCTATCTCCCCAAACACAATATCCATCGTCCCAATCACTGCCACAGCGTCGGCAATCATATGACCCTTGGCCATTTCATCTAAGGCTGCTAAATGAGCAAATCCCGGTGGACGAATTTTCAAACGATAAGGCTTGTTGGCACCATCACTGATTAGATAAATGCCAAATTCCCCTTTGGGATGTTCGACTGCCGCATAAGCCTCTCCCTCTGGGACATGGAATCCTTCTGTGAACAACTTGAAATGGTGTATCAAGTCCTCCATCCCGGTCTTCATGGCTTCGCGCGATGGCGGCGCCACTTTATGGTTATCAATAATGACCGGGCCTGGATTGACGCGAAGCCAATCAACGCACTGCTTAATGATTTGATTGGACTGCTTCATCTCCTCCATACGAACCAAGTAGCGGTCGTAACAGTCACCCGTCTTTCCAACAGGAATGTCAAAGTCCATCTGATCGTAGACTTCGTAGGGCTGCTTCTTGCGCAGATCCCAAGCAACGCCTGAGCCGCGCAACATCGGCCCTGTAAAACCCAAATTCAAAGCACGCTCTGGAGAAACGACACCGATTCCCACAGTGCGTTGCTTCCATATCCGATTTTCGGTCAGCAGCGTGTGGTATTCGCCCAAATGAGTTGGAAAACGCTGCGTGAAATCTTCAATAAAGTCAAGCAAGGAACCCTGTCGATTTGCGTTGAGTTCGGCAATACCCTTCGCGTTGCGAACTTTGTTCGCTTTGTATTGAGGCATGGAATCGGGCAAGTCTCGGTACACCCCACCAGGCCTGAAATAGGCAGCATGCATACGGGCACCGCTGACTGCTTCGTACATATCGAACAGGTCTTCGCGCTCCCGAAATGTATAAATCAAAATCGTTGAGCTGCCGCAGTCATTGCCGTGCGAGCCCAACCACATCAAGTGATTGAGTAAGCGTGTAATCTCCGCAAACATCACCCTGATGTATTGCGCTCGGACAGGGACGTCAATTCCAAGCAGTTTTTCAATTGCCAAACAATAGGCATGCTCGTTGCACATCATGGACACATAGTCCAAACGATCCATGTAAGGCAAGGATTGAATAAAAGTCTTGCTTTCAGCCAACTTTTCAGTCGCGCGGTGCAACAATCCTATGTGGGGATCAGCGCGTTGGATGACCTCGCCATCAAGCTCCAGTACCAACCGAAGCACGCCATGGGCTGCTGGGTGTTGCGGACCAAAGTTGAGTGTGTAGTTTTTAATTTCAGCCATGAGCGCGACTGCTTAATGCAGGCCACCGTAGTTATTCTCACGAACAATGCGAGGTGTCACCTCGCGCGGTTCAATCGTGACCGGCTGATAGATCACACGTTTGCTTTCAGCGTCATAGCGCATTTCAACATGACCTGTCGTGGGGAAATCTTTTCTAAACGGATGACCAATAAAGCCGTAATCGGTCAGTATCCGACGCAAATCATTGTGACCCTCAAAAACAATACCAAACAAGTCAAAGGCCTCGCGCTCAAACCAATTTGCAGAGTTCCATAGTTCATTCACACTGGGCAGACTTGGGAAAGCATCGTCGGCTGCAAAAACCTTCACACGAATACGCTGATTCAAACTGACAGAAAGCAAGTGGATAACTACGCAATAACGCGCGCCCTCGTATGCACCATCTTTATATTCAGAATAATCAACACCGCAAAGATCAACCAACTGTTCAAATGAACAAGCGGGATCGTCACGTAATGTCTTGGCCACATCAAGGTAGTCTGCGGGGCTGATGATCGCAGTGAGTTCGCCCAATGACACCTCAATGGACTTCAACCTGTCACCCAGCAAACCAGAAATTGTCGCCTTCAAGGCTTCGACATCTACGGCAAAAACAGTCATCTAGACGTCCTCAGGCACGGGCAATAGTTTGGGTACGGCGAATTTTTTGCTGGAGTTGCATGATGCCGTAAAGAAGAGCTTCCGCAGTGGGGGGACAGCCTGGAACGTAAATATCAACCGGTACAACACGATCGCAACCCCGCACCACTGAATAACTGTAATGGTAGTAACCACCCCCATTGGCGCAAGACCCCATGCTGATTACCCAACGTGG
>JBAQDW010000078.1:0-6167 GCA_049286445.1 Rhodoferax sp. | reverse complement strand
GCTACCAGAGCGACGGTAAAACCCTCACCATCGAACCCGCTGGCACCACGATGATGGCCTGCCCGCAAGCGCTGATGAACCAAGAGCGCAAGCTGTTGGACTTGCTGCCCAAGATCACGCAGTTCCGGATGGATGGCACTGGCGCTTTGGTGCTGAGCACGGCCGATGGCCGAACGGTCGTGGCGCGGCGCTAAGTTGGCCGCATCGCCTGCATGCCTTTGAATCAGAGCACCTTGGCAATGACCGGTGCGTCGGTCTGGGGTTGAAGGAGCAGCGACTCAAGCAGGCTCGTTAACATCGCCGCGACGATGGCACCGCCCATCGTCAGGCCGATGCGCAGCAGCACGGTGTCAAGGGGTGCTTTCGCGCTGAGGGCCGCACCCACCACGGCCACCATGGCGCTCAACGCATATTGGTAAACCATGGGCGGCTGGCGGCCCACCACCATGCGGTGGCCCAGCAGCAACGCGCCCAGGAAGATCAATGCCATCAGATTGGGCAGGTGGGCGCTGAAGGTGGCGGCCGCCAAAATTACCAAGGCGACCCCCCCGCCTAGAACAGTGGCATGAATGCGCTGACGCGCCTCAGACCACAGCCGCTCACGGGTCGGAAACACCATCACGAAGATGGCGGCCACCGCCAGCATCATGTTCGATTCATTGACCACGGTATAGAGCCAGCCGGTTAAGAGCAGCAGAACCGCGCCCCGAATGGCACCCCGCAACCAGAACCGCCCGCCGCTGCCCAGCGGGTACACCTCGACCGCCTAGTCACGCGTTGCCGGCGGCAGCAAAACATAGACCAGCGGAATCACCCCCAGCGCCACCGCAGCGCCTTCTATGAAAACATCGCGCAGGTAAGTCATGCCGGGCACGGAGTTCATGCCCATGATCGACATCAATGCGCTGGCCACCAAAATCAACATGCCCATGGGGTTTCCGGTGCGCAGAATCAGGGTGTAAGAGGCGGTGTAAATGGCCCCGACGACGATGATCATCACGGCAGGAAAATCGCGCAGCATGGCCACCAGCAAGGCCATCGCGCTCATCACCACGGCCATGGTGATGGGCCCACCCACTGCCTTGAGCGGGTCAAAGCGGCCCCGCATGCCGGCGACGATGCCCGCAGTGAGCGCTGGTGCGATCATCGGCATGGTGGGACGCAGCCACAGCCCGAGTGCGTAGGCGAGGGTGGTCGCCAACGCCAAACGCACAGCAAACTGTGGATCGTCAGCAGCAAGGGGTCGGGGGGCAACAAACATGGTGACAGGCGCTAAGTTAGTACAAGTAAGACAGCCAGGCCCGAATCCGCAGCATGGCGCCCGCGATGGATGCCAAGAGTCCGTTTTCTCCATTGGCATAGACCACGGCGCTGGCTTTGCCGCCGATGCGCACGGCCCGAGGCCAGTTGTCCAGCCCGCCATCAAGCTCCACATGCACGGGAATGCGCCTTGCGGGTTCAAACCATTGGCCTTCGGGCAAGTTTTGCAGCAAGCCGCCGCCGCTGGCGCGCCCCACATCAATGCCCCAAGCGACGCTCTGCACCCGCCCTTCGAACACCTGCCCCGGCACGGCGTCAAAGACCACCCCCACCCGGTCGCCGCTGCGCACGTTGCCCAGTTGGTTCTCGCGCAAATCAACGGTAATCCACGCCCCCCGGGCGTCGATGAACGTCATCGCCGGTGTACCGGGTGCCACGTATTGACCAATAGCCAGCCGCAGATTGGTCACAACCCCGCGCGTCGGTGCGGTTAGTGTGGCGAATTGGCGGTTCAGTTGCGCTTGCTCCAACTGCAATTGCGCTGAGCGCACCTCGGGGTTAGTGTCGTCGCGTGCGCCGGTGGTGATCAGGGCCCGTTCGAGTTCAGCCTGTGCTTTTTGCAACTGCGAATCAGCGTTTCGCTGCTCAGCGCGTGCATCGTCAGCCTTGACCGACGACAGAAAGCCGCGGCTGACCAACTGCAAGGTGCGAGCCGCATTGGCTTGGACATTTTCGCGCTGCGAGCGAGCTGCGGTCACGCCCGCCTGCGCCGCAACGATGCCCGTGGCAGACGCGCGGTTCGACTGCAGCGCCCGCGCTATGCCAGCTTCTGCTTGGCGAATCGCCAGGTCAAACGACGTGGGGTCGAGTTGTGCCAGGGGTTGACCGGCTTCCACCAGTGCACCGTCTTGCACTTTCACTTGCGTCACCTGCCCCGACACGCGGGGGGTCAGCTGCGCGATGTAGCCCGACGCCGCACCGCGTGCCGTGTAGGGAACCCAGCGGTCGGAGGCCACTTGCCAGGCCATCAGCAGGCCCAAACCAACCACCACGCCCAATGCCACAAAAGTTGTGGCATTGGATTTGGAACTTGGGGCTGGCGGCAGCGAGGGTGCCGATGCGTCAACCAACCCAGCGCGCGCATCGGACAGGGTGGGCATCTGAGGCGTCTCTGGTGGCAAGGGCGGTGGCGGTTGAGTAGGTTCCATCGCGGCAGGATGCGTCTGTGGGTCGCACGGATCCTGTCCCAACGGGTTATGTGGTGGAGATGATTCACTCATTGGGTCGTGCCCTCTTTTCTATCTACAACAACCATTCAATGGGCAACCATGCCAGCACACGAACCATAGCGCGTTTCCACAAAGGGGTCTGTGGTTCATGGTGCAGCAGCTTCGTTGATTCATCGGATGACGAGGGGTTCAACCATTCAACCTGGCCTTGGCTGTCCAATCGCAACACATAGCTGCGCTTGGGCAATTGCTCGGCGAAAGCCGTTGCGATTTGCGCCGCCATTGGCGCGCTGTCAATGACAAAACCAGATTCGGTGTTGAGTGCGGCTGAGCGAGGGTCCAAATTGAATGAGCCAACAAACACGCGCTGTCCATCCATGGCGAAGGTTTTGGCATGCAGGCTGGCGCCTGAACTGCCCATCAACCCTCGGTCTTCTGGCGATGAGCGTGGTGCCATGCCGTCAGGTTTCAGTTCAAAAAGCTTGACACCACCGCGCAACAGTGCCGCACGGCGCTTGGCATAACCTGCATGCACAGCAGGTACATCGGTGGCGGCCAGTGAGTTGGTCAACACGCTCACTTGGATGCCTTGCCCGCTGAGATCGGTCAAAGCGCGGGTGCCACTGTCGGTCGGCACAAAGTAGGGGGACACCAGCAGTAGCTCCCGGGTGGGCCGGCCTAACACCTCGCGAAGGCGCTGCGCAACCCGTGTCTCGTTCTTGGCTTGGCCCAGCCCTTTGGCCGGGTCGTCGCTGACCAACCGCACCGTGGTCCATTCCAGCGCCAGTTCACTGGCCACCAGTTGCTTGATGAACGTGGACTGTTTGAGCGCTGCAACATAGGGCGCTGCGCTGGGGCTGCGTGCCAAAGCGTCTGCGCTTTTCGTCATGCGGTCAAGCGCTTGCGGGGGTGCCGCAGGCAACAGCGCCGCCACTGGGTAGGCCGATGCGCTGGACCAATAGCGGTCGAAATCGGCCGACACCTGCGGCACCACCGCACCCGTGGCCAACACGTCCATGTCAACAAAAGACACCTCTTGGCCGGCACCGAAGTATTTGTCACCCATATTGCGGCCACCGACGATGCTGACCCGGTCGTCGGCCGTGATGGATTTGTTGTGCATGCGCCGGTTGAGCCGGCCAAAGTCGGTCAGGTAGCCCACCCAGCGCCAGTCCCGTTGCGTGAAGGGGTTGAACAGCCGCACTTCGATGTGGGGGTGGCGGTCCAATGCCGCCAAACGTTCATCCATGCCCGCCGTCGTGTTGTCGTCCAACAGTAGTCGCACCCGCACCCCCCGGTCGGCGGCCGCTCGCATGGCCTGCATCAGCAAGGTGCCGGTGAGGTCCGCATGCCAAATATAAACCTGCACATCCAGGCTACGCTCAGCGGCGTCCGCCAGCAGCATGCGCGTGGCGAAAGCTTCTCGACCTTGCGCCAGCATCAGCACGCCCGATTGTCCGGGGTGGGCTTGGGCCTGAGGTGCCGTTGCCCGCCCGAGCCGGGTGTCGGCGGTCTCGGTGGTGGGCAAGGTGCTGCTCGCAGGGCGTCCGTCCAACGACGGCAACCCCGAGCAACCCGACAGGAGTGCGGTCAGGGCAAT
Organism: Rhodoferax sp.; assembly: GCA_049286445.1. Lineage (GTDB taxonomy): Bacteria > Pseudomonadota > Gammaproteobacteria > Burkholderiales > Burkholderiaceae_C > Rhodoferax. The sequence continues at coordinate 2,078 of JBAQDW010000078.1, read as the reverse complement.
GCCCTTCATGAGGGTGAACCAATGGGAGCGTGGTGCGTACGGCAGGGTCAGGCGCGCGGCGGATTTTTGACCTTTTAATTCAGTCACAGGCAGGGGCGTCAACATCGATATCGGGTTGATTTGGGGCAGGGGACAGCAAAGGAGGGTGTTATCCGCGAGGTGGGGTAGTGCCTTGCCGCGCGTTGTGAATGATCAAGCATTGCGCTAGGTAGTAGCTGGACAAAATCCAAAGCGGAGCCAGCGGTAGGGGCTGCACAAAGCGGTTCACCGCGATCAGCGCATCGCTCAGCATAAACACCACGGCCCCCACCGCGACGCCCCACGCCCGCGCATCGCGCAACACCGTGGCGCGACCCATGGCTTGTGCCGCCATAAGCGCGATCACACCGACATACACCGGCACCGCGACTTTCAAGCCAGGCTCGGTGAGTCCATCCCACAGCCACATCAGCATGGCAGCGCCTCCACTCAAGGTGGCCAAGAGTGCGCGTCCGCTGGGAAAACGAGGACTGTCCTGCAAAAACAAAGCGATGTAAAACCCGTGCGCCACCAAAAACGCGACCAAGCCGGGAGTGAAATAAGCGTCGGCCTGCATCAGCAAAACGTCACCGACCAATGAGGCCAGCAGGGCACCCAATAAAATAAGGTCAAATTTGCCTCTAGCCCTTGTCTGCACTGCGCGAGAAGCTATGAATGTTATAGCAATTAGCAGCGCCAGCGGCTTGAAGGCAGCATGCACTTGCAGCAGGCCCAGCGCCCCACTGGCCGTGGCCACAGCAGCGGCTTCAATCAGCAGCATCTCCAGCCGGTCCAATCGCCCCTGCAACACCGCACCCAGCGCCCAAAATCCGCTAACCAAGACCCCACTCCAGATGGCAGTGATGTGTATCGGCCAACGCTCGGCGTGCCACAGCACCACCAGCACCCCCGTCATCAGCCAGATGAATTGCAACGCGGCAAACCACTGGGTGGCCGCGCGAACCGGTGGGGCGTAGGTTTGTACCTGACGGATGTCGAACGCTGATTTGGGCAGGTGCGCAAGCACGTCAGCAGGGCGCCAGCCCGGTGGCTTGAGCCACACGCGAAACTTGTCTGCCCAAGACCGCGTGTGCCAGCTGTCTTTCACCAACGCCCAGTACACCGCCCCGTTGGCCCACAACGGGTCCCAGCTGTTGAGCGCACCCCGCGTGCCATAAACACAAGGGTCAGCTTCTTCCTTGAAGGTGCCAAACCAGCGGTCCCACAGCACCAAAATACCGCCGTAGTTCTTGTCCAAATACTCGTCGTTCACCGCATGGTGCACGCGGTGGTTGCTGGGGGAGCAAAACACGCGGTCAAACCAGCCCAATTTGCCAACCTGCTCGGTGTGCACCCAAAACTGGTACAGCAAATCGACCAAGGCCACGATGCCAAATAACAGCGGCGGCACGCCAATGAACGCCATGGGCACGTAAAACACCCAGCCCAGCAACGCGCCGCTGCTGGTTTGGCGCAAGGCGGTGGAGAGGTTGTAGTGCTGGCTTTGGTGGTGCACCACATGGGCGGCCCACAGCACCGCCACCCGGTGTCCGCCGCGGTGCAGCCAGTAGTAGCAAAAATCGTAAAGCACCAGCGCCAGCAAGGCGCCATACCAGGTGGACCACAGCGGCGCATCGGGCGTTTCCCACAATACGTTGTACAGCAGGGTGTAGAGACCAATCGTGAACAGCTTGGAGAACAGCCCGCCGAGCTGGCTCAAAATGCCCAAGCTCAGGCTGTTAATGGCGTCACTGAAACCGTAGGCAGGGCGGCCCGCCGTGCGGCTGTTGGCCCGACGGCTGAGACCCCACTCGGCCAGCATCATGAGCAAAAAAACGGGGGTGGCGAAAACAATAACTTGGCTCATAAGGGATTATCCGAGATTGTCCATTAGGCGCACCTTCGGTGCTGCGCGGGGATGGGCGGTGCATTTGGGGCCACTTTGGCCTCTCTTCGTTGCCCATAGCCCCGCTATGGGCGCCTCAGTCGAGTCAAAATTGGCTCCCAACTGCCCTCGCCACTCCCTCGCGCCCTAATGGACATTCTCGGATGATCTTCGC
>JBAQDW010000077.1:0-3037 GCA_049286445.1 Rhodoferax sp. | reverse complement strand
GCGACTTCCTCTTCGCCAAAAATCAAGGCAAACTGCGCCCGGCTTGAGTCTGCGCGCTTGAACTGCGATTTCATGCTGGCCATAACGCCATCTGAACTTGTGTGCATTTGAACACTCACACCCGCACTTCGTAATGCCTGAAGCGTCTTCAAAGCGCAAGGCATACCAGATAAATGAGAAACCACGGCGTAGGCATCCAATGGGGATTCCACCTCCGCTAATCCTTGCTGTTCTTTGAGTAACTCCAAGATGCGGTCCACGCCAAGAGCCCAACCCACGGCAGGTGCTGCCTTACCACCCAAATTTTCCATCAAATAGTCATAACGACCGCCGGCACACACGGTGCCCTGCGACCCAAGGCGATCTGTTGTGAACTCAAAAACAGTCAGGTTGTAATAATCCAGTCCTCGCACCAATCGAGGGTTAACGGTGTAGGACACCTGGTTGTCATCTAGGATAACTTTGAGAGATTCAAAATGCGCCAGTGAACTCTCGCCTAAGTAATCGATAGGGCGAGGCGCACCCTTGACCAGGTCCTGCATCAACGGATTTTTGGTATCCAGAATCCGAAGAGGGTTAGTTACAAGTCGGCGACGAGAGTCTTCATCCAAAACGTCTTGATGGCTCTCAAAATAAGCGATTAGGGCTTTGCGATGCTCTTGACGCTCTTCTGGCTGGCCAAGACTATTTAATTCCAACCTCACATCGGTCAAACCGATATCCCGCCAAAGCGCAACCGCCAACAAGATCAGTTCGGCATCAATCTCTGCACCAGAGAAGCCTAAAGCCTCAGCGCCGATTTGATCAAATTGACGATAACGGCCCCGCTGCGGGCGCTCATGGCGAAACATGGGACCGATATAGTAGAAGCGTTTACCACCGTCGTAAAGCAAAGAATGCTCGATAACCGAGCGCACCACCCCAGCAGTACCTTCGGGCCTGAGGGTAAGAGAGTCTCCGTTTAAACGATCCTCAAACGAGTACATCTCTTTCTCAACCACATCAGTGACTTGGCCCAAACCACGAACAAACAAAGGGGTTCGCTCAACGATCGGCGTACGAATATTTTTATAGGCATACCTTGACATCAAGGCCCTCACACGCCCTTCCAGCCATTCGACTGCCGCCGAATGGGGTGGGATGACATCATTCATCCCTTTGACACCCGTTAGTTTGTCGAATCTGGTCATCGAACTTTTTTCACTCATGCGCGTTATCAAAGCAGTCAAATGACTGCGTCCTTGCTAAATCTCTTCTCGATGTAAGTTTCAACAATCTGCTGAAACTCCTGGGCAATAGTCTCGCCACGCAAGGTCAACGCCTTCTCTCCGTCAATGAAGACGGGGGCGGCTGGTGCCTCACCAGTGCCAGGCAGACTGATACCAATGTCGGCGTGCTTGCTTTCTCCCGGTCCGTTAACAATGCAGCCCATCACAGCCACTTTGAGCTTTTCGACCCCGGGGTACTTCCCGCGCCAAACCGGCATCTGATGTCTCAAAAAATCTTCGATTTGCTTGGTCAGTTCTTGAAAAGTTGTACTGGTGGTTCTACCGCAGCCCGGGCAAGCCGTGACACTTGGAACAAATGACCTGAGTTCAAGCGCCTGCAAAATCTCGCAGGCAATCAAGACTTCCTGCGTGCGGGACTCCCCAGGTTGGGGAGTGAGTGACACGCGTATCGTGTCACCAATGCCTTCTTGCAACAAGATTGACAGCGCAGCAGCAGACGCTACCGCGCCTTTGGTCCCCATCCCTGCCTCAGTTAAACCCAGGTGCAAGGGATAGCTGCACCGGGCAGCCAGTTCCCGATAAACCGCAATCAAATCTTGAACACCGCTCACTTTACAAGAAAGAATAATCTGATTGGCTGACATCCCCATGGCCACAGCACGGCTCGCTGACTCAATAGCAGACGTAATCAGGGCTTCGTACATCACGGGTTTGGCACCCCAAGGGACAGCGCGACGACTGTTTCGATCCATTAAGTCGGCCAACAAATCTTGATCCAAACTGCCCCAATTCACCCCAATCCGCACTGGTTTTTGCCATCGAATAGCGGCCTCTATCATCTGCCCAAACTGTTTGTCGCGCTTATCACCTTTGCCCACATTACCCGGATTGATACGGTACTTTGACAAAGCCTCAGCACAGGCCGGAAAATCAGTGAGTAATCGGTGACCGTTGTAATGGAAATCACCAACCAATGGTGTATCAATTCCCATTCGATCCAACTGATCCCTGATGTGGGGCACAGCATCGGCTGCCTCGGGTGTGTTCACCGTCAAGCGCACCATTTCGGAACCTGCCAGCGCGAGTTCCTTGACCTGGATCGCTGTGCCAATCACATCGACGGTGTCTGTGTTGGTCATGGATTGAATTCTCACAGGGGCATCGCCGCCCACAGTAACTATTCGCTGACCCCAGACCACTTGAGCTTGTAATGAACGGCGCGGCTTAGGTAGCGCAATGGCAATGGGCTTAGAAGAGTCCACTATTTCACCTCAAAACGAGCAACATTATTTTTGGTCAAATTGTCAAGGCTGAAGTTTTTTCCTCTCACCTCAACAGCAACAGCGTCTGCACGACCAATCACAACAGAAAGTGGACTTTCACCGGATGCACCAATTACTTCACCTTCGGCCATAATTTTCCGAACTTGAACGACCCCTCGACTGTCAACCACCTCAACCCATGACGCGTTGGTCGCCTTCAAAACGACAGTCCCTGCTACGTCTCCATTGCCGTTGACCGTGACAGGCAAAGGGCTTGCAGAAGGTTCTTGAGCCGCCACCACGCTAGGCGAGTTTTCTGGAGCTGTTTGCGGCATTACTGGAAATTGGGTGCCAGCTTCGGGCAGTTGAGATACCACATTCAGATCGTCGGGTGCAGCGTCCGGTGATGCCACCTTGGTTGAGATCGTCCCTTTGTCACCATCCTTAAGCAATGAGCCAGCGAACCTGGATGAAAAGAAGTCACTCGGCAAGAGGAACAAGACGACTGCCGCGCCAATCAAAATCAAAACCGCCAACGTACCAGGC